>CAZODA010000009.1:0-87500 GCA_964578485.1 uncultured Alkalitalea sp. | reverse complement strand
TTGGCCTTGCCGAAAAACGAACAAGACATATATTTGTTGAAAAGAAAAAATAAAATATTTATAAAATAATTTGGATTAACCATAGAATACGGAGAGCGGTGTCGAAACGCCTAAATTGTTTTTCACGGTGGTTGAACCTGTTAAACCCGACGTATTCATGCCATTTCTCAAAGCAAGATGCTTTGAGTACATTAAAAACTCATAACTAAATCCCTCTAAACGACGTAGCCCTAAACAATCTCAACATTTTGCTGATAACTATTGGCTGTTCACTGATGACTGAATCCGGATGCTTTGGGTACATTAAAAAGAAGTTTCAATGTATGCAGAGGTGATACCGGTAAATTGAGCTTTATATTTATAAAAAACTTATTTATCAAGCATGCTTAAAATTTTGTCTTTCACGATATAGGGTCTTAAATGTGAGCCTTTTTCTACTATTGTTCCGTCTTGGTCAATTAAAAAGTAATGGGGGATTCCCTGAATATCGAAAGCCTCTCTTAAATCGACACTTTGTTCTCTCGTTAGAAAGTAATGTTGTCCGCCAATTTGGAATTCTGCTAAGTTGGCCTTCCATAGGTCTTCTTCTGAATCAATACATAGAAAAACAAAAACCACATCTTTATCCTTAAGCTCTTCCATTAAACTTTTTGATTGTGGCATTTCCGCTTTACAAGGTCCACACCATGTGGCCCAACAATCTAAATAGATCACCTTCCCCTTGTTAGTTATCAAAACTGAATCAATAAGTTGTTTTGCTGTTGTATTTTCCGGCTTATTAATGATGGCATCTGATGCTAATACGGGGTTTTCAATACGATTTTTTAAATCTATATATAATTTATCCAAAGGCTCTCTTATGAAAGGTTCAACAATATATTTATCTACAATATTTTTATACTCCTCATAAACGTTTATGTCTGATCTTTCAAAATTCTGTTGGAAGTATTCTGCTAAAACCATTTGCCTCAACAGGGTATCCGGTGTATATTTTATTATACCATTAATATTTATGGAATCTGAAATTTCGGCAGTTGTAAGGTAGTATCCTTCAGGAGTTCTGTATTGTTTATTTTGTTCTTCATTCCAAATTTTATCTGTTGAATAATAGTAATGAAATCTATTAACAAACCCGGATAAGGCATATCCGCTTATAAGCATATCTTTTTCTACAGGCAATCCCTTTAAAAGTGCATTAAAGTACTCATCAGGTACTGACCATTCTCCCCTCTTTAAATTATTAGCCCTTAAGTAATCATTCGGGTACCAGGCTAAAGCATCGTAATAGTCTTGTTCTATATATGCTTTCGCCCACCTTTTAACGATTTTATCAGGATGGACTTTATCAAGAAAATCGTTATACAACTCATCTATGCGCTTTTGAAGGGTATCGAGATACATCAAATATTGGTCAACATCATATTTTTGTTTTGCTTGCTCCTTAGTATCCCAATCATAATATAAAGGGCTTGAGAAATACATGAATTGAAATTTTGCAGCATCTTGATTAGCCTTAGCTCTATTACCGCTAAATTTAATTGTTTCAAGAATCTGTGGCCGAGAGTTGGGTTTCCCATCAAACTCTACATAGATACTATCGCCGGGATGCACCAAAACAAGGAAGTTGGTTTTATACCTTAGCCATACATCTGTAAGAGTATAGCTTTCAAAAGAACAATTAAAATATCCGCTTGAGTCGGCTTTAGTGAAAATTTCTATGGAATTAAAAGCCGGTCTGTTCACATATAAGAACAAATCAAGGTTGTCAGGGTCGATACTATCAACTCTACCCGCAATAATAACTTTTTTAGGGATACTGAAATCATTGCTCTCGTCATTAGTACATGATATTAATATTCCAAGTACCAATAAAATTAATAGTTTTTTCATAATTATTTTATTTAAGTCAGGTCTAGGTTTAATGAAATGAGCATAAAGCACTAAAATAAATATTATTTGGATTAAATTGTAAATACAAATCCAAAGCTGACATTCCATATATCCGTCAGACTTACATACTTAGTTGAAACAGCAGACCAAAGCTGATAATCAAGCGTAGCCAGTTCTGCAAAAAATGATATTGAATTAAACATAGTACTTATAATTCCGAGATTTAGCTTCAAACCTAAAAACAAAGATAGGTGTAAGGCATTAGGAAACTCATAGTATCCATCAGGGAAATAATCCGGGTATTTTAGATAGGTATTGCGTGTGATGCCATATATTACTCCAAGGCCTTTATAGTAGTCCAGATAGGCCCCATCTGATAAATTAGAAGAAGCAATATTATACACTGATTTAAGTGCAAAAGTATGGACAGTAACCCCGTGCATGCCCTTTGGCAGGTAGCCGTATATTAAAAAGGCATTTAATTTATCTTGTAGGTACGATTTGCCTACGCCAAGAGAAAATAAGCCGTAATTACCCGCATACTGCAACTGAATATTGTGCGGTTTCTCTTCTATCTCCAATGTATCGCAACATTTTGCATATAGTGGATGCATCATTAAAAACCAAAAGAAATAAAATTTGAATACTCTTGACAACATAAATTTAAAAGCTAAAATGTTCAATTTCAAAAAGCATATCGTAAAGTTTAACGATATAATATTCTCTTCCTGCTATATCATCTGCAACGATAGCCGGGACTCCGGCATAGATCTTCCTGCAAAATGAGTGGTTATGCCCGTGCAGGCAAAGAATAAGCTTGCTTTCGGCAATTATGCCGGCGAAGGTAAGATTGTACTGGCCTTCCAATTGATCTGCCCAGGGAGGAATATGTGTCAGCAATACAGACGGAGCATCAGATTTTGTGAGTTCTGCCTGCAACCAATCAAATCGGGGCGATTTGTTGCTATTTTCCCATACGACATCGTCGAATACGATAAAATTATATCCCATGCATGTGAAAGTCATATTAGACGGGCCAAACATACGTTCGTAAATCTTATGTCCGTTAGACCTGTGGTCATGGTTTCCGATTACGGTTATAACAGGATATTTGCATTTGTCAATAATTTCTTTGTACCATAAAAATTCCCGGCTAAGTCCGCAATCTGTAATATCGCCGCAACATACAACGAATTGCAAGTCTGTTTGCTGATTAATGCTATGAACAGCATCTTTAAGATCATCGTATCTAGTATGTGTATAGCAAGCAGGGCAAATCTAAGGGTATCATCTGTATTCGCTTGTTTAGATATCCTTTCGGCATTTTTTATATTGATAATCGATGCGGGAACATTGGTATCGTAAGGACTGTATTCAAACAGATTGTCACAACTGCATATCACTATGATTATACAAACAATACCACTATATGATAAAAATTTCTTCATTTACTCAACGAGGAATCCAAGTAATTTGTTTTTCTTTTCGAAAAAAGATAATTTGTTTTCGCATTTGATATTTATTTCAGCATAGAACTCACGATATACAACAGATATAAGGAATCCCAGATCAGTTGACCAAAAAGAAGTGGAACCATATATTTCCACTATTTCGTAAGACTTTGGACTAACAAGTGTTTAATATAATGAATTTTTCCCAACTATGCAGATATCAAGCAAGGTTGGTGATTTTTTCACATTGGCAGGTACAACATTTATTTACAAGAAATGTTACATCTTTATATTATGAATCAGGAAAATATAGCTGTATTCTTACGACTTAGAATTATATTTCCTGAGAATTAATGAAATATGAATAAACAAAACACACAAATATTATTTGATGGCTTTTGCTTTCTGTGCAGTGCATTTGCACAAAAACTTATAAAAAAGCTAAAAGGTGAGGTTGATGTAATAGCTATGCAATCAGAGCGGGGTGAGATACTTCTGCAGCAACATAAATTAGCTTTACAGCCCGATGAAGTTATTGTGATAAATGTAAATGGCGAAATTATCAGCGGTGCTCCGGCCATTTTGTTTCTGCTTGATCTTACAAAAGGATTTTGGCGTTTTTGTGGAAAAGTTGCAAGTATTTTACCAAAAAGGGTTATTTCACTATTGTATCGTTTAATTTCTAAAAACCGTTATCTCTTTTTTGGCAAGAGAAAAACTTGCTACATTCCTCATTCTTAAATTCTATTCAGGCAT
The DNA here is from genome assembly GCA_964578485.1 of uncultured Alkalitalea sp. Classification (GTDB taxonomy): domain Bacteria; phylum Bacteroidota; class Bacteroidia; order Bacteroidales; family Marinilabiliaceae; genus CAZODA01. The sequence continues at coordinate 83,403 of CAZODA010000009.1, read as the reverse complement.
AAATTTGCCATCCTGCTCTTCCTTATATTTTTCTGATAATAATGCCAAAAACCGTGCAAATGCCTGTATAGCTGTTTGTGTTGCTCCACTAATTTCACTGCCTTTTAATTTTAAAAAGAAAGAGTTATATATGGCACTAAGCATTAACTCTATATCATTTGAAGCTTTGGGTTGGGTTTTTTGTTCGAGCTCTTTTAAAAATGGGACTATTTGCCGGAAATACATTTGGTATTGCGACTGATCGTCTTGTTTCATTAAAAAACCATGCAAAGAATTCAGTTCATTAACAGTATTTACTAAAATTTGAAGGTGTCCTCTTTCTTCCAAATGTTCTAGCTTCATCATTTCAGTTAAGTTCTCCCACCAATGGATAAGCTCGGCCTTTTGGTCATCATCAATATTATATGAAGGAACTATTGTTTCCTTTATTTTTTCAATATCACAATTATTGGCTCTTATAAGGTCTTCAACCTGGTACATATAAAGCAGATATTCAGCAATATTATTCTTTCTTTTTTCCCGGGCTGTAATCATAAAATATATATTTAAAAGAAAATTTAATTGTAGTGGATTTTAATGCGCTGAATTTTCAAAAAAACTATCCAGATCTCTTCGTTCTTTTTTTGTAGGTCGTCCGGTACCACGCTGGCGGTTCATTTTATTAGCAAGTTTTGTAAGCTCATAGAGCTCAAGATCTTCAGCTGCGGTTATCTCTTTGATAAAATCGGGGGTGAGTTTGGCTCCCATTCTTTTTTCAGCAAGATCTAAAACCAGATACTTCCTATATATAGGGCCATCTTTAATTTTAAACTCATCTCCTGATTTTATCACTTTTGAAGGCTTAACAGTAATTTCGTCCATCAAAATTTTTCCTTTTCTACATGCTTGGGATGATAAACTCCTTGTTTTAAATAAGCGCACTGCCCATAAAAATTTATCTATTCGTACCATTTTATCTTTTGTTATACTCATTCATAGTTCGTGTGATACCAATAGTAGCAAAACTTTTTATCATTTGCAGAGCATTTTCAAAAAGAGCCGGTAATTCAGGTTTTTCTGAAGCAGTCCATTTCCCTAATACATAATCAACTTGACGCCCTCGAGAAAAATTGTCACCAATTCCAAAACGCAGTCGTGCATAGCGATTATGCCCCAATACACTTTGAATGCTCTTTAAACCATTATGCCCTGCATCACTACCCCCGGCTTTAATTCTGAGTTTACCAAAAGGTAAAGAAAGATCATCAACAACAACAAGTAATTTTTCAAGGGGAATTTTTTCCTTTTGCATCCAATAGTTAACTGCTCTTCCACTCAAATTTACGTAAGTTGAAGGTTTTAATAAGATAAAAAGACGACTTTTATGTTTGAATCTGGCAACAAATCCATAGCGTTTATCTTCAAATTCAACCTTTGCTTCTTCAGCTAAAGCATCTAAAATATCAAAACCAATATTATGCCGTGTATGTGCATAATCCGGACCTATATTTCCCAATCCTATTATAAGATATTTCATATCAGACGAAATTATCTCCTTTTCGGTTTTTATACCCCGGAATAAATTTAACAAACATCTGAACATGGCTGATCCATTTCATTTTAATTCTTAATACAAAAATAATAAGAGTAAATAATTCAAAAGCAAGTAACAATAAATAGAAAAACCTCCATATAAAATAATATGGAGGCTTAAATATATGGAAACAAATCTAATTTTGCTCTTCAGATGTTTCTGTTGTTCCTTCAGCTCCCTCTTCTCCTTCAGCTCCTTCTTCTCCCTCTTCTCCTTCTTCTTCATCTTCCTCATCCAACAATGGATCAAGAACAGCTCTTATCACTCTAACTCCCGCAACAACCATGTTCTTCGGGTTTAATAATTCAAGATCAGGAAATGAAAGTGAGCCAACCTGAATACTCTTACCAATAGCTAAATGAGAAATATCAATAATCAAATCATCAGGTATATCCTTAATTAAACCTCTCACTTTTAATTTCCTTTGTTCAAGGTGAAGCCTTCCGCCGGCTATAACACCTGCTGCCCTACCTTCAAGCTTAACAGGAAGCTCAATAACAATAGGCTTGTCCTCAAAAACTTCCAGAAAATCAATATGTAATAAATTGTCATTAACGGGATGAAATTGCAAATCCTTAATTATGCAAGAAAATTTAACCCCATCAATATTTAAAGAAACAAGATATACCTTAGGAGTATATATTAGTTTTCTGAATTCACCTTCATGCGCATGAAAATGAACTACTTCTTTACCTCCGTATAAAACACCCGGTACATGACCGGTGGAACGGAGCTCATTTGTAGCGGTTTTCCCTGTGTTGTCCCGCTTTGATACTTTAACCTCAATTGTTTGCATGTAAAAAAAATTAATTTGTGCTACTCAAAATTAAGTGTGGATGATGATTACCTTAATTTTCCCATCACACGACTCCCTTTTTGGGGCTGCAAATATAATAATTAAATCACAAATTGAGTACTTATAGATTGATAATTATACACCTTGTCGATAGTATCGGCAAACAAAGGGGCAACACTTAGAACTTTGATCTTAGCAGACTTGTTTTTCAATGGTATAGAATCGGTTACATAAAGTTCGGTAAGTGCAGAATTCTCGATACGCTCATATGCAGAGCCCGACAAAACAGGATGCGTAGCATAAGCCCTAACGCTGGCAGCCCCTTCGGCCACCATCATTTCAGCTGCCTTGGTGAGGGTGCCCGCTGTATCGATCATGTCATCAAGAATTATCACATTTTTATCCTTCACCTCACCAATTATTCGCATTTCATCAACCTCATTTGCTCTGGAACGATATTTATGACATATCACCATAGGGGTTCCCAAAAATTTAGAATAGGTGTTTGCTCGCTTCGTTCCACCAACATCAGGAGAAGCAATAACTAAATCATCAAGTTTGAGTTGCCTGATATGAGGAACAAAAATACTTGAAGCATAAAGATGATCAACCGGTATATTAAAGAACCCTTGAATCTGATCGGCATGTAAATCCATGGTAATTATTCTGTCAACACCTGCTGTACTCAACATATCAGCAACTAACTTAGCGCCGATAGAAACACGTGGTTGATCCTTCCTGTCTTGACGGGCAAAACCAAAATAAGGCATAACAGCAACTATCTTATAAGCAGATGCACGTTTGGCAGCATCAATCATCATAAGCAACTCGAAAAAATTATCAGATGGAGGAAATGTCGATTGAATAATAAATACATGCGAGCCCCTGACTGTTTCTTCATAGGCAGTAGCAAACTCTCCATCACTGAATTTAACAAGTTTGACATTTCCCAATTCCCGACCTGAGCACAAGCTCATTTTTTCGGCTAAATATCGGGTTTGAGTTCCGGAAAAAATCTTAATAGGTGCTTTAGGTGGCATTAATATGCTGTTTATCAAGTTATTGAATTGTAATGCTTAGTTTTGCAAAGTTAAGAAAAATCATGGTATCACCATTATCAATTCTTAATTTTGAATTATATTATTATCAACAATAAGTTTATTTTGTCCACTTTTTATTTATATTATCAATAAAATCAAGTACTTCCATTCGTCCGCTTCCATCTTTCGATGAGCTTATAAACATTTTGGGTAACTCCTCCCAATCTTCTGCAAGCTTTTGCTGATAGTTTTCAATACTTAAATCTAATTCCTTAGGTTTTAGTTTATCCGATTTTGTAAAAATTATACAAAAGGGAATTTCTGCAAGGCCTAAATTTTTAATGAAGGATAAATCTATCGACTGAGGAGCCAAGCGTGAATCAACCAATACAAACAAACACATCAAATTTTCACGCTTCGTTAAATAATCATTAATAATTTTTGATAATTTCGACCGTTGGCTTTTGGATAACTTTGCATATCCATATCCGGGAAGATCAACAAGATACCAAGAATCATTAATTAAAAAATGATTTATTAATTGTGTTTTACCGGGGGTGGAAGATGTTCTGGCAAGTTTACCGGAGCGACACAACATATTGATCAATGAAGATTTTCCAACATTGGAACGACCAATAAAAGCATATTCAGGCATAGTGGGTGGCGGACATTTTTCCACTTCCCGGTTACTTACAACAAATCGGGCTTCTTTAATCAACATTTTTTTTACAAAAATAGTAATTACTCAGAGGAAAGTATCAAAATTTTCTTTTTAATATTTATCCTATTATATTGACAACACAAAATTTTATGAAAAAAATTATGACTAGGAATCTTTATCCATTAAAATTTAAACCCATCCTAAAAGAACGAATTTGGGGAGGCCGGAAATTAGATACTATTCTCAATAAAAATCTTGGTGAAAAAGAAAATATTGGAGAAAGTTGGGAAATATCAGGTGTTAGCCACAATATTTCTATTGTTCAAAATGGCTTTTTAAAAAACAACTCCCTTAATGAGCTTATTGAGGTATATATGGGTGATCTTGTTGGAGAAAAGGTGTTTCAAAAACATGGCAAGGAGTTTCCTCTACTCATAAAATTTATTGATGCTCAGGATGACCTCTCAATACAGGTGCACCCTGATGATAAAATTGCCGCCAAACTTCATAATTCAAATGGCAAAACCGAAATGTGGTATGTTCTTCAGGCTGATGATGGCTCAAAATTAATCAATGGCTTTAAAAAAGATATTGATAAACAGGAATATATCAAAGCAGTAGAAAATAATACTATTGAAGATCTCTTGGCAAAACATCCCGTTAAATCCGGTGATGTGTTTTTTATGCCTGCAGGGAGAGTACATGCGATAGGAGCAGGAATTATGATTGCTGAAATACAACAAACTTCAGATATTACATATAGAATTTATGATTATAACCGTCGTGATAAAGATGGTAAACCTAGGGAGTTACATACTGATTTAGCAGTTGAAGCTATTGATTATAAAGCTTATGATAATTATCAAACAAAATATTCAAGCCTGAATAATCAATCTGTTGAAATTATCAATTCACCATATTTCCTTACCCGTATTCTGGAAGCAGACAAAGCTGTTGTCAGGGATTATTATTCACTTGATTCATTTGTGATTCTAATATGCATTGAAGGAGCATTTGATATTAAATATGGAAATGAACAATACGAATCTTTAATTAAGGGAGAAACTACTTTAATTCCGGCAGATATGATGGAAATAACCCTTCTGCCCAAAACACCATCAAAACTTCTGGAAGTTTATATGCCATAAAAACTAAATCTTATCATTAATAAATACAAATTTATTTAATTTCACTAAAAACTTCTCTAAACAAAGATGTTTAGTTTAAATTTGTGCTTTGAAAAAAATGTATTTACAGTTACTAAAAATTAATTGATAATAAACTAGGAAAATCATACACGCATGAAAATCATGAAATTTGGTGGAAGCTCTGTTGGTTCCGCCGATAGAATCAAAGAAGTTGCCGGCCTGATTGGCGACAACAGCAAGAAAATCGTAGTTCTTTCAGCAATGGCCGGAACAACTAATGATTTGGTTGAGATCTCTACCTTCCTTCATAACAAAAATCATAGGGCGGCAAATGAAATTATTGAACAACTAAAAAACAAATATAATTCAGAAATAAAAGCTCTTTACTCATCAAAAAAATCTCGAAAGGAAGCTAAGATTTTTATAAACACTCATTTTGAGTATATAAAATCACTTATTCACAATAATTTCAATGAAATAGATGAAAGAGAAATTCTGGCTCAGGGTGAACTCATGTCAACAGCCATGATGTACTTCTATCTTAATGATCAGGGTAAAAACTCTCAACTTTTACCGGCTTTAGAGTTTATGAAAATTAATGAAGAGAATGAACCTGATTTAGCTTATATAAAGGAACATATACAGCCTTACCTTGAAAAATACAGCGATACTGATATACTTATTACCCAAGGTTATATCTGTCGTAACTCAAAAGGGGAAATTGACAATCTTCAGCGCGGAGGAAGTGATTATTCTGCATCTCTTATAGGAGCTGCTGTTGAAGCTTCAGAGATACAAATTTGGTCTGATATAGACGGAATGCATAATAATGATCCGCGTTTTGTTGAAAACACAAAATCAATTGCCGAACTCTCTTTTGATGAGGCAGCTGAATTAGCCTACTTTGGTGCAAAAATCCTTCACCCAACGAGTGTTCTCCCTGCCAAGTTGGCAAAAATTCCTGTAAAGCTCCTTAACACTTTGGATCCGGATGCTCCCGGCACTACAATATCGGGAAAAACAATAGAAAACCGCATTACGGCAATTGCAGCAAAAGCAGGAATTACAGCAATCAGAATACAATCGGGTCGAATGCTGTTGGCCTATGGTTTTTTGAGAAAGGTGTTTGAAATATTTGAGACCTACAAAACTGCAATAGATATGATTACAACATCAGAAGTTGGAGTTTCTGTAACTATTGACAACACCAAAAACATAAATAAAATTGTAAGAGAACTTAAAGAATACGGAACTGTTGAAGTTGACAGCGACCAAGTTATTATCTGTATTGTTGGAGACCTCATAAGAGAAAAACAAGGCTATGCCAATAAAGTATTTTATGCTTTAAGAGACATTCCCATTAGAATGATCTCTTATGGAGGAAGTGACCATAATATTTCAATTTTAGTGAAACCTGAATTTAAACAAGATGCATTAAGGGCACTTCATGAGGTACTATTTTAAAACTTATCATTTATAACATATTTTTCCGCTTGATTTTTCGGGAAGTATTTAGCTCTTATTTTTAATAATGAAATTACCCATTGACAAGCTACAATCTATTCGGACTCCATTTTATTATTATGATATGGAGTTGTTGGATAAAACTCTAAAAAAAATTAAAGAAGAAGCCGATAAATATAATTTTATCGTTCATTATGCTATTAAGGCTAATGCCAATGACCATATACTTTTAAAAATTAAAGATTATGGATTTGGAATTGATTGTGTTAGTGGATATGAATTAAAAAAAGCAGTTGATACAGGCTTCGCTCCTGATGGGATAGTATTTGCCGGTGTTGGTAAAGCTGATTGGGAAATTGAAGTGGGCATAGATAATAATATAGCATGTTTTAATATCGAATCAACTGAAGAGCTGAAAGTAATAAATGAGGTAGCGGCATCAAAAAATAAAGTCGTAAATATAGCCATACGTATCAACCCGAATGTAGAGGCAAATACTCATCATTACATAACCACAGGTCTTGATGAAAATAAATTTGGAATACCCCAAAGTGAATTAGACTCAACAGTTAATATCATTAAAAATTTAAAATTTATTAATTTACAAGGTATTCACTTCCATATAGGGTCTCAAATTATGGATTTAAATACTTATAAAAATCTTTGCCTAAAAATAAATGAAATTCAAAACTGGTTTGTCTCAAAAAATATTGAATTAAAAGTCATCAATGTGGGTGGCGGATTAGGTATTGATTACGATAAGCCTCAAGATAATCCAATTTCTGATTTTACCGGCTATTTTAAAATTTTTCATAAGCTCCTTAAATTAAAACCCGGCCAAAAAGTTCATTTCGAATTGGGTCGCTCCGTTGTTGGACAATGTGGGAACTTGATTACAAAAGTATTATATCTGAAAAAAGGTATAAACACAAACTTTGTAATAGTAGATGGCGGAATGACCGATTTAATAAGACCTGCACTGTACCAAGCTTTCCATAAAATTGAAAATCTGAGTAGCACAAAAGCACCTCATAAATATGATGTTGTCGGTCCTATCTGTGAGTCATCAGATAGCTTTGGCAAAGATATTGAACTGCCTGAAACAACCCGTGGTGATATCTTGGCTATAAGATCTGCCGGAGCTTATGGAGAAGTTATGGTTTCAAATTATAACCTTCGTGAAGCTCCACAAGCATATTACTCAGATCTTCTGTAATTTAAATTCCACTATTATACATAAATAAAGCTATCTCACAAGAATAGCTTCTTTTTTTGTAATGTGCTAAAGCTTTAGTGCTTAGTGATGAGCTAATTAGCAGATTAGTAGATGTGATGATTAGCAGATGAGTTAATTAGCAGATTAGTAGATGTAATGATTAGAAAATGAAAAAAGTTTAGGACTTCGTCATTTAAAATAGTTTCGCGTTTCGAGTTTTTGAGCGAAGCGAAATCCCGTATACCGCGTAAGCGGGATACGGGAAGAGTTTCGGGTTATCAGTGAGGAGTAATTAGTTTTTAATGTACTCGAAGCATCCTGCTTTGAGAAAAGGCATGATTCCAAAGTTCCAGCAGATTAGCCAACATGTCTTCGTGGACAAATAATTTGCGTCCTTCGCGTGAAAAATCTTTGCGGGCTTTGCGTGAACCCGTTAACTCATTAATTCGTGAAAATTTGCAAAATTCGGTGACTTCATTTCTTAATCTGCTAATTCACTAATCTACTAATTAATTAATAAGTTGAAACTCTTATATACATATGTTCCCGCATTCGGCAAGCCTCGGCGGAACAGTGATGGTTTATGCCCACATGGATAATATTTATTTGAGTTGTAAAATAAAAAAGTATTAACTTTACTATTTGCCTGAAATTGTAAACAACGATTTTGTGGGGTTTAAATAACTAAAGACTTAATTATGCTTAAAGATTATTTGGTTGAAAACATCATGTTCATTGATATCGAAACAGTACCGCAACATCCGACTTTCCACGATTTGGATGAAGAAATGCAAGCTCTTTGGACAAAAAAATCAAAATGGTTTATTAAAGATGATCAAACAGTAGAAGAAGTATATGAAAGGGCAGGGATATATGCAGAATTTGGGAAAATAATCTGCATCTCAGCAGGAATTTCATTTGTAAAAAACAATGAATTATTTTTTAAAGTAAAATCATTTTATAATGATAATGAAAAAGAGCTTCTTGAAGAATTTGGTCAAATGCTTTCAACATTTACAAAAGATCCTAAAAACCAGATATGTGGTCATAATGTCAAAGAATTTGATTTTCCATATATTGCCCGTAGGATGATAATTAACTCTGTTGAATTACCGGTAGTTCTTGATGTTGCCGGAAAAAAACCTTGGGAAATAAAATTTATTGATACTCTTGATTTATGGAAATTTGGTGATTACAAGCATTATACTTCCCTTGCATTACTAACAAAAATTATGGGCATACCAACACCCAAGGATGATATTGATGGCAGTCAGGTAGCTGAGGTATATTATAAAGAAAAAGATCTGCAACGCATTGTTATATATTGCGAAAAAGATGTGTTTGCCACGGCACAGCTGTTTTTACGCTTTAAGGGAGAACCCTTGATAAAGGAAGAAAACCTTATTAGGGCATCATAAAACTTGTAGAATCAAGTATTTTTTCCAATTTTTACCCTTAAATCATATTTACAAAATGGAAAGGATAGCAATTTTTCCGGGATCCTTTGATCCTTTTACCGTAGGCCATGAAAGCATTGTCCGTAGGGGCTTGGATATATTTGATAAAATCATTATAGCTGTTGGTCACAATACAAACAAGAAATATTACTTCTCAATTGATGAACGTGTGGCCTTTATTCAGGCACAGTTTGTTGACGACAAAAAAATTGAGGTAGAAAAATATGAAACCCTGACTGTTGATTTTGCTATAAAAAGAAATGCAGGGTTTATTCTTCGGGGGCTTCGAACGGCTGCTGATTTTGAATATGAGCGTGCTATTGCACAGGTAAATAGAATAATGACCGGAATCGAATCGGTATTTCTGCTTACCACACCTAAACACACGCCTGTAAACTCTTCCATTGTAAGGGATATCCTTAAACATGATGGCGACGCATCCCAATTTATTCCAAAAATCACTTATCAATTAATAAAAAAGATACAGGCAGAAAAAAAATGAGATTAAAAATTATATGCATTATCCTCATTTTTAATGTTTCAGTTTTTGTTAACACAAAAGCTGACAGCAATATAGTTCGTTTATTTGGCAACAATAAAGATTATGCCGGATACAATCTTGTTTTTAAGCAATATGACAATTATATAATCTCTGAAACTTCAATCCTAACAAAGCTGCAAATTAATGATGATGGCTCCTTCGATCTTAGCTTTCCACTTTATAAACCTGTTTATTCTTTTGTTGACCTAGGCAAATACAAAGCTTTTATTTATTTAGAACCTAATGTTAATTATAATTTGGTTTTACCTCCATTAAATCCAAAATCAGAAGCTGAAAAATTTAATCCTCATTTTCAGCCCGAAGAGATACTCCTTGGGATAGCCAACGAAGAAGCAAGAACTCTTAACAGAAATATTACGGAGTTTGATGCATTATTCGATTTTTATTATAATGAATTTGCTGTTGAATTGTTTATACATGGGAATATTGAAAAAGCAGAGGAAATAGAAATGTTGCTTGAAGAACGCTTTGTTTTTGACCACCCGGTATTTAAGCGCCATAAGGAATTAAGCTATATGAAACTTTGGCATATGACCGTGCGACGACGTGATCGCCAGTTAGTAAACCAATACCTATCGAATAGGGAGGTTGAATATCATCTGCCGATTTATTGGGAAGTTTTTAGTACTGTTTTTAAAGGATTTATACCCGAGCAATTAGCAAAGGAAGTACAAAACCCCCTACTTGGCAATATGGTAAGACAAAGTGACTTTAACTCCCTTGTTGATATTTTAAGACAAGACTCTCTGTTTATTTATCGCGAATTTGCCGAAGTCCTCTTATTATATAGTTTGTATGAGGCATGGCATGAAAAAAACCTGCCGGAAAAAACTATACTTGCCATTTTATCTGATGCATCTGAATCGGCCTCCACAAAAGAAACAAAATTAATGGCAGAACAATATCACCATAAATTAGCAGCCCTAAGGCCCGGAACAGCGGCACCCAATTTTAAGCTCATCGACCAAAAAGGAGAATATCGCAGTATTGATCAATTTAAAGATAAATTTATATACCTTAATTTTATGCATACAGGAAATTATTCCTGCATGAAAGACCTGCAATCATTAAAACGCTTACATCAAGTTTTTAGTGAGCATCTGCATATTGTAACAATAATGCTTGATGAAGATTATGATACTATGCTTAGCTTTCTAAAACGTCATCCCGATTACACTTGGGAGTTCCTACATTTTGAGGCTGATTCCGAAGTACTGCTCAACTACAATGTTATAGCTCTACCATCATATTATCTGATTAATCCTGATGGAGTTTTTACTTTATCACCGGCACCCTCTCCTGATGAAAATTTTCATGAAATATTTATTCCTATTATCCGCAGTAGGCTGCTTAAAGAACAAAAAAGTAAATCTTGAAAATAAATATCAAACTATATTACAAATCTTTGGGATAAGATTTTTAATACTCTTCACATTCTTTCATCTCAAAAAAAAGCAGTAATTTCGCCCACTGTAGGCGAAAAAATAAACCTTTTAAATTATGTCAGATAAAACAGAAAAATCGTTGTTCAATGAATTCCCTCCCGTTTCATCCAAAGAATGGATGGAAAGAATAACGGTTGATCTTAAAGGTGCTGACTTTGAAAAAAAACTTGTTTGGAAAAGTCAGGAAGGATTTAAAGTACAGCCCTTTTACCGAAAGGATGATCTAAAAGAACTAAATTATCTCAACTCTCTACCCGGCGAATTTCCCTATGTACGTGGAATAAACAATTATAATAAATGGTTGATCCGGCAGGACTTAAAAATTGAAAATGTCTTAAGGGACAATAAAAAAGCACTTAATTTACTAACTAAAGGGGTAAATTCTCTCGGTTTTATCATTGAAAATAAGACTCTATTATCAGAGAAAAATATTTCTATACTACTAAAAGATATCCCTTTAGATAAAATAGAGATCAATTTCACACTTCCCAACAATAATTACTTTGAACTTTCAAAGTGGCTGATAAATATTTTCAACCTAAATAGTAATCCCGATACTATAAAAGCATCCTTGGATTATGATCCACTTGGAACTTTAACAAGAAAGGGGAAATTGACTAAACCTTTAGATGAATTATTAGAAAAAGCTGCAAAAATTGCAATCGAAGCAAAAGCATACAAAAATTTCCAAAGTATTAGTGTAAATGGTCGTTATTTTGGTAATTCCGGCTCCACCATTGTTCAGGAACTTGCTTTTTCTCTGTCGGCGGGTAATGAGTATTTATCACTATTAAAAAATAAAGGTCTATCAACTGATGATGCAGCAAACAGTATTCGCTTTAATTTGAGTGTAGGCTCCAATTATTTTATGGAAATTGCAAAATTACGTGCTGCACGTATTTTATGGGCAAGCATTGTTGATGCCTACAAGCCCGAAACCCTTGAATCATGTAAAATGATTGTCCATTGTGAAAGTTCGGAGTTCAATAAAACAATATTCGATCCTTATGTAAACCTGCTTCGTACGCAAACGGAAGCAATGTCGGCTACAATTGGCGGATGTCATTCATTGACAATACAGGCTTTCGACAATAGCTATCGTACTCCGGACGAATTTAGCGAACGTATTGCTCGTAATCAGCAATTACTTTTAAAAGAAGAAGCATATTTTGATATGACCACCGATGCATCGGCAGGCAGCTATTATATAGAAACACTTACTGACAGCATTGCCGATGAAGCATGGAAACTGTTTGTTGAAACAGAAGAAAAGGGCGGCTTTACTTCAGCCTTAAAGAAGGGATTTATTCAAACGAAGATCAAAGAGTCAGCCCAAGCAAAGCAGGAGGCAATAGCTCAGCGTAAAATGATCTTAGTAGGCACAAATCAATTTCCTGATTTATCGGAAAAAATGACAGACTCCATAGAAAAATCTGCAAAAAAGCTGCCGTCAATTGATTCTTTCGATGTTGAGCCCTTACATTTATTTAGAGTTGCAGACCAATTTGAAGCTTTAAGACTCACTACGGAAAAATCAGAAAAAAGACCTAAAGTTTTTATGCTCACTTTTGGAAATCTTGCAATGCGATTAGCACGTTCTCAATTTTCAGCAAACTTCTTTGGATGTGCAGGCTATGAGATTATAGATAACCCGGGTTTTGAAAATATTGAAGAAGGCATTAATGCAGCCCTAAAAGCTGAGTCAGATATTGTTGTACTGTGTTCTTCTGACAATGAATATACTGAAGCCGCGCCTGAAGCTCATAAGCTTATAGATAATAAAGCCATAATAGTTGTTGCCGGCGCGCCTGCTAATATGGATGAACTAAAGAGTAAAGGAATAGAGCATTTTATTCATATCAGAAGCAATGTGCTTGAAACCCTACAAACATTTAACAAGGCTTTAAATATTTAAAAGCGGCTTTTGTTTGATTAATTTAAAATTCATGAAACCAGATTTTTCAAAAATATCGTATAAAAAGGACCTCCCCTCCACTGATGTAAACAAGTGGATCAAAAAAAATAATATAAAAAAAGATTGGATCACGGCTGAAAGAATACCGGTAAAAAGAATCTATACAAAGGAAGACCTTGCCGGTATGGAGCATCTTGATTATGCAGCCGGTTTACCTCCTTATCTTCGTGGGCCCTATTCAGCAATGTATGCTATACGGCCATGGACTATAAGGCAATATGCCGGTTTTTCTACGGCGGAAGAATCCAATGCTTTTTACCGCCGCAACCTTGCTGCAGGTCAAAAAGGATTGTCTGTTGCCTTTGATTTGGCAACTCACAGAGGCTACGACTCAGACCATGAAAGGGTTGTGGGAGATGTTGGAAAGGCCGGTGTTGCGATAGATTCTATCCTTGACATGAAAATGCTGTTTGATGAAATCCCTCTTGATAAAATGTCGGTTTCAATGACCATGAACGGGGCTGTATTACCAATAATGGCATTCTACATTGTAGCAGGACTTGAACAAGGGTGTAAAACAGAAAATCTAACGGGAACTATCCAAAACGATATTCTAAAAGAATTTATGGTGCGCAATACTTATATATATCCACCGGAATTTTCAATGAGGATAATTGCCGATATTTTTAAATATAGCTCCAAAAACATGCCGAAATTTAATAGTATTTCTATTTCAGGATACCATATGCAGGAGGCAGGAGCTACAGCTGATATTGAACTGGCTTATACTTTGGCAGACGGATTGGAATATCTTCGTACCGGAGTAAATTCAGGAATGGATATTGATGACTTTGCCCCACGAATTTCTTTTTTCTGGGCTATTGGAATGAATTATTTTATGGAAATAGCCAAATTAAGAGCTGCGCGAATGCTCTGGGCTAAAATTGTTAAACAATTTAATCCGAAAAATCCTAAATCACTGATGCTCAGAACGCATTCCCAAACATCGGGATGGTCGCTCACAGAACAAGATCCATACAATAATGTGGGTAGAACCTGTATTGAAGCCATGGCAGCGGCCTTAGGTCACACCCAATCTTTGCATACAAATGCATTAGATGAAGCAATTGCCCTACCAACTGACTTTTCAGCACGTATAGCCCGCAACACCCAGTTATATATTCAGGAAGAAACAGAAATTTGCAGATCAGTTGATCCATGGGCAGGATCATATTTTGTTGAAAGCCTAACAAAGGAAATTGCTGAAAAAGCATGGAAACTAATTCAAGAGATTGAAGAAATGGGAGGCATGGCTAAAGCCATCGAAACAGGTCTTCCAAAAATGCGTATTGAAGAAGCAGCTGCAAGAACACAAGCAAAAATTGACAGCGGCAAACAAATAATTGTTGGAACAAATAAATACAGACTCGAAAAAGAAGACCCTATCGATATCTTAGATATTGATAATACAGCTGTTAGAAAAACACAAATTGAAAGACTGCAAAGTCTTAAGGCAAACAGAAATACAGAAGAAGTCGAATATGCCTTAAAAGCCCTTAGTAAATGTGTTGAAACAGGAAAAGGAAATCTATTGGATATGGCTGTTAAAGCGGCACAAAAACGTGCCACATTAGGAGAAATATCAACTGCATGTGAAACTATTGTTGGAAGATATAAAGCTGTGATACGTTCAATTAATGGAGTTTACTCCTCAGAAGCCGGCAACGATAATGACTTTACAAAAGCTCAGAACTTAGCCGCTAAATTTGCAGAAATCGAAGGACGCCAACCCAGAATTATGGTTGCAAAAATGGGCCAAGATGGTCATGACAGAGGCGCGAAAGTTGTTGCATCAGGATATGCCGATATAGGATTTGACGTTGATGTAGGACCTCTTTTTCAAACTCCTGCTGAAGCAGCAAAACAAGCTGTAGAAAATGATGTTCATGTTTTGGGAGTTTCTTCTCTCGCTGCAGGACATAAAACCTTGGTTCCTCAAGTTATTGAAGAACTTAAAAAACTTGGACGCGAAGATATAATGGTGATTGCCGGAGGTGTGATACCATCGCAAGATTATCAATTCCTATATGATAGCGGAGTTGTTGGAGTTTTTGGCCCGGGAACATCAGTTGCAAAAGCAGCAATTGAAATCCTAAACTTGTTGTTAGAAGTAAGAAAATAATATCAGAATAAAATACTAATATTAAATTAAAATATAAGAGATCCTAACTTTACCTTGTACTTTATAACACCCAAATAAAAACAAATGAAAATAAAACAACAAATCCCAAATATGCTAACAGGGGCAAACTTGTTATTTGGGGCTGCAGGTTGCTATTTAGCTATATACGGAAGACCGGATATTACTGCAATTTTTATCCTGATTGCAGCAATATTTGATTTCTTAGACGGATTTGCCGCACGCTCATTGAAAGCATATAGCGATATTGGTAAAGACCTAGATTCACTTGCCGACCTTATTAGCTTTGGCATGGCACCGGCAGCAATATTTTCATCAATGTTGCATTTCCATTATACAGAAAAATGGGCAGGTGAATTCTTTGCTCTAACAATTAACAAACAATTAATGCTCCTCCTACCCTTTATACTTACAGTTTTTGCAGCACTGCGTCTTGCAATATTTAATAATGATAAACGACAATCTGAAAATTTTTTGGGACTGACCACCACTGCCACAGGTATGTTTACAGCATCCTTAGTTTACAAAATTTATACTTCCAAAGGGTGGCTGATAAATTTAACCAATAAATGGGCTGTGATAGGATTTGTTTTTCTTTTCTCCTTCCTTTTAATAAGTGAAATTCCTATGTTTTCACTTAAAACAAAAGATTTTAAATGGAAAGGAAATCAAAACCGTTATATTCTTCTAGTCGTATCTATAATATCAATTATTTTACTCGATTTTGGAGCATTGATCATCATCATCCCTTTCTATATTTTATATTCTATAATTTTAAACCTTATAAAAAAGCAGCCTTCTGAATAAATCTAAAGGATACATAACAACCCCTAAATATATGCATATAACACCCTGCAAAGTACTTTCTTTTTTATAAAATTGTAAAGTCATAACCCCGCATATTGATTTTTGAATATTCAAATACATGATAAGTTTAATTAATTCATCAAATAAATTAATTATGAGAAAAATATTATTAATAACAGGTCTTTTGCTTGGCCTGATGAGCTCATGCACCAATAAAAATCACAGAAAAGCTTTTTCACCTGATGGCAATATACAGGTGCAGTTCGAATTAGCTGAAGGATTTCCTTCATACTCTGTTAGTTATAAAGGGGAAGCAGTGATTGCACCATCTGCAATGGGCTTCAATTTTCTTGAAGAAAAAACTTTACAAAATCTTGAAATTATAAGTAGCAACTTATCCCAACATGATGAAATATGGGAGCAAGTTTGGGGCGAAAAACAGTTTATACATGACCACCACAATCAACTTATTATAGATTTAAAAGAAAAAAATGAAGCAGGTCGTTTGATAAGCATAGTTTTTAGAATCTTCGATGATGGAGTGGCTTTTAGATATATTATTCCTGAACAAGCAGGAATCGACAGCCTATTGATTAGTGATGAGCTTACCGAATTTAATATGACAGCTAACCACCTATCATGGTGGATACCGGCCTATCAGGAAAATCGCTATGAATATCTATATACAGAATCAAATATAAGTGAAATGGATACTGTCCATACTCCTGTTACTTTTAAAACAAATAATGGTTTGTATATTTCACTTCATGAGGCAGCATTGGTAGATTTTGCCAGCTATACAGTAGTCTCAAAAGGCGGAAATAAATTAAAAACAGATCTTGTACCATGGGCTGACGGAGTAAAAGTACGAAGTAAAACACCCATTTGCTCACCTTGGCGTACCATACAAATAGCAGAAAAACCGGGAGATCTGATTACAAATTATATGATTCTGAACTTAAATGAACCTAATAAATTAACTGATTTATCATATATAAATCCCGCAAAATATATTGGTATCTGGTGGTCATTACATATAGGTAAAAAATCATTCTGGGAAGGGCCTATCCATGGTGCTACAACAGAAAACTCAAAATATTATATCGATTTTGCATCAAAATATAATATACCCTTGCTGTTAATAGAAGGTTGGAATCCGGGATGGACAGAAGAATGGTACCTTGATGCCATGCACCAATTTATATTTACGGAAAGTGTAAAAGACTTTGACCTTAGCGAAGTTGCTAACTATGGTCGCGAACGCGGAGTTAATCTTATTGGATATCATGAAACCGGATCTAATCTGATAAATTACTTAGAACAAATTGATGATGCTCTTGCTTTATATAAAAAACATGGAATACATCATATCAAGATAGGACAGGTTGGAACTAAACTGAATATGAAGGAGTGGCACCACGGACAATTTGGTGTTAACTATTACGCCTATGTACTGAATAAAGCACATGAATACCAAATGGCAGTTAATTTTCATGAACCAATAAAACCAACAGGTCTAAGAAGAACATACCCAAATATGATGACCTGCGAGGGAGCAAGAGGAATGGAATACAACGCATGGAGCGAAGGGAATCCCCCCAATCATGAAACTATTATACCTTTTACAAGACTGCTGGCAGGACCAATGGATTATACTCCGGGTATTTTTGACGTAATGATAAAATATCGTGCAGGACGAAGAGTACATACCACTGTGGCAAAACAATTGGCCCTTTATGTTGTAATTTTTTCTCCCCTTCAAATGATGGCGGATTTACCGGAAAATTATGAAGGACATCCGGCTTTGAAATTTTTATTGGATGTGCCTGTAGATTGGTACGACACACAAGTGATAGATGCTGAAATTGGAGAATATCTAACAATTGTTCGTAAAGACAGAAACTCAGACGATTGGTATCTTGGTAGTATAACAAATGAAGAGTCACGCGATTTTAACCATAAATTATTCTTTTTAGATGAAGGAAGAGAATATCTGGCACAAATTTATGCCGATGCGGAAGATACAAATTGGGAAAATAATCCGGAACCGGTTAGCATAAGTGAACAAGTTGTAAATCAGAACTCTGTACTAAATATTAAACTCGCACCAGGTGGCGGACAAGCTATAAGATTCATTGCAATAGATTAGGTTAATTAGTAGATGAAGGAAGGAATGAAGGAATGAAGGAATGAAGGAATGAAGGAAGGAAGGAATGAAAGAATGAAGGAAGGAAGGAAGAAATGAAGGAAGGAAGAAATGAAGGAATGAAGAAATGAAGGAATGAAGAAATGAAGAAATGAAGAAATGAAGAAATGAAGGAGGGAAGGAAGGAAGGAAGAAATGAAAAGGCTGAAAGCCTTAAATACACAAGCATGGGGCAACACCCCATGTCATAGGATCTCATCACCAATGGCGCTCTGAAAGAGCAACATAAGAATTGTTGAACATTTGTTAATCATCATTCAAAATTTAATTTTATGTTGCCTCTTCAAGGCGCAGGGGGTGTGGTTATTGCCAACATATATTAGGCTTTTAGCCTATATATTGTTAATCAGCCCTGAAAGGGCGTAAGACATTAGCATCCCGCATTCGGCAAGCCTCGGCGGGACAGGTTAGGGTGAAGCTAAGCGTAGCCCTATGTAAGCATACCATCACCTCTCTTAGCCCTGGAAGGGCGCAGTATCAACACCCAAATGTAATAGCCAAAATATGCGGAAGTAAAATAGGCTGAAAGCCTCTACCAGTTTGAATCATGCAAATAACTGCTCCACTTTTTAAGGGGAGCTGTCCGAAGGACTGAGGGGTTTATAAATTAGCAGATAAGTTAATTAGCAAATTAGTGGATTAGCAAATTAGCTGATGTGATGATTAGAAAATGAAAAAAGTTTAAAACTACGTCATTTAAAATAGTTTCGAGTTTTTGAGCGAAGCGAAATCCCGATGACCGCGTGAGCGGGAAACGGGAAGAGTTTCGGGTTATCAGTGAGGAGTAATTAGTTTTTAATGTACTCAAAGCATCCTGCTTTGGGAAAAGGCATGATCCCAAAGTTCTAGCAGCTTAGCCAACATATCTTCATGGAATTAGTGTCTTCGTGGACAAATAATTTGCGTCCTTCGCGTGAAAAATCTTTGCAGGCTTTGCGTGAACCCCTTAACTCATTAATTCGTGTAATTAAAAAATACGTGTAATTCGTGTAATTCGTGGATAAATTATTCGCGCATTTCGACTTCGATCAAAACAACCGCGTAATTTTTAATTTGTAATTGGATCTAATTCGTGATAACTTATTTACTGATCACTGAAACCCGAAACTCGAAACTCAAAACTCTAAACTCAAAAAGCTGAATTCTTTGGAAAATTAAAACCTACTTGTATTCATCCCAACTTTTAATACTAATATCCTCCATTGAGAGTTTACAGAAAGATGAAATGAAAGTACTTGCAAGTCGGGCATTGGTTATTAAAGGTACATTATAATCTATACTGTTTCGACGAATCTGATAACCATTTCTTAATTCCCCCTTAGTGAGGTTTTTAGGGACGTTAATAACCAAATCCAATTTTTTCTCCTTTATATAATCCATGGTATTTGGTTTTTTATCCGGTTCATCAGGCCAATGCAACAAAATTGTCTCAAGGCCATTTTCCTTGAAAAACTTATGGGTCCCCTCAGTAGCATATAACTGATAGCCTTTTTCGTTCAACAATCGGGCACTCGACAAAAGCTCAATTTTATCCCTTAGCGGACCTGAAGAAATTAGTATGTTCTTTTTGGGTACTGTATATCCAACCGAAAGCATTGCCTGCATAACAGCATCATATAAATTCACTCCCAAGCATCCTACCTCTCCGGTGGACGCCATATCAACACCCAACACCGGATCAGCCTTTAGAAGGCGTGCAAATGAAAATTGTGGAGCTTTTATTCCTACATAATCAAGGTCAAACAAGTTCCTGTTGGGCTTTTCAACCGGTAAACCAAGTACCACTTTTGTGGCAATATCAATTAAATTAACTTTAAGCACCTTAGAAACAAAAGGGAAGCTGCGCGAAGCCCTAAGGTTGCATTCAATTACCTTTATATCATTATCCTTAGCCAACACCTGCATGTTAAAAGGACCTGATATATTAAATCCTGCAGCAATTTTCTTTGATATATTTTTTACTCGTCTTATTGTTTCAACATAAATCTTTTGAGGAGGAAAAACAATGGTAGCATCACCCGAATGCACACCGGCAAACTCAATATGTTCAGAAATTGCATAGGCAATAATTTCCCCATTTCGAGCTACTGCATCAACTTCCATCTCTTTAGCCTGCTCTATAAATTCTGATACCACCACAGGATATTGTTTCGATACATTAGCTGCCAATTCAAGGAAATGCTTTAGTTCATCGCGGTTACTTACAACATTCATTGCTGCTCCCGAAAGAACATAAGAAGGCCTCACCAAAACCGGAAATCCCACTTCATCAACAAAAGAATAGATGTCGTCAATAGTGGTAAGTTCACTCCAACGGGGTTGGTCAACCTTCAACTCATCCAAAAGGGAAGAAAATTTCATTCTATTTTCGGCACGATCAATATCTTCAGGAGAGGTTCCTAAAATTTTTACCTTTTGCTTATGCAAACGCATAGCCAAATTATTGGGTATCTGACCACCCATTGATATAATTACTCCCCTGGGCTGTTCAAGATCTGTTATATCTAAAACCCTTTCAAGAGTTAACTCATCAAAAAATAAACGATCGCATACATCATAATCAGTACTTACCGTTTCAGGATTATAATTTATCATTACCGAACGAAGACCCTGCTTATTTACAGTTTCTACAGCATTAACACTGCACCAATCAAATTCAACACTACTTCCTATACGATAAGCACCTGAACCCAAAACTATCACCGATTTTTCATCTTGTTCAAATTCTAAATCATGATGTGTTCCATTATATGTAAGATATAAATAATTCACACGGGCAGGTAATTCACCGGCAAGAGTATCAATTTGCTTAACAACAGGTACTATGTTTTTTGATTTACGATATTCCCTCACAGCCAAGAGACCTTCTTCCATTAAATGAGCAGGAGTTTTTAACACCAAACGTGCTATCTGAAAATCAGAAAACCCAAGCTTCTTAGCATCTAACAAAATACTATCATCCAGATCTTCAAGAGATGAATAAGCCGAAAGCTTCTTACTCATATCTGTGATATTCTTTAACTTCTCGAGAAACCAGGTATTTATCTTACTTAATTCATAAATCTCCTCAACACCAATGCCTTGTTCCAAAGCTTCAGAAAGTGCAAAAATACGCTGATCAGTAGGTTCTGTAAGTTCCTTACGTATATCACCAACTTTGATAGGCTGATTGCCAACAAAACCATGCATGCCTTGACCAACCATCCGCAATCCCTTTTGAAGTGCCTCTTCAAATGAACGACCAATGGCCATTATTTCACCAACACTCTTCATGCTGGAACCAATCTGACGGGAAACACCCGTGAATTTACTTAAATCCCACCTTGGTATTTTACATACTACGTAGTCAAGTGCAGGTTCAAAAAACGCTGAAGTAACTTTTGTTACCGAATTTTTTATCTCATGCATACCATAGCCTAATCCAAGCTTTGCAGCAACAAAAGCAAGAGGGTATCCGGTTGCCTTTGATGCTAAAGCACTTGAGCGTGAAAGTCGTGCGTTAACTTCAATTACACGATAGTCTTCAGAATTCGGATCCAAAGCATATTGAACATTACATTCTCCTACAATACCAATATGACGTACTATCCTAAGAGCTAATTCACGTAATTTGTGATATTCGGAATTGGACAGAGTCTGGGAAGGCGCAACAACAATGCTCTCACCTGTATGTATGCCTAAAGGATCAAAATTCTCCATATTACATACTGTAATACAATTATTGTAAGAATCACGAACCACCTCATATTCAACTTCCTTCCACCCTTTAAGCGACTCTTCAACAAGAATCTGATTCGAATAAGACAAAGCATTTTCAGCCCTTAATCGTAACTCAGCAGAATCAGCACAAAAACCACTACCCAAACCACCAAGAGTATAAGCCGAACGAATAATGACAGGAAAGCCCATGTCAGAAGCAACTTTTAAAGCAGCATCAACAGAGCTTACAGCAGCACTATTTGGAGTCTTTACATTAATCTCAGACATACGAGTTGTGAAAATCTCACGATCCTCCGTGTCAATAATAGATTGAACAGGAGTTCCCAAAACCTGAACCTTGTATTTTTCAAGAATACCTTGCTCAAATAATGCTACACCACAATTTAATGCTGTTTGCCCACCAAAAGAAAGGAGAAGTCCATCGGGCTTCTCCTTTTTAATTACTTTCTCTACAAAATAAGGTGTTACAGGTAGAAAATATATTTTATCAGCAAGATTCTCTGAGGTTTGAACAGTCGCAATATTAGGATTGATTAAAACTGTGTTAATAGCTTCTTCCTTTAAAGCCTTAATAGCCTGAGAACCTGAATAATCAAATTCGCCGGCCTCTCCTATCTTTAATGCCCCTGAACCAAGAATTATTACTTTGCCAATTTCCTTTTTCATTAGTAAGAAATTTAATAATCAATGAACGGATAGAATATAAAATTGTTTTTATTGAACACAATTCAGCATTCTTTTGGGGCACAAATTTACAGTTTCTTTCTTCAATATCATGGTGAATTTTAATTTTTTAATTGAAAGAAACGGTAGATGAGTGATTAATTAGCAGATTAGTGGATTAGAAAATTAGCAGATTAGTAGATGTGATGATTAGAAAATGAAAAAAGTTTAGGACTTCGTCGTTGAGGACTAGGTCGTTTAGAAGGGTTTAGGAATTAATTAGCAGATTAGTGGATTAGAAAATTAGCAGATTAATAGATGTGATGATTAGCATATTAGTAATGAATTATAAATTATGAATTAATAGGCTGAAAGCCTCTACCGGTTTGAATCATGCAAATAACTCCTCCCCTGAAAAGGGGAGGTGATCGAAGATCGGAGGGGTAAAGTCTTCATAGACAAGGGGATCCGACTTCCCGGAGTCCGGGAAAACAAATAAAGACTAATCTACTAATTAGCAGAACTGGTTGCCGTCTCCCGCAATCCGTAGGATTGCAACGCTCGGTAGAAAACATGCTCATCCCTCTCCACCCACATTCCGTTGGGAATGTGACCTTATTCTTTTTCCTTCAAAAGTGGAGCAGTGGGGGCGTTAAATTGCCAAAATATGCGGGTTTTTATTTGCCGATTACAGCGTGAGATGGGATTGAATTTTTAGACAGTAAGAATGATTTTTTGTAATGGCATTTTCTGTGCTGGCTGGAGATCCAGCTTTTCAGCGGGATTGTGCAGCAGCGTCATTATAATTTTACAAAAAAATGAATTTTTCCTTTCTTTATTCATTTGTTTTGTATAATTTTGCATAATCGATGAATAATTATTCGTTAATACTTAGTAATTTTTAATTTTTATGCCCTTTCTCTATGAAAATAGGAAAACGAAGATCGAGTATAATAAGGCTGATTGAAACAAATAATATTAGCAATCAGGAGGAATTGTTGGACTTGCTGAAAAATGAAAATTTTGATACTACGCAACCTACCTTGTCGCGAGATCTTAAAGCATTAAAAGTAGTCAAACAAGCGGGTACTGATGGTAGATATATTTATGTATTACCTGATATAGATATTGAAGAAGATGAAAAAGATAAAGAACAAAATAAGATTCCTTTAAGCGAAATTCTTTCGGTAGATTTTTCCGGCAACCTTGCCGTATTAAAAACACGTCCGGGATTTGCCAATGGTGTAGCTTCAATAATTGACAGTCATGAACTCCATGAAATTATTGGCACCATTGCGGGGGACGACACTATTTTACTCATATGTAGGGAAGATATTAGCAATGACGACTTATTAACAGCATTAGATAATATAATTCCGGATATAAAAAGTAAATGAAGGCTTGGCACAGAGGGGTAAAGTTAATGCTTACAAAGCAAAGAATATTTTTAAATCCTAAAGTCACAACACACTCGGAATATTTTATATTCAAATTATTTAAGGTGAACGATTAATTTTAATAAACTAATGGAAAATACAATCACTATACATATAACATCAGAGAAACATGTTTCTTATGTTGATATTATTCTAAAAACCATTGCTGATGCAGCAAAAGTTAGGGGTACAGGTATTGCGCAACGGGATCCGGAATATGTAAGGGAAAAAATTATTGGGGAGCAGGCTATTATAGCTCTTAATGGTGATGAATTTGCCGGTTTCTGCTATATCGAATCATGGGGTCATGAAAAATTTGTGGCAAATTCAGGACTAATAGTAGTAGATAAATTTCGTGGTCAGGGCTTGGCTCGTCGGATTAAGCGTCGTGCTTTTGACCTATCGAGGGAGAGGTATCCTAATGCAAAGCTCTTTGGACTTACCACAGGTTTGGCAGTTATGAAAATCAATTCTGAATTAGGTTATAAGCCTGTTACTTTTTCCGAGTTAACTGATGATGATGAATTCTGGAAAGGCTGTCAGAGTTGTGTGAATTATGACATTTTGCTGCGTACAAACCGAAAGCATTGTTTATGCACCGGAATGCTATATGATCCAAATAGTGAAGAGAATAAAAATTCTCAAGCCCTTCCTCAAAAGAAGCTTAAAGTTTATGAAAGGTGGCTCAGGTTTAAACGTTTTGTTTTTTTAAAAGGAAAAAACAATAAAAATACAGAGTC
Source organism: uncultured Alkalitalea sp. (assembly GCA_964578485.1). GTDB lineage: Bacteria > Bacteroidota > Bacteroidia > Bacteroidales > Marinilabiliaceae > CAZODA01. The sequence continues at coordinate 58,354 of CAZODA010000009.1, read as the reverse complement.
GAAAAATAGCAACAGTTTTTTTAAAAAGCTGGCAGGAATATTTATGTAAAATCACTAAAATAACATCATGAAAGAAAAAGTTGTTGTTGCCTACAGCGGAGGCTTAGACACATCCTATTGTGTTAAATATTTAACAGAAGAAAAAAATATGGAAGTTTATTCAGCCATTGCAAATACCGGAGGTTTTTCGGACGATGAGCTTAAAGAAATTGAGAAAAATGCCTATGCCCTTGGTGTCAAAAAGCATGTTACTTTAGATGTGACTCATACTTATTATGAGAAATGCATAAAATATATGGTTTATGGCAATATTTTAAAAAACAACACTTATCCTTTATCGGTTTCTTCTGAAAGAATTTTTCAGGCACTTGCAATTGTTGATTATGCAAGGGAAACAGGAGCGGCTTATATTGCGCATGGAAGTACGGGAGCAGGTAATGACCAGGTGCGCTTTGATCTCACTTTTCAGGTGCTGGCTCCTGAAATTCAGATTTTAACTCCAATTCGTGATCAGGTATTAAGCAGGGAGGCGGAAATTGCCTATTTGAAAAAGGCAGGTGTTAAACGCGACTGGACAAAAATGGAATATTCGATAAACAAAGGTTTATGGGGTACCAGCATCGGAGGAAAAGAAACATTAACGTCTCATCAATCCCTTCCTTCCGAAGCTTATCCTTCACAGTTAAAAAAGGACGATAGGGAGAAAATGGTATTAGGCTTTGAAAAAGGTGAATTAATATCAGTGAATGAAAAGGAATTTAAAAATAAAATAGAAGCTATCAGGGAAGTTGAAAAAATAGCTTCGGCCTTTGCTATAGGACGCGATATTCATGTTGGTGATACTATTATAGGTATAAAAGGGAGGGTAGGCTTTGAAGCTGCTGCACCAATTCTGATTATCAAAGCACACCACTTGCTTGAAAAGCATAATTTAACAAAATGGCAGTTGTATTGGAAAGAACAACTTGCCAATTGGTATGGAATGATGCTTCATGAAGCAATGTATCTTGAGCCCGTTATGAGGGATATAGAAGTGTTTTTAAAAAATACACAGACAAATGTTAGCGGTAAAGTTTTCATTGATCTTTATCCTTATCACTTTCAGCTTGCAGGTATTGAATCGGAATATGATCTTATGAAAAATGATTTCGGAGAATATGGAGAAATTAACAAAGCTTGGGATGGAGAAGATGTTAAAGGTTTTACAAAAATTATGTCCAATTCTTTGAAAATTTTCAATAATGTGAATAAAGGACAATTAAATATAGAACATAAAGAAAATGATTAAAACAGGAATTATAGGAGGGGCAGGTTATACTGCAGGTGAACTGATACGTATATTGCTGGGCCATCCAAAAGTGGAAATTGTATGGGCACTGAGTAGCAGTCATACAAACCAGCCAATACATATGGTTCATAGTGATCTTTTGGGTGAAACTGATTTAGTTTTCAGCAAAGAAGCTGATTATAATGCTGTAGATGTGATTTTCTTGTGCATGGGACATGGAAGGTCTGCAGAATTGCTAAAGAACAATGAAATTCCTGAAAAGGTGAAAATAATAGACCTTAGCGAAGACTTCCGCCTTCACAGTGCAAATAATGATTTCATTTATGGGCTGCCGGAAATGAATCGCGAAAAAATAAAAAAGGCTTCCAAAATTGCCAACCCCGGATGTTTTGCAACATCTATAGAATTGGCATTACTGCCGCTGGCAAAAAATAATCTTCTAAAAGAAATACATGTACATGCCATAACAGGTTCTACAGGCGCAGGACAAGCACCAACACCTACTACGCATTTCAGCTGGAGGGATAGCAACATTTCCATATATAAAGCGTTTCAGCACAGGCATTTGAAAGAGGTTGTACAAACTATAAACGATTTAATGCCTTCATTTAAGGATGCTGTAAATTTTATCCCTATGCGGGGAGATTTCACAAGAGGAATATTAACATCAGTATATCTTGAATGTGATCTGCAAGAAAATGAAATATTTAAACTTTATGATGACTTTTATTTTGATGCACCTTTTACCATACGTTCGGAACAAACAATAAATCTAAAACAGGTTGTAAATACAAATAAATGTTTATTACATACCGCTAAATATGGTAATAAGTTGCACATTACCAGTATAGTTGACAATTTAACAAAAGGAGCTTCAGGGCAGGCAGTTCAAAATATGAACCTTATGTTTGGAATAAACGAAAAGGAAGGACTTTATTTTAAACCATCAGCATTCTGATTTAAATAATAAAAAATGAAACTATTTGATGTTTATCCACTAATGGATGTTAGGCCGGTAAGGGCAAAAGATTGTTACGTATGGGATGTACAGGGAAACAAATACTTAGATCTCTATGGCGGGCATGCTGTAATATCGGTGGGACATTCACATCCACATTATATAAAACGAATAAAAAACCAATTAAAAAATATAGGATTTTATTCCAACTCGGTACAAAATCCTCTTCAGCAAGAGTTGGCAATGAAACTTGGAGAGCTCAGCGGCTTTAATGATTACTCGTTATTTTTATGTAATACAGGAGCTGAAGCCAATGAAAATGCTTTTAAGTTAGCTTCATTTCATAATGGTAAAAAACGAATTTTATCATTTAAAAAAGCATTTCACGGCCGAACTTCAGCAACTGTAGCAACTACCGATAACCCAAAAATTCAAGCAGAAGTAAATAAGGGTCATCAGGTTACTTTTCTGCCTCTAAATGATATTGAAGCAGTTAAAGAAGAGATTCAAAAAGGAGATGTATGCGCCATTATTATTGAGGGCATACAGGGAATTGGAGGTATTCATTGTCCTGAAGAAGACTTCCTTAAAGAATTGGAAGTCTTATGCAAGAATTCAGGGACTGTTTTAATCCTTGATGAAATTCAGTCGGGATATGGCAGATCGGGATCATTCTTTGCCTTTGAGAAAGCAGATATTAAACCCCATTTAATAACAATGGCAAAAGGCATGGGAAATGGTTTTCCAATAGGAGCTGTTTTAATTTCTCCCGATTTTACTCCTTCCCATGGTATGTTGGGAACAACCTTTGGGGGGAATTATCTTGCTTGCGCCGCAGCTCTTGCAGTAATTGAAATAATAGAACAAGAAAACTTAGTAGAAAATGCCCGAACAACAGGTCAATATCTAATAAATGAGCTTAAAAAAATCGATCAAATAAAAGAGGTAAGAGGTCGAGGTTTAATGATAGGAATTGAATTTAATGAAGAAATTGCAGCTATACGTAAAGCTCTTTTGAAGGAGAAAAAAATATTCACGGGAGTTTCTTCCACAAATATTATACGTCTATTGCCTCCTTTAACCTTGAAAAAGAAAATGGCAGATATTTTCCTCCAAAGCTTTTATGAAATATTAACAGGGAAACAGTAAAATCTATAATATTAATATCGGATCATTAAATTATCTAAATACCAAGGGAGTAAAAAGACAGATATATAACATTTTCAAAAAGCATATCAAGGAAAGGTAGATAATCAGATGCTGATAAATAATAAAACAAAGGTAAATTAAAAGCTTTTTATATCTTTAATCGCTTAAAACCTATCATTAATATGAAAAAAATTGCCATAATCGGAGGAGGAAATTTGGGTAGCGCCTTAGCAAAAGGACTTATCCGTTCGCAAGTCTGTAAGCCACAACAATTATATATTACATATAAAGAAGGCGATACGCCTGTGGCTTTGTCAGAACCGGATATTAACACAGGCACTGATAATCTTAAAGCAGCTAAGGATGCAAATTTGATATTTATAGCAGTTAAACCTGCTCAGGTTAAAGAAGTTTTGAAAGAAACATTGTCTTCATTATCTCCTTCTGCAATTATTATATCATTTGCTTCAGGTGTTGACACAGGTTCACTAAGCAAATGGACCGATATGAAGCATCCTATTTTCAGGGCCATGCCAAATACGGCATTGTCTATCGGGCAGTCCATGACTTGCTTGTCGTCTGTTAATGCAACATCAGAACAGGAAAATGAGGTAAAAGCTATATTTGAAAAGCTTGGATCTGCCATATTAATTCCTGAAGAGCTTATGTCGGGTGCCACTGTTTTAACAGGTTGTGGAATAGCATTCGCATTAAAATATATAAGGGCTGCCACAATGGGCGGAATAGAAATTGGTTTCAAGCCTGAGCTTGCTTTAGAAATTGCTGCTCAAACAGTAAAAGGAGCTGCAGAATTATTATTGGAAAGCGGCAACCATCCTGAGGTTGAGATAGATAAAGTTACAACACCCGGTGGTATTACAATTACAGGATTAAACGAAATGGAGGATCAGGGTTTTAGTTCTGCATTAATTAATGGCATCATTAGTTCTTTTGAAAAAATCAATAAGGAAAGTCACGGGGAATAGTTTTAAACATTGAATGGATATCGGTTGTGTATAAATCAATTACAATAAAAATAGGATCAAATGTATTAACAAGGGATGATGGTAGTCTGAATATAGAACGCATGACTCATATCACCGATCAAATTGCTGATTTGCATAAGAAGGGGATCAAAGTAATTCTGATTTCTTCAGGTGCTGTTGCAGCAGGGAGGAGCCTTGTATCATGGAAATCAAAAAAGGATCCTATTTCTGAACGACAGGTTTTATCATCTGTAGGGCAAATTAAATTGGTGTCAAGTTACTCAAGGCTTTTTGATTCGAATAATATTTCATGCGCTCAAGTGTTAGTTACCAAGGAAGATTTCAGAACTCGCGAGCATTATTTGAACATGAAGAACTGTTTATCTGTTTTATTGGATAATCAGATAATTCCTGTAATTAATGAAAATGACGCAGTATCGGTTACCGCACTAATGTTTACCGATAATGATGAGTTAGCTGGCCTTGTTGCTACTATGATGGGTACGGAGGCTCTTCTCCTACTCAGTAATGTTGATGGAATATATAATGGAGACCCGGAAAAACCGGGAGCAGAACTAATAAAAATTATTGACAGCCCTAAAACAAATTTGGCTGATTTTATTACAACCGAAAAAAGTTGCTTTGGACGTGGCGGAATGCTTACCAAGGGGAAAATTGCACAAAGCACTGCAGCGTCGGGTGTTACTGTACATATAGCAAATGGAAATACCGAAAATATTATCAGTTCACTCGCAAAAAGAAATTCAAACATTCCTCACACCAAATTTATTGCTGACAGTCCTAAACCGGCGGTGAAAAAATGGATGGCCTATTCAGCAGGTTTTGCAAGCTCGGAGGTGCATATTAACGAAGGTGCACGTGATGCTCTATATTCTGAACGTGCTACCAGCCTTTTACTTGCAGGAGTTACAGAAATGAAAGGAAGTTTTAAAAAAGGCGACTTACTAAAAATAGTCGATCACAAAAAACAAATCATTGGAATTGGCAAAGCCCAGTATGACAGAAAAAGGGCAGATGACCATCTGCATGATGAAAAATATAAAGCTTTGATACATTACGATTACTTATTATTGTATCATTAAAAATAACTAAGCCATTTCTAATTTGAAAAAACAGAAATACAACAAATATTAATTAAATATTTTGCGGAAACAAAAGCTTAAGGAGATGACTACTAAAAAACAAATACAGAGAGCTAAGGAAGTTACACAAATAATGGTGAGAACTGATAATGATACTATCAAAAAAGTGTTGCTTGATATAGCTGACAGGGCAGAAGCGGATATTCCCTCACTGATAGAAGCTAATAAATTAGATTTAGAAAAAATGGAAAAATCCGATCCCCGCTATGACAGACTTATGCTAACTGAAGAACGAATAAAAGGTATAGCAGGAGATTTAAGGAATATTGCAAATATGGACTCACCAATAGGAGAAATATTGGAACAACGTGAAATGCCTTCAGGTTTAAAACTACAAAAAATAAGGGTAGCCCTTGGTGTAGTAGGAGTAATTTATGAAGCCAGACCAAATGTAACATTCGATGTATTCGCCCTATGCTTTAAGACCGGAAATGTTAGTGTTTTAAAAGGTGGGCAGGATGCATGGAATTCGAACCGGGCCATTGCTGAAATCATCAAAGCAAGTCTTGAAGCCCATAATATTTCACCTGATGTATTACAATTGTTACCACCTGAGCGTGAAGCAGCCACAGAATTAATGAATGCAGTTGGATTCGTGGATGTACTAATTCCAAGGGGTTCTCAGGGCTTAATTGATTCTGTTAGGGACAATTCAAAAATACCTGTCATAGAAACAGGAGCCGGTGTAGTTCACACCTATTTTGACGAAACAGCAGATCTTACTTTGGGGAGTAATGTGATTTTTAATGCGAAAACAAGAAGAGTAAGCGTTTGTAATGCACTTGAATGTTTAATAATACATAGTAGCAGACTAAATGATTTATCCATTATTGTAGGATCACTTGCAAATGAAAACGTTGTTATAGAAGCTGATGAAAGATCATATAAAGTTCTTAAAAACCACTACCCGACGAAACTCTTGCAAAAAGCAACAGACAATTCATGGGGAAAGGAGCATTTAGATTATAGATTATCTCTAAAAACTGTTGACAACATAGATGAGGCGCTTGAGCATATTGCCAAATACAGCACTCTTCACAGTGAAGCAATACTAACTACAAGTGAAGAAAATAAAAACAGGTTTTTTAAAGAAGTGGATGCAGCTGCTGTTTATGTTAATACTTCAACAGCATTTACCGATGGTGCACAATTTGGAATGGGAGCAGAAATTGGTATCAGCACCCAAAAACTACATGCCAGGGGTCCAATGGCACTTCCAGAATTAACCAGTTATAAATGGCTGATTGAAAGTAACAGTAAAACCAGACCTATATAAACAAAATTTATGAAAAGATTTTTAACTCCGCAGGATATAGGAGATTTAAACAAAGCCCTTGAAGATGCCCGTTATGTAAAAAGCAATCCTTATTCAGATCAAGTACTTGGAAAAAATAAAACCTTATTGCTTTTATTTTTCAATTCCAGTTTAAGAACACGTTTAAGCAGCCAAAGGGCAGGCTTTAACCTTGGAATGAATGTAATTGTTATGGATGTTAACAAAGAAGGGTGGCAGTTAGAAACTGAACATGGGGTAATTATGGATGGAGACAAACCTGAACATATCCGTGAGGCAGTACCTGTGATGGGGCGATATTGTGATATAATAGGGGTCAGATCATTTGCAGGTTTCGAAAATAAAGAAGATGATTACAGCGAAAAAATACTCAATCAATTCATTGAATATTCGGGCGTTCCGGTTGTAAGTTTAGAGTCTGCCACAAGGCATCCACTTCAGTCCTTTGCGGATCTGATTACTATTGAAGAATTAAAAACAGTAGAGCGTCCGAAGGTAGTACTCACCTGGGCACCTCATCCAAGGGCATTGCCGCAGGCAGTTCCCAATTCTTTTGTTGAATGGATGAAAGTTGCCAAGGTAGATCTTACTGTAACACATCCTGAAGGTTATAAACTTGCACCTGAATTTATGAAGGGTGTTAATTACGAAGCTGACCAAGAGAAGGCATTTAAAGGTGCTGACTTTATTTATGCAAAAAATTGGGCAAGCTATGAACAGTATGGAAAAATTTTATCTACGGATAAAAAATGGACAGTAGATGAGAAAAAAATGAAAGTGACAAATAATGCCAAATTTATGCATTGTCTTCCGGTGCGTAGAAATATGATAGTAACTGATGCAGTATTAGACAGCAGTTCTTCAATTGTAATTGAAGAAGCTGCCAATAGAGTTGTTTCTGCCCAAGTGGTGTTTAAACGAATGTTACAAAACATTGCAGGACAAAAGTAATTTTAAATGAAAAAATTATTAATTATTAAAGTTGGTGGCCGAGTAGTTGAAGAAGCTAACAAGCTGGAAAGCTTTCTAAATGATTTTTCATCCCTTCCGTCGCCAAAAATTTTGGTTCACGGTGGTGGACGTTCAGCAACTGCAATGGCTGAAAAACTCGGAGTTGAAACAAAAATGGTTGAAGGGCGCAGAATTACTGATGAGCCTATGCTCGATATAGTAACTATGGTATATGCCGGTCTGGTAAATAAAAATGTAATTGCAGGTTTGCAGGCTCATAATCAAAATGCCTTGGGGCTGACAGGTGCTGATTTAAATATTATAAAATCAAAAAAAAGAACTAATTCAATAATTGATTATGGATATGTAGGAGATATTGAACAAGTTGATGCAAAGGCTCTTGCTTCTTTATTAGGGAAAGGAGTTGTACCGGTAATTGCACCAATTACCCATAATGGCAAAGGCACGCTTTTAAATACTAATGCTGATACAATAGCTTCTGCCCTTGCCGTTGCATTAGCGGAATTTTATGATATTACATTGAATTTTTGCTTTGAGCTGCCGGGAGTGTTAGCCGATATTAATGATCCGAATTCGCTTATATCTATAATTACTCCTGAAGATTATCAAAAACTTAAAACTGATGGAATTATTGACGGAGGTATGATACCTAAGCTAGATAATAGCTTTGATGCTTTGAAAAAAGGAGTTTCGCGAATTAGAATCACTAATGCAGATGCCTTAGGATCAAAAAATCCAAGGGGCACCATTTTAAAATTGTAAAGCTCAGTTATTTGTTAATATTCAGACTTGTAACTATCAAATCTGTAAATAAGAAACAATGCTTATTAAACAATTCACATCCGAATCAATTGAACTTTTAAAACAGCTTATTGCAATATCCTCAACCAGCCGCAATGAAAAGCAGGCAGCTGATTTCATGGAGAAAAGACTGCAAAATTTTGGTCATAGCGTTATTAGAAAAAATAATAATGTATGGACTGTCGCTCCGGGATATAAGCCTTCGCGTCCAACTATTCTGCTAAATTCACATATCGACACAGTAAACGCTTCAGGGAGCTGGGAAAGCGACCCTTTGTATCCTCTCGAAAAAGACGGAAAAATAACAGGATTAGGAAGCAATGATGCGGGTGGACCATTGGTAGCACTTTTAGCGGCATTTCGTTTCCTTTCGCAGAAACCCCGGCCCTATAATCTTATTTTTGCAGCTACTGCTGAAGAAGAAATTTCCGGTCCCAACAATGTAGGCTCCATCCTCCCCGATCTCGGAAATATAGATTTGGGAGTAGTGGGAGAACCCACAAAAATGCAAATGGCTGTTGCCGAAAAAGGACTACTTGTTATAGATGGAAAAGTTTATGGCAAGCAAGGGCATGCAGCAAGAAATGAAGGAATAAATGCTATAATAAAAGCATTGCCCATATTAGAGTTTTTCAGAGACTACCGCTTTAGCAAAACTTCTCCCTTCCTTGGAGATGTTAAAATGACCATAACAGGAATACAGGCAGGGATCCAACATAATGTAATTCCTGATATTTGTTCTTTTACCGTAGATGTCAGGGTAAACGAATGTTACAACATACGGGAAGTCTTTGAAATATTAAAAAGTAAAGTTGACTGTGAACTGAATGCCAGATCATTCAGGTTAAATTCATCTTCCATAGCTCTTGAACATCCCATTGTGAAAAAAGGCAAAGCTATTGGCTTAGAAGCATTTGGCTCCCCTACTTGTAGCGATCAAGCTGTAATGCCATTCAATACTTTAAAGATTGGGCCCGGAGATTCGGCACGTTCGCATACGGCAAATGAATATATTTTAATTGATGAAATTAAACAAGGTATTAAGATTTATATAGAATTATTGGATGGTTTAGAACTATAATAAAATTATGAGCAAATCATGGTAATTGGAATAACAAAAAATATTTTAAACAACAAGAAAAATGAAGCTCTGGGATAAAAACAGTAAAGTAGATAAAAAAATAGAAGAGTTCACTATCGGACGCGATAAAGAACTTGACTTAGAATTGGCTCCCTTTGATATATTAGGAACAATGGCACATATCATCATGCTTGAAAAAACAGGGCTTTTAACAGATGAAGAATTAAATACTCTTCTACCTGAACTTCGCAAATTATATGATCTTGCAGAAAAAAAGCAGCTGATAATAGAAGATGGAGTAGAAGATATTCATTCACAGGTAGAAATACTGCTGACTAACAAGCTTGGTGAAATAGGGAAAAAAGTTCATAGCGGACGCTCAAGAAACGACCAGGTATTACTTGATTTAAAACTTTATTCGCGCCAAAGAATTTATGAATTGTCTAATGCTCTTGTAGATCTTTTTTCTATACTTCAAGCTAAGAGTGAGAAGCATAAAGATGACCTCTTACCTGGTTATACCCATCTTCAGGTTGCAATGCCCTCATCTTTCGGTCTTTGGTTTGGAGCTTATGCCGAAAGTCTTACTGATGATATGCATTTGCTTCTTGCTGCCTGGCGTATAGTAAATCAAAACCCCTTAGGTGCCGCTGCAGGTTATGGCAGTTCCTTTCCTTTAGACAGGGAACTTACAACACAATTATTGGGCTTTGATGATTTAAGTTATAATGTGGTTTATGCACAAATGGCAAGGGGCAAAACTGAAAAAATTGTATCCATGGCCTTGGCTTCAATTGCTTCAACAATTGGAAAACTTGCTATGGATGCTTGTTTATATATAAGCCAAAACTTTGGCTTTATTAGCTTACCGGAAGAGCTTACAACAGGCTCCAGTATTATGCCACACAAAAAAAACCCTGATGTCTTTGAACTGATAAGAGCGAGATGCAATAAAATCCAATCTCTGGCCGGACAAATCAGTCTGATAAGCACCAACTTACCTTCGGGTTATTTTCGTGATCTTCAAATAATTAAAGAAATATACCTGCCTGCATTTGATGAATTAATGAGCTGTATTGATCTTACAGCGTATGCAGTTGAGAAAATGACTATCACAAAAAATATAATGGAAAATCCTGATTACAAGCTTGCTTTTAGTGTAGAAGAAGTTAATAAAAGGGTGCTGAAAGGGGTTGCGTTTAGAGAGGCATATAAGCAGGTAGGACTGGAAATTGAAGCCGGTACATTTTCGCCGGATGGTCAACTTAAACATACACATGCCGGAAGCATAGGTAATTTATGTACAGATGAAATCAAAGAAAAAATGAATAATTTGATTCAAGAGTTTTCTTTTGATAAAATGAAAAATGCAATTAACAACTTACTTAATTAATTTAAAACAGATGACTTTACTAGAAAAATTAGCTCTAATGGCAGTAAAAGGCTGCGAGATCGACAAAGAATTATATCATACTTATAATGTTAAAAGAGGTCTGCGCAATGCTGATTTTTCCGGCGTCTTGGTAGGCTTAACCAACATTGGTGATGTGATTGGTTATCAGAAAGACAATAATGGGAATAATATTCCTATACATGGGGAGCTTTATTACAGAGGCTATGATTTAACAAATCTTGCAAGAGGCTTTCAAAACGATGGTCGGCATGGTTTTGAAGAAACTGCGTTCTTATTGCTTACAGGTCAATTGCCTGATAATAAAGAGCTCAAAGAATTTACTGATCTGATAAAGGAAAAACAGGAGTTACCATATTCTTTATCCAAAAACCTAATACTTTCACTGAGAGGAAAAAACATAATGAATATGTTGGCACGCACAGTATTAGGCTTGTATGCTGATGATGAAAAGGCGGAGAATTACAGCCCTGAAAATCTCATCAGACAATCGATAAGTCTGCTGGCACGTGTTCCTGTAATTGTTGCTTATGCTTATTTTGGTATGCGTCATTCATTCCAGAGAAAGTCATTGGTTATACGACATCCAAATCCTGAACTTAGTCTGGCAGAGAATTTCCTTTATATGTTGAAGGGATCACAATACACAAAATTAGAAGCCGATTTGCTTGACTTGGCACTTGTTCTTCACGCTGAACATGGGGGAGGAAACAATTCAACCTTTACCACAAGGGTTGTAAGCTCGTCACAAACAGACACCTACTCTGCGATTGCTGCAGCGTTGGGCTCTCTCAAAGGCGAATTACATGGAGGAGCCAACATTAAGGTGATTGAAATGATGGAAAATATAAAATCCAATATAAAAGATTGGGCCGATGATGATGAAGTGAATTCATACCTCAATAAATTACTTAACAAAAAGGCCTATGACGGATCCGGAAAAATATATGGAATTGGACATGCCATATATACACGTTCAGATCCACGCTGCATCCTCCTGAAAGAAAAAGCGAAAGAATTAGCAAAAGAAAAAGGACGTGAAGACGAGTACCGACTTTACGAATCAATAGAAAGATTGGGACCGGAAGCTTTTTACAAATTTAAAGGAAACCAAACAAAAATTATTGCACCTAATGTGGATTTTTATTCCGGATTTGTTTATCAATGTCTTGGGATACCCGAAGAGCTTTTCACTCCAATATTTGCAATTGCCAGAGTAGCAGGCTGGACAGCCCACCGTATAGAAGAGGCAACATCATCAAGTGCCAGAATTATAAGACCCGCATATAAAAATGTTGGAATTCGAAGAAACTATGTAGCTATTGACAAACGATAAAAAAAGTAGAGACCTTGCATGCAAGGTCTCTTTTGCATGCAAGGTCTCTTTTGCATGCAAGGTCTCTTTTGCATGCAAGGCCTCTACTTTTTTCTTATCTCAACAAGGGTTTTTATTCAATAATAATTTTTCTAACTGCAATAACTCCGTCACTATCACTTACCCTAAGGAAATAAATTCCTTTCAACACAAAGGAGTAATTAACTACTATCGTATTACCTTGATTATTATACTGTTTTGTTGAAATTATCCTTCCGGATATATCAATCAAACTGACTATAATTTCACCTTGTACATCAGTAAGATCTATATTAACTATACCTTTTGAAGGATTTGGCCAAACACTCATACCACGCACTACAGGCTGTTGGATATTTGTAAAGGGTTCTACCTCCACTGTGAAAGAGCTACTAATACTTCCACTATATCCATCATCTGCTGTTACAGTAATAACAGAAGTACCCAAAGCTACTTCAGTTATTGTAGCAAGGGTGTTTTCCAAACTAACAGTAACAACATCAGTGCTTTCACTCACCACTGATAATGATAGAACATCATTATTAATATCTCCGAATAATTCACCAAGTTCTATCTCATAAGTTCCAAATCCTTCGGTTAAAATAATATCAGAAATAGGATTTTCTACATGTGGTGGTGCATTAACAATAAACAGAAAGTCGTCATAAATAACAACACCTTTGCCATTATCAGCTCTCAAAGTAATAATAGTATTTCCTGTTCCTACCTCGCTTATTATTAAATTATCATCCTCCAGCTCAACTGTTGCTACAGACTTTTTACTTGAAGCAATAGAAATCGTATAATCATCTGATTCGCTAAAATAGAATACATCAGAAATATCTATTGTTTCTGTTTCAAAACCGGGATCTACCCTTATATCATCTAAGGGATTAAGAACCAAAGCTTCTACAAATTCAACAGAAAGCGGTATAAATATTTTCTGCCTGACAGGATCATTTGAATGAACCACAAAATTAGTTGTATAAGAACCCGACATGCCTGTGCCATCTATTGTTATTTCAACAACAACCGTCTCTCCTTCATCAAGTGATCCGTCTTTAATGTCAAAAGTAAGCCATTCAGGCAGAATAAATTCACGCGAATAGGAAAATCCACCACCCGGGCCACCGCCGGAGTAACTGTGAAACATTAGATCATAATACTTGTTTTCTGATTCAAGCAACAATGATATTACATTACCAACCATGCTGCTTGGGTTGCTATTAACTGCATCAGCCCATTGTTCATAATCAATGGGTTCTAAATCAACAGTATTTCCAAATGCCCAAAGAGTACCTGCCGGAGAACTGCTTCCATATCCATCTTCCAAGGCGGCATTAAAAAGTCCCTGAGTATTTTTCCTTGCAATCCAAACTTCGTCACTTATTCTATCTTGGTTTTCAGGCAAGGTCCAATCACTAAGATCCTCTTTAATAAAAGAAACCCTTTCACCACCAACATCCCAATCAATAGATCCCAAACTGCCAATATTTTCAATTAGAAGTGTTATAGATATTGTTTCTCCTTTAAACAAGGATGTTTCAATTTTTTCAAGGTTTACACTTATTGATGGACCTTGGCTTTCACCTTTTAGATTAATTGTAATCAAAGGGTTGGTCGAATCATTGCTTTCAATTTCAAGTTCATCTACATATTGACCTGCTTCAGTTGGTGAAAAGACAAGCTCGATTTTTGCTTTTTCTCCCGGCATTATAGATTCAGGATAATCTATGACAGAAAATACGTCCAAACTGTTGGAAATAGAAATTATTTCTAATTCGTTACTTCCAATGTTTTCAATAAAAAACTCTTTAACGGTTTCTTTTCCTGTTTCTACAGGATCAAATTCGATTAAATCGGTATCAGTATATATTTCAGGACTGCCTGTTACTGTAAGTGTTACAGGTATTTCTACGGTTTCATGATCAAAATCGTTAGAAGAGATTACTATCTTAGAATTATAAACTCCTGCATTTAAAGCATTAGTATTAAAATTAAAAGTCAGTGTAATATTTTCCTCCTCATCCAAAACACCATCTATTTGATCAACCCTTATCCACGATGGGACCTCAATACGACTATAAGCAAATCCGCCTCCGTTACCACCTTCTGACCATTGAGAAAATAAAAGGTCAAAATATCTGTTTTCATCAATCAGAAATAATGAAACAACATTCCCAACTTGTGATGGAGGATTACTTCCAACAGCATCTCTCCAATTTTCATAATCAAAGGCTTCATTTGTCAAAGTTTTGCCAAAAGCCCAAAGTGTACCAGCCGGTGATACATTAGATTCAAAACTATTTTCAGTTTTAATATTAAAGATTCCTTGAGAGCTTGCTCTGGTAATCCAAATATCATCAGATATTCTATCCTGATTCTCAGCTTCATTATGATTGGCATATGGAGCTTTTGAAAACTCTATAAATTCATCAATGAAGATATCAAGCTCCCACTCCAAGAGATTATTACCGACATTTTCAATAACAACTTCATCGGAAGTATTGTCACCATGAGCTAATGTTATCGAAATAGATGTTTTATCTGTTTGTATAATCGGAGGTAATAGTACTTCCCCTAATAAATCTATACTAAAGATAGCATTATTAGGATCATTTGATTCAATATGTAAGACATCCTCATATACTCCCGCAATTTCGTTTTTAAAACTCAATTTTATCTTGCCGCTTCTAAATCCATCAACAGATTCAGGATAATCTAAAACTGTAAAGCTTGCACTTTCGGTATAAACAGTGCTGATCTGAAGTACATCACTACCCTTATTCTCTATTTCAATTTCAACAACTTTAGTTTCATTGCTAAAAATACCTTCGAAATCAAATTCGGTTATACCGTCAATTTCAGGTGTTCCTGTTACAATTAAACTAACAGGTATGGTTATAACAGACTTTTGAGGATCATTACTTAAAATTTCAATAAAAGCTTCATACTCCCCTGCTGATACATAATCTGTAAATAAATCAATCTCAAGTGTTAAGTTTTCTCCCACTCCTACGACTCCACTATTATCATTAAAACTTAACCAAGCCGGAAAATCATCACGAATATAGGAAAAACCACCACCGTTTCCACCTGAAGTCCATTGCGTAAACATTATATCAATATAGGAGTTTTCATCCTCTAAATACATTGACATTGGACGACCAACCATTGATGGAGGTTCTGAATTAACAGCATCTCGCCAAACTTTATAATCCTGCGGATTTAAATCTTTTGTATAACCGAAAGCCCACAAAGTTCCTGATGGAGATGAAGATGATGAATACTTACTTTCCTTGAAATCATTAAAAATTCCTTCATTAACTTTTCTTGCAATTGCCACAGAAGAACTTATAATATCAAAATTTCCCGGGGAATTATACTCAGCATAATCTTCTTTGGTAAAAGTTACCTTTGAAGGAATATCTGATAATCTTAGTTCCCATTCAAGTTCATAATCGCCGGAATTTTCAATGATTATTTCATGAGTGGAATATTGACCGTATTCTAATTCCTCACTAATCGATTGTAATGATATTTCAATACCGGGAGCCGGAACACCTTCACCAAGTATGGAAACCTCAATAGGCACAAAATTTGGATCGTTATGATAGATAGTCATAACATCCTGAAAAACTCCTATTTCATCAGGAGAAAAGGTGATGTTTACTTTTTGTGATCTTCCACTACCAATTTCAAATTCAGAAAGATCAGCCGAAAAAGAAGCTGTCTCAAAAGAAATTTCAGAGATTTCCAAAGGCCCATTACCGGAGTTTTCAATTATGAGTGCAAAAGTATAATTACCTGAAATTGGTTTTAAACCAAAATCAATTTCATCAGCATTTACACTTATTTCGGGTTCTCCTTTTATTGATATAGTAAAATAAATTTCTTTCTCCGGAGTATCAGGATCATCACTCACTATAGTAAGAGTACTATGATACAAACCTTCATTTAATACTCCGGCATCAATAATGATATCCAAATTTTCACTTCCTCCTACAGGAAGACTGCCCGACCAAGCTGAAGGGAGAAACAAAGGAGCAGCATTATGACGTGTGTAAGAAAAACCTCCGCTACCACCCTCTTCACCTATAGACCAGGTTTCCATATCAATATCAAAATATAAACCTGCTTCTTCTAATTGTAATGAAAGCTTGCCATAATTTTCTTTAAACCATTCAGTGGTAAAAATAGGCATATAACATGAGTAACCAAATGGACTCGCACTTGTAACTGCCTTACACATATCCATAAAGGTTCTATAAGTGAAAGACGGATGTGATGTTTGCCCTGCAGCCCATAAAGTTCCTAAAGGAGAGCCTGATTCCCACTCTCCAAAACTTTCCTGAAGAGCGGCATTATATAAGCCCCTCCTATCTTGTCTTGTAATCCATACATCGTCAATTATCCTGTCTTGATTCTCGGGCTTAGTATAATCAGCCCAGTCATCTTTCTTAAAATAAACAGGAGAAGAAGAAAAATTCATCTCCCAATTAAGATCTCTGTTCCCTTCATTTGTAATTGTCAGCTCAACTTCGGTATGATCACCAAAATCAAGATCCTCATTAAAACTATCAGTACTAACAATTATCTTTGGTGCCTGCCCAAATAAAAATGCAGCCTGAAGGAAAAAAATACAAAATGCTAATAATCCTCTCATATAACTTTTCTTTTAAGTAACACAAAGAAAGTTATACGCTCACAAGACATAAAAGTTAGAGTATATAAAGAAAATTATATTGGGAAATAATAATGTCAGATGAAATTTACAGGTAATCACTGTATTGATTGATTTATGCTTTACATGCCAACATAATCAAACCAGTGGTATAAAGCAGTAGTTTCTGACAAGCTGCCATTACCACTTGCATACATACCTGCATAAACTCCGGTAAACCAACCAAGAGTTTGAGTACTTAAAAAACGACTATCTGCCTTTTCTATAATTTGAAATTCAGAAGAATTTTGAGAGTAAGAAAATATGAATTCAGGACCATTTCCTTCTATCCTTAAATCGACATAGCCCGGTTTTAATTCGATACCGGATGACTGATAAATTGTCTGCCCAAATTGTAACTTAACATAGAGCATCCGTTTACCATTTATATTTTGAACCATCAAATCGAAATGTGAACCATTATTAAGCAGTATTAATCCGGCCTCTTCATTTTCGATATTAGGATTAAAATCCATACGAGTAGTAACAGAAAAATTGATATCTGTTAATCTCCTGCCGACAAAAGTAGGATTTCCGGATTCTCCAATTTTCAGTGCCGACCCCTTTAATACCAAAACCTCCTTATCTTTATCAATCTCAATATTGCCATTTACAGCCGGCTGAATATAATTCCATTCCATATCCAAAGATTGGCTGTTAAAGAGGGTTCGGACTGCCTTTTGTTCAACAGGAAATTGAGGAAGTGTTGGGCAAGTCATTTCAGTTAAAACTGTACCATTACCATTTACAACAGGCCAGCCACCTTTTGGCCAACTGACAGGAACAAGACAGGTCTCTCTGCCTAAAATATGATGTGGAGGATAACCCGTAACGGAACGATAGCCATGCAACAGCATCCACCAGCTGTTATCATGAGCTTGAATAAGATCACCATGACCGATACCCTGAATTGGATTGCCCATACCACTGACACCGACATGGGTAGCAATAGGATTGGCAGGATTATCAATATATGGACCCCATATATTATTACTGCGGGCTATTGTTACCATATGTGCCTCTTCGGTTCCTCCTTCGGCAGCCATAAGGTAATAAAAGCCATCCTTTTTATAGATATGAGGTGCTTCGGGGTATCGCCCACCGCTTGAATTCCATACTTTTTTTCTTTCACTGAGCAACTGACCGGTTAAAGGATTAATCATAGCAAGTTCAAAAGTAGAGCTAATAACATAAACATTTCCATCATCATCAAAAAACAAGTCGGGATCTATCTCAGGCATATCAATCCATATTGCTTCGCTCCATGGTCCGGCAGGGTTTTTTGCCGTAACAATAAAATTACCACCAAAAGTTATATTTGTTGTAATCATATAAAATATGCCGTCATTATATCGAATGGTTGGGGCAAAAATATTAATCTCTCCCTTAATTTGATCTTTATCATGAATACAGTGGCCTATTTGCTTCCAATTAATCAAATCTTTACTATGAAAAATCGGAACAGCGGGAAAATATTCAAAACTGCTGTTTACCAAATAATAATCGCTACCAACACGACAAACACTTGGATCAGGATAAAATCCGGGAATAACAGGATTGTTATAGCTTATTTCTGCAGTACTATCAACAGCCATAAGCCATGGATTGGGATTAATATTCTGAGCAGAAACAGAAATTGAGATCAGAATAAACAGAAAGCCTGGAATTTTTTTCATAGCAATTAAAAATATAAAAAACACAATATTAATATCAATCGCAATATACAAAATTCGATAAGAGAAGATGCCTGGACTGCCGAGTATAAAAGAACACAACTTCCGGTAAAAATTCAAATCACAGTAAAATAATTGCAAAAGAGATTTTTAGCTGAAAACAATTTAAATATTTATCTTTTTCCAAGTTTTACAACTTAAATATTGAATCATTAATTTAAATAATTTATCTTTCCGTTTTTACAAGGCAATTTTGCAAAATAATATTTATGTCTATACTTTATTCCATTACTAATTAATTGTTAAATCATGAAAATTATTAAAGAATTTAAAGCCTTTGCAATGAAAGGCAATGTTGTGGATATGGCAGTTGGTATCATTATCGGTGCCGCATTCGGAAAAATAGTTACCTCAATGGTAAACGACATTATTATGCCGCCAATCGGACTGTTAATTGGGGGCGTTAATTTTACCGACTTATCAATTACTCTTAAAGCTGCTGTAGATGGAAGCGATGCAGTCTTAATAAACTATGGTAATTTTATTCAAGTTGTTTTCGACTTCCTGATTGTTGCTATTGCAATATTTACTGTTATTAAAGGTATGAACACCCTTAAGAAAAAAGAAGAGGAAGAGCCTGCAGCTCCTCCGGCTCCTTCGGCTGAAGTTCAACTATTAGGTGAAATAAGGGACTTGTTGAAAAAAGAATAAATTTATTCTTTTTAAATAAAGATTTAAAAAAGAAAAAAGGGGCTGTCTCGCAAAACAACCCCTTTTTTAAATTCTTACTACTCAAATTGCAGCCAATCAATTTCTACTGCATTTCCTTTCTTCAAAACAAGTACAAGGTCTTCGATGTTCGGTTTGACTTTTTTAACCTTTACTTCTGTCGGCATCCATTTCTTTCCTGCAGGAATTTTAACAGTAGCCAAAAGCGGACCATTAATTTTATTTAACCTTATTTCTACTGTAGCACCCGACTCTGATTGAGCCATAAGCTTTGCCTTGTTAAGGGTTTGGCTGCTAAAATCAACTTTATTATACTGTATCCATGCTCCTTTCTCTGACATGATAATTTTCCACCCTTCAAATGTATTAGCGGGATCAATAAAATCTATTTCTGTACCTTTTTCACTTATGGCACTATAACGATCAATTTCAACAGGTTTATAAGCATTGCTTACACCAACACCCCGCAAGGTGGGTCTTACTTTTTGAATAGTACCATCGGGATTAAAGAAAAGACTGTCTATCCTTGCAGAACGATTTTTATCAAAATGTGGTGAATAATCATTATGGTGATAGAACAAATACCACTGACCTTTATACTCCACAATAGAATGATGATTTGTCCAACAACCTGTGGGAGACTCATCCATAATAACGCCGGTCGTTTTAAAAGGCCCCATAGGATGTTTACCAATAGCATACTCCAAACGTTCAGTTTCATTTTCTACATGAGGAAGAGTCAAATAGTATAATCCATTTCTCTCAAATACCCAGGGCCCTTCTTTAAGTCCTTTTTCGGGAAGGTTCTCAATTATTTGGGGTTCGCCATCTAACTCCAACATATTATCCTTCAACTTAGCCACAAATATTCCACCCAAAGAATAATAAATATATGCCTGTCCGTCTTTGTCAATTAATACACATGGATCAATACCATGAATACCTTCTATAGGCTCGGCTTGCGGAACATAAGGCCCCTCAGGAGCATCGGCAATTGCAACTCCAACACCAAAACCACCCCTTTGAGCACCTTCTGGTCTTTTCTTATTTGCCGGAAAATAAAAGTAGTATTTTCCATTTCGTTCAACAGCATCAGGTGCCCACATACTATAAGTATTAGAATCAACCCAAGGAACATCATATTGACTTACTATCATGCCATGATCAGTCCAATCAACAAGATTTTCGGAAGAGAAAACATGATAATCTTCCATACAGAACCAGTCTTCACGAAGCCCTTTACCCTCAGGAGCTTGAATATCGTGTGAAGGGAAAACATACATTTTTCCATTAAATACTCGAGCCGATGGATCTGCAGTAAACTGATCTCTTATAAAAGGATTTTGTGCATCCAATACAAGAAAAGGCAACATTAGGAATGTTAGAGCACTAACAAAAAACTTAAAAATACTTGCATGTTTAAGCATAAGACAAAAATTAAAATGGTTTATTTTTATGATAACAATAACTTTAAATCAATCTTTTTAGCCACGAAGGCGAACAAATGAAATCTATTCCTTATTTTAAACCGCTATTTTTAATACGGAAATAATCAAAATATACATCAAAGGGGCTGTCGGGCTTGGTAGTATCAGAGTCGAACCAGAAAGTACTGGTCATACTTTGAGTTATAACACCATCACAGACCATTAAGCCGGCTTTAATATCCTTAAGAAGAATGTCATTTTCACCCAATTCAACAAATTTTACGCCATCTGTTGAATAAAAAGCAGTATAAGTGCTTCCTTTCTTTTGCAAACGTAAATACAGATCATTAGCTCCAATAACTTCTTCTTCTAAATTAACCGATGCAATAGATTTAGCAATACCATTTTCTTCAAAAAGAAGATCTATGGTTCCGGGTTGAACTCCTCTTTGCCGTGAAGTTTTGATAACAGCTCTAAACATCAGCTTAACAAAGTTGTCATCATCCTGATAAGCCACTACAGCGGCATTCTCCGGCTGTGAAGGTACCCTTGATGCTACTAATTTTGTATCAATAATCCAATCGTTATTAGCACTTTGCAATATTAAATTGTGGGCATTATTGCTTCCTTCCGAAATATCCCCTTCCTCGGCAGTGAGAGTAAGCGAACCAGGCTTTGCACTTAAACTATAATTGGCTTTATTTTCCCTAAGCACAAACCAAGGTTCTCCAAGCTGAAAAGTATCAAAGTCATCACTTATTGAAGCAAGATCAAAATTAATCAAGTAAAGATCTTCTTCATAAGTTCTGTAGTCGATTAATCGTATTATGGCAGTTCCGGGTATAGTATTTGCCTGTTCTACTTCAACACTTATATCCTTACTTTTTGCACTTGCCTCAACTCTTGGAATTCGGGCATTTTTCTTAAGCAAATAACTATAAGCCTTAGTGTTATTGTTAAAACTCTTTAAAGCTTTACCGTTTACTTTAATGCCGGCAGCACTTAAATCGGGCATCACTTTAAGGGCAAAGCTGTCTGTTAGTGTAACTCCTTTATAGCTTAGCGATACAAATACAGTAGCTACTCCGGGGTTCACAGCAGTAATTTGGCCCTTATCGTCAACCTTAACAACCTTAGGATCATTGCTTTTATATCTTACCTTAACATCATTGACATCAAGGAAACTGTCATCACTAAGGCAGGCACTAAAATCAGTATTACTTTGTTCTCCGGGCTTAAGGACTATCTTATTAGATCGTGCAACAACAGTTTTTAATTCTGTTTTAAACTCTCCTTTCATCACTGCTTCAACACTTCCCTTTATATCAAGTGAAGATGCACCTATTTCAAATATATATTTGCCTTGATCAAAAGTTAGTTTGTCATTCTCTTCATCCCAAAACCATAAATCTGAACAATCAATATCTATTTCCACAGTTTTAGTTTGTCCTGCAGGGATAGTCACCCTCTTAAATCCTTTTAAGCGCTTTATTGGACGTTGAAGCTCAGTACTACTTTCAGGAGTCCTGACGTATATCTGAACTACCTCATCACCGTCGATTAAACCTGTATTGCTCACATCAACGCCTACTTTCACAGTACTATTAGGATCAAGATCCGTTTTACTGATAGTAAAATTACTATACTCAAAAGTTGTATAAGAAAGACCAAAACCAAATTCGTAAGACACTTCTTTGTCGAAATACCAGTAAGTACGACCATTTTGACCATCCTGTCCACGCAAATTATAATCATTAAAATCAGGTAAATCCTTAACAGACTTATACCAAGTTACTGCAGTCTTACCACCGGGATTAACATCTCCAAATAAAATTTTAGCCATAGCTGCACCCTGAGCTTGACCATTGTATCCGGTGTATATAATTGCAGGAACATTAATATTTAACTTAATATCCTCCACCTCAACCATGCCCATTGCTTGTATTATAACAACAGTATTTGAGTTCACTTCGGCAACAGATTTAATTAAGTCAATTTGATTGCCGGGAAGAGCCAAAGAGAAACGGTCTGATTCCTCACGCCCGGTGCTTTGATCGGTACCTACAAATACAATCGCTACATCAGCTGCTGATGCTGCATCAAGTACTTTTTGATCGGTTAATCCACTCTCAGGTTCACGAAATACAAAGTAAAAATTTTGAGGACCATTAAGTCCAAGGGTATTTAATTTGGAACTGATGCTAACTCTTTGACCATAAAAACCTCCTGACCCCATAGCGTCCACTTTACTTGAAGCCACAACATTTCCCGAGGGAGAATTCACTCTAACTTCAATAGTTCCACCGCCTTGTGCTACGTTAATATTAAAAGTAATAGAATCAAGATCACTTATATCAATATTATGATAAGCTGTCCAATCACCATCCTTAATTCCTCTAAGCATCTTTGTATTAAATCGCTCGCTAACAAAAAGGCCTGCTGCTGATTCATCAAAATCTGAAGCAAGATATTCATTCAGTTTTCCCTCAGTTGTCTTGGTTGTAAAAGCGGTAAGAGTAAAAAAATCACTCCTTCTTTCAGTATTACCACCTTCACCGTGCAGTACCTCAATGTTCAGATTGTTTGCTTTAATATAATCGTTAATACCTTTAAGAGGAGTGCTAATATAATGAGGCTCTACAGGACCGGAGTAATCACCCAATTCCATTTTATCTGCTTGAGGACCCAAAACAGCAAGGGTTTTAATATTATTTGAGCGCAAAGGCAATACTTTTTCTCCACTATTCTGTGCAGCTTCATTTTTTAGCAATACCGGAGATTTTACAGCAACTTCTAAAGCAAGCTCATTATGAAAAGGATCGTTAATTATCTCAGGTCTGATTTTGGCATATGGCACTATACCCTTAGGATCAAACTCACCAAGGCGCATACGTATGCTAAACATATTAATTAAAGCTCTGTCGATATCAGCCTCGGAAATTAAACCGCGCTTTAAAGCTTCAATAGTATGGGCTTGATACTCGCCACCACAATCTGTATCAACCCCGGTTAGAAGTCCTAAAGCTGTTGATTTAGGCCCCTGCTCAACATACTTATGTCCTTGCCAAATATCAGTAATAGCACCACAGTCTCCTGTTACATAACCCTTCATCCCGTAAGTACGTCGGGCTATTGAATCAACCAAAAAAGCACTTGCTGAAACAGGAACTCCATTAACCGCATTGTAAGCCGTCATAATAGAAGGTAGATCATCCTTTTCAATTAAAGCCTTATACGGACTGAGATAAAATTCACGCATATCTCTATGGTCTATTTCCGAGCTTCCTGTGTGTCTGTTAAATTCTGTATTATTAGCAATATAGTGCTTACCACAAGGAACGGTTTTAAGATATTTAGGGTCATTACCCATCATTCCCCTCACAAAGGCACTTCCTATACGTGAAACAAGGAAAGGGTCTTCACCAAAAGTCTCAGCTGTTCTTCCCCAACGAGGGTCCCGAGCAGGTTCAATTACCGGCGACCAATAAGTAAGTGTGAAAATTAAATCATGATTAAAGCCTCTTGCCTCATCAGAAATAACCGAAGCTTCCCATTCAATCAGCTCAGGATCCCATGTGTTGCCCATTGCATTACTATTTGGAAAAGAAGTTGCAGTCATCCCACTATTGTTATTTCTACCCATCACTCCATGAAGTGCTTCTCCCCAAACATCATATTTGTTAATTCCAAGACGGGGAACAGGACTCATGGTATTACCCAAAAGACTTTGCTTTTCTTCAAGCGTCATTCGAGAAACCAGATCTGTTGCCCTTTCTTCAAATGAATAAGCTGTATTAAGATAAATAGGCTGCGAGGCTTTCCGTGAAACAGACGTAAAAGCAGCAGCAATAAGTAGGGTAAATGATAAAACAAAAAATAGTCTTTTTTTCATAATATATTAAATTTATTTAGTCCTCCATAAATTTGGCAAAAACCTGTAATACAACAAATGGCGCCAGGTTCCCCAATCATGCCCTCCGGCACCTCCTATATAATAATCGTGTGTAATGTCATGTGCTTTTAAAGCATCAACTAAAGCTTGGCAGCGTAAATTAAAAAAGCCCTCAGCTTCTTTAGTTCCCTGACCCACAAAAAGGTAGTCCACTTTTTCGTTTACTTGCGGATCGTTTAGAAAGTCCTTAACACTATTTTCTGCATCAGCATCTCCGGCACTAAGCACACCAAAATTAGCAAACAGGTCAAGTGATCGAAAACCAACAAACATAGTATGTCTTCCTCCCATCGACAGCCCCGACAAGGCCCTGCCCTTGGGTGATATTATGGTGCTATATTTCTCATCAACTAATGGGATTACATGTTTTCTGAGCTCTTGCTCAAAAATATCAAAGCTAAGTTCACTATGCCGTGGATGATTACGATGTATTACCTGATTATTTGGAATAGCAATGATCATTGGCTCAGCCTTCCCCTCTGCCAAAAGATTATCCATAATAAAATTGACCCTTCCATCATAAATCCAGTTAGATGGCAACTCACCGCTACCACCTACAAGATACAATACAGGATACTCCCTTTCAGGATTATATGCAGGAGGAGTATAAACATAAAGCTCGCGTTCGCCTTTAGTAACATCAGAGTAATAGATATGTCTTGTTATACTCCCGTGAGGAACATTTTTAGCATCATAATAAGAGGGCTTATCGCCGTGTACTACTAATTGGCTATAAGGTGGCATAGCAGTAAAAGCAGCATAACTGTTATTAGGATCAGCTATTTGCACGCCATCAACTCTTAAATGATAGGCATAGATATCAGGAGGCAAAGGACCTATTACAAGGCTCCATATACCGTCTTCTCCTTTTGTAAAAGCTAATGGTTCATTTCTCAATCCCAATACTGTATGAATGGCACCGGGATTAAGCTCAACTCTTTGCGCATTGGGTGCATTTAAACGAAAAGTCACCCTTTGGTCGTCATGCACCTCAGGGGAGTTTAGGGGAGCACTAAAGGGAGTAAGTCCCTCAGTGTCTTTATGCGGATAATAATCCAGATTTACATTTGCTTGCTGGGCCTTAAGAGTAAGCCCGAAAAAAACCTGTAATACAACAAGACACAATAAGAATTTTTTCATATTTATTCACTTAAAAAAAAAGATGGATTGTAGAGTGTTTTTTAACAGGTATGGGACAATATCATATAAGGAACTTCTCAACACTTGCCATTCCTGCTAACCGGGAAAAGAATTAAAGCCGACCAACAGGCAGCTTTCTTCAATATTTGAAACGAGCTAATTGCTACACTAAACACGCAAATTGGCAACTCTGCAAGATATATAAAACAAAAGTTTCCTCCAAAACTCCAAGGTTTTATTAAATGAGTTTTAAAGGAAACTGCCCAATTAAAAAAGGGAGTGTCCAAAAAAATGCTACACCCCCTTTTATTATAATCAGTAGATTATTGTTTTATCTAACAACAACCTTTTCTGTATAAACTTTATTTTCATTTTCAATGCTTACAACATAAACTCCTGCATTCAGGCTAAGCTCCAATGGAGAATTTGCAACTTTATAAACTCCAACAACTCTACCTGTAATATCAGTAATTTGGACTTTCGCATTTGTAGGTACAATTACATTAACTTTGCCTTGACCCGGTGAAAATACAGCAATTTCAACACCCTCAACACCTTCTAATCCTGTTGCAATACTTGTTCCCTGTAATGAAAATACCGCATCACCTACATTTGTATTTATAGTATAATCCAATGATGAATCATCTTCAGCAAGTGGGGCATACGAAAATACAAACTCTATAACCTGGCCTGCATCAAGTTTTAAACCTTCAGTTATTTCAGGTATAACAGCCCATGGCTCAGGCAAATCACTCACAGATGTAAACTCCATGGTACCTGATCCGATATTTCTTATACTGAACTTTTCTGATTGAGATACTTCATTAACAGCTACCTCAGTAATCCACTCTTCACCTTCAACTTTTAATGTGGGAGTTGGGTCAATTGTAATGTTTTCAAACACAATGTCATCAACATAATATGTTTTATTGGCAACATAGCCTAAATCAAAAGCCAATTGAATAACATTACTGGAAGAATTTAAATTCTTAAATTCTTTTTTCTCCCATTCGTTACCCACATTAAAGTCAGCCCAGTATTGGCTGCCTAAATTACCTGAACCTGTTGTTGAAATACGGCCACGACCTCCACCACCTTCAGCTCTGATCCAAAAGCTTACATTATAATCATGACCGGCAACTAAACCAATCTCAGGTGTAAAAGCTTGGACACTCCATGCACTTGTTCCTGAGCCGTTTACCATTTTTAAGGCATATTGTCCTGAATGAGCATCTTCCTGAGTAATATCAATACCGGCACCGGGGTTTTGTTTTACCCAACCTTCAATATTCCCAACTTCAAAATCAAGTATAGTACAAACAACTGGATCTTCACATAGTGTTTCTTCACCACCAAATCCTTCAGGCAGTTCATTCAAATCGTTGGTTAAATATATTCTATCAAGTTTTGCTTCATTATTGCGGTAAGCAATAGTAATAGAATGAGAACCTGAGATAAGAGCAGTTGACATTACATGAACCCATTCCCACTCACCTTCGGTATTTAATCCATCATAGGCAACAAAAGGTCCATTATCTATTTGAATCCAGAATGAATCTCCGGCTTCGCTTTCACCGTTTTCGTCGCCATTTTCATCACCGTTTCCGTTTCCTTCGCTGTTTCCGTTACCGTTTTCATCGCCGTTGCCATCTCCATTTCCATCACCATTTCCGTCACCATTTCCGTCGCCGTTTTCATCACCGTTGCCATCTCCATTTCCGTCACCATTTCCGTCGCCGTTTTCATCACCGTTGCCATCTCCATTTCCGTCACCGTTTCCGTCACCGTTTCCGTCACCGTTTTCATCACCGTTTTCATCACCGTTGCCATCTCCATTTCCGTCGCCGTTTCCGTTTCCTTCGCCGTTTCCGTTGCCATTTTCATCTCCATTTTCGTCGCCGTTGCCATCACCATTTTCATCAGCTACAACATCAGTTTTAAGACGGAAGAATAAATGAAAATCTCTATGGTTATTAACGTAGAAAGGATAGGTAATACGACCATCCACACCGGGAACTTCATCCATACTACTAAGGTCGTCCTTTGCAGTTACATATTTACCATCTGAGGCATCACCATCTTCAACTATGATGAAGTCACTTCCAATAAGAGCACAGCTTTCTGATTCAGCTTCCATCCAAATTTGCTCAAGATCCACATCAGACTCTTCAACATCAGCCCAGTCACTAACCCAGAACTCATAATTTACATCTTCAAAATCATGTGTTAAAATTTCAGTGTCAACTTCATCATCATCCCTTAGGAATCTATCAACAAATCTTTGAACAGCATCCCTCTGAGAAGTACCAAGGCTGCAATGATCATGGCCTCCGGAAAAATCAAAACCAAAACGATCTTCAACTCCTAAAAATTTCCATACTTCTAAGGCAGCCATACTTGCAACATAACCCGATTCATCAGCCATCCAAACCCAACCCTTATTTCCAAGGACTAACATAGCACGAGGTGCTACCATAGCCATTAATTCGTGATGGTCATAAGGAAGTTTTTCAACTTGTCCATTAAAAAGATCCCTCAATGAAGGCATAAACCACGAATAGTCTGTGCTACTAATTTTTTCAACACTTCCTAAGGTTTCTGATACTCGCCACGAAGCAGAACCTCCACCACCTGACTCCTGAGCTATGGTAAGAGCGATACGCTCATCAAAAGCTCCGGCAAACATAGCCATTTTACCGGCATAGGAACAACCGGTTACACCTATACGCTCTAAATTAGCTCCAATCTCATCCTTCACAATTTCCAAACCATCAATTAAGCGGCTGACACCCCAGGACCATGCCATATAATCACCGGCTTCGTTTCCGGATGGGGCTAACTCAGGATAGAGTTTAAAGAATAATGAAGACTTATTGCTACCTGCAACCTGACGACTAGTAAAGGGCATGGTAATCATTCCTCCAAAGAAAGATCCTCCTAAACTTCCTGTTGCACCATCCATCCCAATAACAACGGGAAAGGGACCATCACCTTCAGGTATATTCAATCTGGATGTTAATGTGAGGGTTTCACCATTCACATTAACAGTAACTGTAAGTGTCCCTCCGGAAAAAGTAGCTGTCAAATCATCAGGACGATCAGGCTTGACTCCTATTTCATATTTTTCAATTTCAGCTTTAATCTCGGCACGACGACAACGCCATTCTTCAGGAGTAGTAATTACACCACTTCCATCCGACCACTCAAAAGGATTAGGTAAGCGGACAATTGATGGTAAATCCTCATAAGCAGGCAATACCACCTCACAGTCAGCTCCTGTGTTTTCAACATCATAAACACGCGGCATTTCATCCGCCATAACAAAGGCAGCCAATATAAGCGCCAAAAATGTAAACATTGTTTTTTTCATATTCTCAATTTTAAAAATAAACAATAAGCTGATGTTAATTTGTATAACAATATACCAACATCAGCAAAACATAAAATTATAATTTTAAGCTTGTAAACAACATCCTTGAATAGCATGTTGTCATGATAAAATACCGGACACCAACAGCATAGCGAACAGTATTATTTCATAATTTTGATAGAATGTGGGCTATTCTTTTTTAAAATCCACTATTATCACAAATAGTAGTTTACAATATAATCAATACAATTATAATATTTAAATTTTAGATATAAAATTAGGCGTAATAAGTCTTTTTATGTTTAATTTGTTTTTCAATATCGCCTCGGGTCACCAGAACCACGCCTTATGATCTACCTCATCGTAGGGATGGATTAAAATTTTAGTGTTGACTTTTTCATCCCCTCTTAAAAATTTGTCAACAAAACTTGTAACAGCATCACTCTGGCTGGAACAAGTCTGGCAATGGTTATGCCCTCCGGTAAAGTCAAATCCAAAACGATCTTCAACTCCCAAAAACTTCCATACTTCCATAGCAGCCATACTTGCAACATAACCTGATTCATCAGCCATCCATGTCCAGCCATCATTTCCAAGAACTAATAAAGCACGGGGCGCTATCATAGCCAACAATTCATGATGATCATAGGGTAGCTTTTCAACTTTCCCATCGAAAAGTTCTTTTAATTTCGGCATAAACCAAGAATAATTTGTGTTGCTAATTTTTTCAACTTCACCAAGAGTTTCAGATACACGCCATGAAGAAGTGCCTCCACCGCCTGACTCCTGAGCAATGGTAAGAGCTATTCGCTCATCAAAAGCTCCGGCAAACAAAGCCATTTTACCGGCATAGGAACATCCTGTTACCCCTATTCGTTTTAAGTCTGCGCCTATCTCATCCTTTACAAGCTCTAAGCCATCAATCAAACGACTAATACCCCATGACCAGGCAACATAATCACCGGCAGAAGAAAGCTGTGGATACATTTTGTAAAATGGTGAACTTAAATCCTTGTTTCCACCACCATATTTTGCAACTTGATTGTGTATGAATGGTATTTGTATCATTCCCTCAAAAAAAGTTGGACTCAAACTTCCTGTTCCCCTGTTCATCCCTATTATTACGGGAAAAGGCCCATCACCCTCAGGTATAATTACATTTGATGTTAAAACAACACATTCTCCATTCTCTTTAACAGTTACGGTAAGTACACCATCAGATAAACCGGCCGTAATATCTGTAGGACGATCAGGCTTGACCCCTATTTCATATTTTTCAATTTCAGCCTTGATCTCAGCACGACGACAGCTCCACTCTTCCACAGTAGTAATTACACCGCTCCCATCTGACCACTCAAAAGGATTAGGTAAATGAACAATGGATGATAAATCCTCATAGGCAGGTAATACTACCTCACAATCGGCTCCGGTATTTTCAACATCAAATACAAGTGGCAGATCGCCTGCTACAACAAAAGTAACAAACAAGACTGCTAAAAAAGTAAGAATGATTTTTTTCATAATCCTCAATTTTATTTTCCTACTTATAAGGAAGGTTTACATAATAATGAAAAATAAATTTAATATCTTAAAAAAACAAAGCACAATTATTGTTTTAAAGTTCTTTTAAATATGCTATTACTTTTCCTTTTTTTTATGTTTTTTCTTTTTTAATTTTTAGCTCTTACAATAAAATGTACTTTTGCATCTCAATCGTATTAATTACAAAGCATAAAATATGGTTTGTAGGCATAGGCTAAACTACAATTGTTAAATTTGAATCTATAGAAAATATGTCGTGGAGTAAGACGCAAATAAGTGCATTAATTATAGTTACAACAACATCCTTTATGGGTACCTTTATGGTATCATCAATAAATATAGCACTTCCTGCCATTGAAGAGAGCTTTAAAATGAATGCTCTGATGTTGAGTTGGGTTATTACCGGTTTCCTACTCTCATCGGCGATATTTTTACTTCCACTTGGAAGATGGGCCGACCTTACAGGGATAAAACGTATTTATAAATTCGGAGTTAGCTTATTTGTGTTTGCTACCATTGCCTGTGGAATGGCCTTATCAGGAGAAATGCTTATTACCTTGAGGATACTAAAAGGTATTGGCAGCTCGATGGTGATGACAACCGGAACAGCCATTCTTGTATCAATATTTCCACCTTATGAAAGAGGAAAAGTTATAGGGGTGTCAGTGGCTGCTGTTTATATGGGACTTGCTATTGGACCCTTTGTTGGCGGATTTATAACCCAGCAATTTGGATGGAGATGGATATTTATTATATCAGGAATTATAGGATTAATTGCTGTTACAATTACATGGATGTATCTTGGTAAAGACAAAAAAATGGATAGCCCCAAAAAAATAAACCTTTGGGGAACAGCATTCTATGCCCTTTCATTAACTGTGCTTGTAATAGGGTCTTCTGTAATACCATCAAAAAAAGGATGGATAATGCTGGCTTCAGGAATTATGCTGATGATATTGTTTTTTATTATTGAAAATAAAAACAAATTCCCTGTTATTGATATTAAATTATTTACAGTAAACCGCTTGTTTGCCTTTTCAAATATCGCAGCTCTTATTAATTATAGTGCCACTTTTGCAATAGTATTTCTACTTTCTCTTTATCTGCAAAAGATTAAGGAATTAACACCCCAAATTGCCGGTGTGGTGCTGTTGGCCCAACCTTTGGTTATGGCAGTTTTATCTCCCGTATTTGGACGAATGTCTGATAGAAAAGAACCGAGATACCTTGCTACCGCAGGAATGACAATATGTACAATTGGACTCATACTTTTCTCATTAATAAGCAGTGAAACATCCATAAAATTAATTCTTCTCTATCTTGTAATTATGGGTACAGGCTTTGCACTATTTTCTTCACCCAATATGAACACGATAATGAGTTCTGTAAATAAAGACCAATATGCAGTTGCATCAGGAATAGCCGCAACAATGAGGGTCGTTGGACAAATGGTTAGCATGACACTGGTTACCATCTTTTTTGCAATGTATATAGGTCAAGAACGAATAGCCCATGTAGCCAATGAGCAGTTTGTTAAGGGGATGACTACTGCTTTTGCAGCCTTTGCAGCTATATGTTTTATTGGAATATGGTTTTCATTTTACAGAGGAAAAATAAAAAGATAGGATTTAAGCTTTAGTTAATTCCCCCGACGACGAATCAGGCGAATGCCGTATTCTTTTTCAATAAATAAAAAATAATAGTAAAGTCGATAGTTCAAATCCAAACCATAGTCTTCATGAGGATCATAGTCGATTCTGGTTTGATAAAAATCACCATAGCGCAAAGGGCTGCTATGACGAATATTCCATTCTAAAACATAGCGCCTGTTCCAAGCTTCATAATAACTTTGGGAATATAACTCTGCAGGGGGCTGAGTAGCAAGGAAGCTATCGTAACGTAAATCTAAAATCAGCAATTCATAGCTGATACTATCTTCAGTATTAAACTCAACTTTTTGTTTAGGTGCTTCAATTGGGCGTATTGATGAACAAGCACCATAGAAAAAAGACAAAACAACAAATGATAAAATCAAATATCTCATAATACTTCAAAGCTCTTACTTGCAAGTTACAACAAATCATAAAAGATGGCAAGTCAGTCATTTAATTGCCAAATAACTTAATAACTATTAAAAAAATGAAATATAACAACTCATAATATAAGAAAATTCTTTCACTAAGCCTCTCTCTTACTATAGTTTAATATTGATAAAGTCACAAAAAACAGAGCGAAAATTGTAAGACCGGTAAATTGTGGTATCAAATCTTTAAAGCTTGAACCTTTAAGCATTATGCCTCTTAATACATCAATAAAATAATATATTGGATTTACGACATTTACTTTTTGTGCCCATAAAGGCATATTATCCACTGCAGTAAAGATGCCACTCATCAATATAAAAATCAACACAAAAAAATAACTTATAAATGCAACTTGTTGCTGTGAATTTGAAAAGGTTGAAATTAATAATCCCATACCTAATAAACCTACAAGATAAATAGAGGCAAACATATAGATTAAAGGAAGACTGCCTACAATTGGAACTCTGTAAAAAATCCATCCAATAGTCAATCCTATGCTTAATTCAATAAGCCCAATAAACCAAAAAGGGATAAGTTTAGCAGCAATAAACTGATATTTACGTACAGGGGTGACATTTATTTGTTCAATGGTTCCCATTTCTTTTTCCCTAACCAAATTTAGAGCAGTTAAAAACAATCCTATAATTGTAATCAAAATAGTTAGAATGCCGGGCAGCATAAAATATTTATAGTTAAGTTCAGGGTTAAACCAAAACGAGGATGTTATATTTATTGAGCGATCAAAGTCCTTAGCTGTAGCCTCTGTTAAAAGTCCGGCACCAAAACGACCAACAAGCTCTTGCAGATATGCATATCCAAGCTGTGCCTGCTGGGCATTAATAGCATTAGCCAATAACTGTACACTTGGATTAGATCCTAAGATCATATCCTTCTCATAATTATTTGGAATTACAAGGATTAAATCGGCCTGCTTAAGTTCAACCTTACGTAAACCTTCTTTTACGGTTGTTGATTCTGAGTTTAGTAAAAAGAATGGAGAAGCATTAATTTCATGTATAATACGGCGACTAATCTCGGAACGATCATTGTCAACAACTGTCAACGAAAGGTTTTTCATATCCATAGTAGCAGCATTAATAAGTATCAATAGCTGTACTGTAGGTAAAATTATAATAAGAAAAAGCATAGTACGGTTTCTCAGCACTTGTAAAAACTCTTTCTGAAGCAAAATTAACAATGTACGCATAACATTAATAATCAAATCTCTATATTCAAACTTATTACTCTTAATAAAAAAGAGTTAAAACCTCTTTTAATTAATCATCCATCCTATCTTTAAATTTTAATACGCTAAGGAAGAAAAAGAGTATTAAAAAACCACCCATCATTAATAGTTCCTTCCATATATAAAACAGACCACCGCCTTGTATCATAATGGTTTTAACAGCCTGAACATAATATCTTGGAGGAAGCATATAGCTGAGTCCCTGTAAAACTAAGGGCATATTTTCCAGTGGAAAAATAAAGCCTGAAAGTAAAATAGTTGGCAACAACAAGCCAAACATTGAAACGAACATTGCAATCATTTGGGTTTGCACCAAAGTTGATATGAATATGCCCAAACCTAATGAAAGCAATATATACAAGAGGTTAATAATAAAAAGCCAAAGCCAACTTCCCGTTACGGGCATTTTAAAAACGAAAATCCCCATTGCGACAATAGTTATGGCATTAACCATTGATAGTACGATATAGGGTGCTACTTTTCCTAATATTATTTGATAAGTTTTTAAAGGTGAAATAAGTAAAACCTCCATACTTCCCGTTTCCTTTTCCTTGGCAATAGAAATTGAAGTCATCATAGCCGAAATAAGAATTAATACCATAGCCATGGTTCCGGGAATTGTCATATAAGCTCCTTTAAGAAAAGGATTGTAAAGCATCCGTACTTCCACACCCCCACCACCTGCTAACAAGGAGGTTTTATTTTGTTCAGCTTCAAATTCATTTATAACCGCCGTGCTGTAATTAACAAGTATCTGGGCTGTATTGGCATCCGAGGCATCCGCCAGTAATTGAAGGGAAGCTCCTCCGGGTAATTTTAAGTTATTTCCGAAACCTTGTTCAATAACTAAGGCAAGAGCAATTTCTCGTCTATTAAATGCTGAATCAATTTCATGTCGGTTAAGAAAATATTTTTCCACACTAAAATAACCTGAAGATTCTAACTTATCTACCAATTGCATACTGGCATTATCCCTTGCTTTATCCCATATCCCCAACTTGGCATTTTGCACCTCAGTTGTAACCACAAATCCGAAAATTAATATCTGAGCTACAGGCATTAAAAACAATACCATTACCGTTCTGTAATCACGAAGAATATGCCTGGTTTCTTTTAATACAAAAGCAAGAAATGTTCTCATCACCGTGCAAGTTTTAAAAATAAATCATTCATACTTTCAACATTATACTTCTTTTTAAGCTCCGAAGGCGCATCAAGGGCCTCAATCCTACCATCAACCAACATTGTAATTCGATTGCAATACTCAGCTTCATCCATATAATGTGTGGTAACAAAAACAGTAATACCATCACTCGCAGCTTCATAAATCATCTCCCAAAACTGTCGCCTGGTAACAGGATCTACACCACTCGTAGGTTCATCAAGAAAAACAATGGGAGGACGATGCAGAATCGCACTTGTAAAAGCAAGTTTCTGCTTCCAACCAAGTGAAAAAGTCTTTATCAAACGATTACGTTCATTGTATAAATCTAATTTCTTTAAAGCATCTTCAGTCCTGGCAGTAATTTCCGGCTTGCTTAAACCATAAATAGTTCCATAAAGCCTTAAATTTTCCATCACGGTTAAATCATCATACAATGAAAACTTTTGACTCATATAACCTATACTCTGCTTAACTTTTTCGGGATATAAAGAAACATCATGACCGGCAACAAGCACCAAGCCTGATGTTGGCTTTGATAAACCACACAATATCTTCATGGCAGTGGTTTTACCCGCACCATTAGCTCCTAAAAAACCAAAAATCTCACCTTTTTTAACATCAAAGGTCAAATGGTCATTGGCAACAAAAGAACCAAACTTCTTCACCATGTCATGCACCTCAATTATTTTTTCCATTGCGATGAAATTATCAGTAAACTGCTGTCTCTTAGTATATTAAATTAACAAAACTAAATATTTCAAAAACTTGTAGTTTTATGAATCACACAACACTATAGATCTTCAACTTTCCCGATTTGCTCTAAAAAACAATCCTCAATTCCCGCTTCTTTAGGAAGAATTTCAGGGCTATCAATACCGTTTTGTTGTAAAAAGAATTTTAACTCCTTGCTTTTATCAACATTATTCTTGAAACTTAAATGCAAGCATTCTCCAAAGGGAAATACGCTATCAGTATCCGGAAAATCTTTACATAATTGAATGAGCTTATACATATCGCCATTTTTTACGCCAAAAAGTTTTTTTGAAAAACTTTTCACTATCGAATCCGGTGTCCCATTTAAAAGAATACGCCCTTTATCAAGTATAACAACTCTCTCACATAAGGATGCCTCATCCATATAAGGTGTAGAAACAATAATAGTGATCCCTTTATTTTTAAGCTTTTTCAACATTTCCCAAAATTCCTGCCTCGAAACTGCATCTACTCCGGTGGTAGGTTCATCCAAAACTAAGATGCGGGGCTGATGAATTAAAGCACATGAAAGGGCAAGCTTTTGTTTCATTCCTCCCGACAGTTTTCCGGCAGGCCTGTGTTTAAAAGGCTCTATTTGTTTATAGATATCTTCTATAAGATGGTAATTTTCACTTATTGTAGTTCCAAAAACTGTTGCAAAGAACTGAAGGTTTTCAAGAATTGATAAATCTTCATATAAGGAAAATCTTCCCGGCATATAACCTATGATCTGACGTATTTCCTTATAATCTTTTACAGTATCTAAATCCCATAGTTTAATAAATCCACTATCAGGAAGCATGAGAGAAATTATTAAACGAAAGAGGGTGGTTTTTCCTGCTCCATCGGGGCCAATTACTCCAAACAACTCACCCTCATCAACTTTAAAACTGACATTTGAAAGGGCCTCTATTTTATCAAAGCTTTTAGATATATTAGATATCTCTATCATATTATTAAAGGATTAATTTGCAATAAAACATTCTCGCTTACCTTGAGGAGTTGGTAAATATAACTTCACCCGGCATTCCTATTTTTAGTCTTCCATCATTTTTTACCCTTATCTTTATTGCATACACCAAATCAACACGCTCTTCTTTTGTTTGAATAATCTTGGGAGTAAATTCAGCAGAAGCAGCCACCCAAACAACCTCACCATCAAGAGAATAAAAACTGTTTTTACCCTTGTCGATTAAAACTTGAACCTTTTGGCCTAGAGCTACTTCACTTAATTGTGCTCCGGTTATATAAGCACGTAATATCATATAATCGATGTCGGCAACTTTCAATAAAGGCTTGCCTGAAGCGGTTATTTCTCCGGCTTCTGCATATTTCTGCAATACAGTGCCACTAAGCGGTGAAATTATTACACAGCGGTTTATTTGCTCATCTAATAAATCTATCTGAGCTTCAAGAACTTTCTTTTCAGACTTGATTTGATGCTTTTGTGAAAGTATTTGCTCAAGTTGACGCCTTGAAATTATATACTCCCCCTCAAGCTGATCATAATTTTGCTTTGTGACGGCACCTTCATCAAACATGGCTGTTATTCTGAGAAATTCCTTTTCAAGTAAATCTATTTTGGCCTGTTGAACAGCCGCTGTTTTATCAATCTGCTTTTCATTTACTGCCAGCACATCCAATGAAGCCTTTATCTGTTCACGCTGCAATACCAAGATAGCAGTATCAATGACCCCCAAGACCTCACCCAATTGCAAAACACTGCCTTCATTAACTGTAAATGTTAATAAACGACCACTGCCTTCGGCACTTAACAAAACCTCAGTTGCTTCAAAATTTCCAAAAGCATCTGAAGAGCCATATCGGCTGTTACACGAAACAAACATTGTCAATGTAAGACCGCAAACAAACAAAATTTGTACTAATGAGTTATTTTTCATGGTTTTAGTATAAGCTGAAAATTATAAATATTATTAAATATCGTCCTCTGCACTTCGGCCAACTAAATATTGCTTTGCCAACATTTGAAGATATAGCAAACGATTTACCTGCATTTCAAGCTGCGCACGAGATGAAGCATTTAATGCAGCTATATAATCGGCAGAAGTAATTATGCCATTCTTTAAGCGAACCTGATAATGACTTACTATTTGATTATGCCTTAACACTATATCAGCATCCTTTTCCATCTTTTGTTTATACTTTTGTATCTCCCCCTTTAACTGATAATTTGCCTTTTGTAATTCAAGCTCAAAGCTGCTTTCATGTTGCTGCAATAAAGAGGACTTTAAGTTTAAAATATTTTTGTTGCGCGATGTATTTCGCCAATCCCAAGGTTTCCAACGAAAACGGAGCCCCACAGTAAAATAAGTGTCAAAATCATCCTTCAACATATTTAAACCCGGATTACCATAACCGGCTTGTGCAAAAGCAGCAAGTTGGGGACGATTTGTTATGGTATTCAAAGATTGTTGTGCCTCAAGTTGTTGGAATTGAGATTCAAAAACTTTTAATTCAGGACGAATTTCGGGTTTAGAAAAGAGCCCTTCATCGGGAATTTCCAAAATGATATCTTGTGTTAATTTACTACCGGTATAAAGAGATAAAATATCCAATAAAGCTGACTCAGACGAAGAAAGATCAATAAGTTGCTTTTCCGCTTTCATCTTTTCAACTTCAAGCAAATCAAGTTCAGTAATATGAAGCATTTCATTTTTTACTGCTGTAGAAAGCTCCCTTATTCTTGCATCTAAATCCTCGATATAAGCAAGCAACTGCTTTTTATGTTCTGCCAACATTAGTAAGGAAAAATAAACATCCGTTAGCTGCATTTTTACTTCAAGAAGTCTTGCTTCCAACTCATATTGTTCTGCTTTGCCCTCTGAACCAACAAGCTTTTTGTTACTCTTTGAATAACCACCATCATAGATGGTCTGACTTATATCAAGAAAAATTCGGTATTGATCCTTTGGAGCCATAGGAAGATCAAACAATGGATTGGAAAGATCTACATGAGGAACATCACTTTGATAAGAAAGCTGAGCCCCCAATTCAAACTGAGGATACCACTTTGATGAAATATTCCTTAAGCTTTCTTGAACCCTTTCATCCAACAATTCTTTACTACTGTCATTTAAAGGATAATGAAGCCTGCTTTTATCCCAACAGTCGGAAAGACTTACAGGCTGTGCATGTAAAACAGATATTGAAGAAAACAAAAGAATGAATTTTATGTGAAAAAAAGTTCTTATCATAATAAATGGATTTTAAAGATGATCGGATTGTAATCCTAATGCCCCTTTTACAAAAGATAAAATTGAAGATTTTCTGTTTGTTAAATAATCAATATAAGCCTTATCATTGCCCCATAATAAAGAAGCAGTCAAAGGACGTGACAAAACAGGAAAAATACATATACTTATTGTGTTTAAAAGTAGCTCCCTCGCATCAATATTTAATATGTTTTCCCGTAGCAATGCCTTTTCTATAGCCCCAATAATAAGATCGGGCTGAATACCGGTCTCTTGAATTAAATTTTGCACCTTTTTAGGATCTCGATTTATCTCAGATATAATAAAATTAGGCAGATAGGGCATACGCTCAAGCAAACCAATATAAGTGGATATTAAAACTTGTAATAAATTAGCTATATCTAAATTATTAAGCACAGAGAATTCTAATGATGGCCAAAATGATTTAAAGGAAGATTTGAAAATTCGATGAAATAATTTTTCCTTACTGCGAAAATAATAATGAACAAGAGCCTTGTTAACACCGGCTTCATCTGCAATTTCCTGCATGCGCGCAGCTGCATAACCCTTGCTAACAAACACATCCTGAGCAGCTTTCAATATCAACTCTTCTTGAGAAGAAACAGATTCGGTTTTTTTTCTTTTCTCATCCATGAATAAAAACAAATTTTTTACAAAAGATTTTAACCTTTTGGTTTAACCAACTGGTCAAAATTAAGAAAGTGTTTTTATTAATGCAAATAAAAATTGAAAATATTTTATTGAAACTAAGATTAGTACTCTATAAAAATTAAATTGTCCCCGTATATACCTTATATAAATCACTATTTTCACCTTACTAAATTTCCCAACTCTACCATTACTTCAAGAATAAATATCAACATATATATATTAATTAAATACAAATATGAAACGATTATTATTTTTCGCAGTCCTTACTGCAATTAGCTTCGCTACCTGTTTTAGTCAGGATAGCAACAAACAGTGGCTTAATGTTAATTATGCTGATGATGATAAGCAGTATCACATGTTAGACATCTATTTGCCTGAGATTGAAAAACCATCATACAAGGCAATTATTGTAATTTATGGAAGTGCCTGGTTTGGTAATGATTTGAAGCAGCATTCCTTTAACTCCTTTGGAAAACAGTTGCTTGAAAGTGGCTTTGCTGTAATTGCAATTAACCACAGATCGAGTATGGATGCAGTATATCCGGCTCAAATTCATGACGTTAAAGCAGCTATTCGCTTTATCAGGGCAAATGCACCCAAGTATAAGATCGATGCTTCCTTTATTGGCATAACAGGTTACTCTTCAGGCGGACATCTTGCCTCACTTGCCGGTGCTACTAACGGAGTGAAAGAATATACCCTTAACAGTACAACTGTTGATATCGAAGGCAATGTAGGTAGTTTTAATATGATTAGCAGTTCGGTTAATGCAGTAGTTAACTGGTTTGGTCCCATTGATCTATTGGCTATGGATAATTGCGAAAGACCAAAAACAGGAGATTCCCCTGAATCAGCACTTATTGGCGGTAACATTATTGACAATCCTGATTTAATGGCTTTGGCTAATCCTATTACTTTTCTTGATGAAAGGGATCCTAAATTTTTAGTCATCCATGGTGAAGCAGACAATGTAGTTCCTTATTGCCAAAGTGAGCTTTTCGCTAATGTCTTGAAAGAAAAAGGCTTATTGACAGACTTTATTTCTGTTCCTGATGGCCAGCATGGTCCTGTAACTTTTAACGATAATACTTTTAAAGCGATGACAGATTTCTTTTTGAAAGAAGCTGAAAGTGCAGCAGCATTTACAGGCAGAGCATGGAGTCAAAACAACGAAGCAGTTGAGCGCGATTCAATTCGAAGCCTTGACGGATACTTTGTTCCTGCAAGCAAATCAATTAGCAATCCCGACAAGGATGGTTTTATTCAACGTTGGAATTTATTGGAGCCTATTGAAGTAGCGGTTAGAAGCAATACCGACTTCACAGATAGTTATTTAAGAACTGCCTTTGGCACGCAATATTTTAAAAATCAATTAAGCATACTACCCAAAAATGGCGAAACAGTAAAAGTAGGAGATCAGAAACTTAAATGGCATGCCCTTGACAGCGAACTATTCAACGTAAAGTTATTCCGCTTCGCTTATGGTTTACATAAGCCTATTTATGGAGTTTTATTTTGGGCAGTCACCGTCGTAAACAGCCCTGAAGAAATACAAAATGTAAGAATGTCGGTGGGATCAAATTCTGCCTCTATGTGGTGGCTTAATGGAGAAGAAGCCCTATTACTTTCGGGAGACAGACGTATGGTAATGGATGATGTTGTATCGCCACGCTTGACACTCAAAAAGGGGAAAAATATTATTCGGGGGGTTGTTATCAATGGACCGGGTATGAGCGACTTTTGTGTTCGCTTCCTTGATGAACAAGGAGAACCCGTGAAAAACATCCAAATTACTTGTCAATAATTACTATACTATAAATTGAATTAACAAATGAAGACTTTATATAAATTAAAAGCATCAATAGCAATCACTTGTATGTTTATAGCAGCAACAATGACTGCTCAAGTTGGAAGACCCTTTATTCATGATCCATCAACTATTGTAGAATGTGATGGGAAATATTACACCTTTGGAACAGGGGGTGGAGGATTAATATCAGATGACGGTTGGACATGGAACGGAGGAGCTGTTAGACCGGGACGTGGAGCAGCACCGGATGCTATGAAAATAGGAGATCGTTATCTCGTTGTTTATGGAGCTACAGGAGGTGGATTAGGCGGAGGTCATAATGGTAGAATTCTAACTATGTGGAATAAAACTTTAGATCCAACATCTCCCGACTTTGAATATACGGAACCAATGTTGGTTGCTCAATCGGATGGAGTAGAAGACAATGACGCTATTGATCCGGGCTTATTGTTGGATCCCAATGACGGTCGTTTATGGTGTTGTTACGGAACTTATTTCGGCTTTATTAGACTAATTGAGTTAGACCCTCGAACAGGGGAACGAGTTAAAGGAAATAAGGCTATAGACATAGCTATTGATTGTGAAGCTACTACTCTGGCCTATCGTAACGGATGGTATTATCTATTTGGTACTCATGGCACTTGTTGCGATGGCTCCAATTCAACTTACAATATTATCGTTGGCCGCTCAAGAAAAGTTACAGGCCCATATCTTGACAACATGGGTAGGGATATGTTGAAAGGCGGTGGCAAATTGGTAGTTGCAGCAAGAGATAGACTTATAGGGCCCGGACATTTTGGACGCTATATTATAGAAGAGGGAGTTGAGAAGATGTCTTGCCATTATGAAGCTGATATGGATCAAAGTGGTCACAGCGTTCTGGGTATCCTGCCCTTGTTGTGGAAAGAAGATTGGCCCCTTGCAGGAGAAATTTTTAAAGAAGGAACTTATAAAATAGAATCCGAAAGAAGAGGTTATGGACTGGAGTTGACAGTTGATTTTGTGAGAATGCCCAGAAGAGCTCCCAGATTTAACCATGACAACGAAGATGAAGCCATTGTTTCTCTCCCCATGCAAACATTAAACGATGTTATTCATACATGGCCTAAAGGAAATATTGGTGTAAGAATTCGTGATTATATGATGCGACCTCATCAGCGTTGGACGATCACAGCTGTTCCTGAGGCAGGGGGATACCTTGGAGGTCCTTATTATAAAATCACAATAGAAGGAACTGAAAGAGCTCTATCAGCAACGGCAGAAGCTGAACTTACTACTGTTCCCGAATTTACAGGTGCAGATGAACAATTATGGAGAATAGATCAACTAACAGACGGAAGCTATCGTATCATGCCAAAAGTAGTTCCCAATTCAAATGAGCAATTTGCTTTGGTTGCTGTAGGCGACAGTACTCCATCTCTCGCAAAATTTGATATTAACAGCGATAACTCCAAATGGAATTTTAGAAATCACTAAGAAATTGCCATTATAAGTTGGTAGAAATCTAAAACAAAAAAAATAAGGAATGGAAGAATAAATTTCATTCCTTATTTATTTTGATTTTAATTAACAAAAGTTAAACCTTAAAATCTGGCTATAAAAAACTCTATGCTAAACTCTTAGCATAACAACCGCATAACTAAAAGCTTTTTAAAAATTAAGAGAATTATTCAATTTTTAAAATTTATCCTCCTTTTACACAGAATTATCACCTTAATTTATCAAACAAGTGTGTAATTTCGTTAAAAATTGGCAAAATTTGCATCAAGGAAGCTCGCCTAGCTAATTTGATAACTTATTTCGCCAACAATAAAGAGAATATAATAAATTGAATAGTTGAGATAATTTATTTGTTCATTCATTCTGTTCTTTTATTAATCAATTTATTCACTTATTTATTAATTTATCTATTTTTTTTACATTTAAATCTGTTTTTATGAAAAGAAAAGTGAAGAGTATTAAAAGGGAAGCCATGTTATTGGTATTTCTCTTTTTTTCGATTCATTTTGCTGCCTTTGCGCAAAATGCATTAGTTACAGGTACTGTTACTGATAATACAGGCGATCCTTTGCCTGGTGTTAATGTCGTTCTTGAAGGAACTACCACTGGAACAATAACTGATATAGATGGAGAGTTCTCGCTGAGCGTACCCTCAGACGGAACCTTATCTTTTTATTTTATCGGTTTTGATTCTCAAAGTGTTAACATTGCAGGTAGGACTTCCATTAATGTTGTTATGCAACCTACCGACATTGGCCTCGAT
The DNA here is from genome assembly GCA_964578485.1 of uncultured Alkalitalea sp. Taxonomy (GTDB): domain Bacteria; phylum Bacteroidota; class Bacteroidia; order Bacteroidales; family Marinilabiliaceae; genus CAZODA01. The sequence goes on along the minus strand of CAZODA010000009.1, from coordinate 14,136 downwards.
GAAATAATTGTTGTAGGTTATGGAACTATGAGGAAGAGCGATTTAACCGGGGCTATAGTTAAGGTAGGAACTGATGACTTAAAAAACCGCTCCACTTCAGACGCTGCTGTCGCACTTCAAGGAAAAGCAGCCGGTGTTCAAGTACTATCAAATTCAGGTGCTCCCGGTATGGGCGCAGAAATCCGGATTCGTGGTATGTCATCGAACTCTCAATACAATAGTCCATTATTTATTGTTGACGGTTTAAAAGTGGATAACATCCAATATCTTGATCCGGAAATGATAGAATCAATAGAAATATTGAAAGATGGTGCTTCTGCAGCAATTTATGGTAGTCAAGCCGGTAATGGTGTTGTTCTTATCACAACTAAAACAGGTGTTAGAGCAACACAAGGTCAAATATTCTATAATGCACAATGGCAACTCAGCAGCCTTTCTCGTAAGTTGGATGTACTTAATGCTAAACAATATATTGATTTCGGTTTAGAACAAGGCTTCCTCACTGAAGAAAGACTTACAAGCTCTGGCTATGTTCCAGGCACTGATATTAATTGGGCTGACGAAGTATTTGAACCAACATGGAACTCGCGCCATACTATCGGTTTCCAAGGTGGTAACGACAAGGGCTCTTATTTTGCTGCTATTAATAATGTTAAGCATGATGGTATCTTTGTTGGTAACAAGGATGTTTACGAAAGGCTGTCTTTTCAGGTTAATGCTGATTATAAAATCAAGCCATGGTTAACTGTTGGTACCAACAACTCCATTGAAAAATGGAAAACAAAATCGGTATCTCAACAAAGTGATAACGGTTCAGCTTTATTAGCCGCAATAACCACAGATCCACTTTTTGGACCTTTGGTTGACAGCGATGATGACTTGTCACAAAGACAGAAAAATGCTATACAAAACGGAATTAAGGTTATTGCAAACGAAGATGGCGTTTATTACAGAATATCTCCAATAAGTGGTGAAACACAATCTTCAAACCCATTTATCAGAAGAGATGCTACTGAGGGATACAATCAAGGTTTAAATGTTCGCGGACTTGCTTATTTAAATTTTAATCCAATAAAGGGATTGATTTACACTTCCCGTTTGGGTTATCGTATCACTCAAAGCAATTCACACCAGTATGATGAACCTTACGAAGCTAATGAATTTGTACGCAGAACAACTTATAGGATAAGTGCAGCTGCTAACAATGCTTACTTCTATCAGTTTGAAAACTTCGTTAACTATAACAAAACTATAGACCTTAAACACGAAGTTGGTGCTATGATAGGTATGTCTTGGGAAGAAAGTCACTCAGACAATGTTTCTGTTTCAAGTGATGGAGCAGATATTCTTACCGGTTATGCCCCTAACTACCGCTATATTAATTATCTGAAACCGGATGCGAAAATATCAGCAAACAATGCACCAGGCGTTTCAAAAAATCTTTCATACTTTGGACGTTTGTTTTACAGCTATGATCAACGCTATACCATTCAAGCAAACTTCCGTTCAGATGCCTTTGACTCATCAAAACTTCCAAAAGAATCTCGCTGGGGTAATTTCCCATCAGTATCAGCAGGATGGACCATTAGTAACGAGTCTTTCATGAAGGATAATATAAACACAGACATTCTTTCATATTTGAAATTCCGTGGATCATGGGGACGTAACGGTAATATCAGGGTTCTCAGTGGTTATCCATACTCGGGAGTTATAGCAGCTAATAGTGACTGGTATCAGTACATTCCACATGACTCTACCCTTTCATACGGATCTGTACCTGACACCTCAAAAGGATTACCTAATCCAAACTTAGTTTGGGAAGAATCTGAACAGATAGACATTGGTCTTGATGCTCGTTTCCTCAGTGGAAGACTTTCTTTAGGCCTAGACTGGTATAACAAAGAAACAAAAGGACTCCTTGTAGGCGTTACTCCTGTTGTTGAAACAGGCGTTGGTAGAACTACGCTTAATGCAGGTAACGTTATAAATAAAGGTATTGAAGTTGAGCTTGGCTGGAGAGACAGAATTGGTGATTTAGGCTATTCTGTTAATGCAAATATGGCAACTCTGAAAAATGAACTTTCTTATCTAAATCCAATAACTGACAGAATCAGAGGTGCAGTACTTCAGGGTAGCAGCATTACCACACAGTGTTCAGAAGGTGAACCTCTATGGTATTTCTACGGATATAAATTCAAAGAATTTGATAACGAAGGAAATGCAGTATTTGAAGACATAGACGGTAACGGCGTGTGGGATTCAAACGATAAAACAAATCTTGGTAGCGGATTCCCAACATTTACTTACGGTATCACTATCAGTCTTGACTACAAAGGATTTGATTTTGTACTGTTTGGAACAGGAGCCAGTGGCCACAAAATTCTTCCACAAGCATGGCGTTCAGACCGTCCATATTGTAACAACTACGCATGGTTCTACGAAAACTCATGGACTCCGCAAAATACTAACGCTAAGTTCCCGGCTGTTACAAAGTGGTCGAATGATGCATTCAGCTCTGATCTAACTATTTTTGATGGTTCTTATTTCAAAATCAAGCAAATTCAGTTAGGTTACACTCTTCCAAGTAGGCTCTTAAGCAATCTTTATATCAGTGATCTTCGAGTATTTGGATCTCTTGAAAACTTCTTCACCTTTTCCAATTACATCGGTCTTGATCCTGAAACTGCTTCTGGTAATACTTCAAACCAACTTGGTATTGATATGGGTACATACCCAACAGCAAAACAAATAGTTTTTGGTTTTAACCTTACATTTTAAAAATTGAATACATGAAAAAATATATTTTATTTTTATGCTTTAGTGTCTTTGCATTTATAGGATGTAACGAAGACCTACTTGATATACCTCAAAAGGGTGTCCTGCCCATAGAGGATTTCTATAAAACAGATGCAGACGCAGAAGCTGCATTGGTAGGTGTGTATTTCGATACACACAAGAACTACGCAAAGTCGGATACCGAGTATAACTACGGACCTATCTTTGGATTAACCAACTATCAAGCTGATGATTTTTATCTCGCAGGTTCCGGTTCTGATGACTGTGTCATGCAAAGAGAATACCAGCAATTCCGCTATGCAACTGATAATCCGGTGCCACTTGCTGCATATACTGCTTTTTATCGCTCTATTCACAAGTGTAACTTAGTGATTACAAACTTTACAGAAGAAAGACTTGGAACAGTTACCAAGACTATGAAACGTTGTATTGCTGAAGCTCGCGTTATAAGGGCATTCAATCATATGATGCTCGGTATATACTGGGGAACTCCTCCTATTGTAGAAGAAGTTCTCACTGGTGATTCTCGTCCCGAAAACGCAGCATCTCAGGAAGAAGTAATGAACTGGGTTGTAAAAGAAATCGACCTTGCACTTCCTGATCTTGATGAACGCCAAGGACCAAACGACAAGCCCGGTGCTGTTAAGGTTACCAAAGGTTTTGCCTATGCAATAAAAGGAAAAGCTCTAATCTGGAAAAAAGATTATAACGGTGCTAAAACAGCTCTATTGGCAGTAATAAATTCAGGTAATTATGCATTAATTCCGTCTGAAGATATGACCAAAATTGGTCACGCTGATGGAAAAGCCACAAGTGAAATAGTATTTGAGTTCAACGTTGAGCCTGATCCTGCTGTTGTTACAGGAATGCCGGTTCAAATGCGTGCCGGCTGGAACGATCATATGACTTTCAACTGGCGTTTTGAAAACATGAACGGCGGTCAATTCAAAGATGCACAAATCAACAACAATGGTTGGGGATGGATTAATCCAACAGGAAAATTTGCTGAAGATCTTATAGCTAATGATGGCATGGAATCAGCTCGCCGTAAAGCTTGGATCAAAACATACGATGAAATCCTTTATGATCATCAATATGTTTCCGATGGTGATAACTTTGTACCGGGTAGAACAGCTGAAAAAGAAGTTGATAAGACTCGTGGAATTCCAAATTATGTTTATGGAAACGAAGGATATTTCGGATGGAAGATTGTTGTTCACAAAGATCAAGGAGACTTAAACAAAATTAATGGTGCCTGGGATAGGAACTTCCCTCTCATGCGTTACGCAGAAGTTCTCCTCCTCTATGCTGAAGTATGTGCTCAAACCACTGATGATGATGGTCTTGGTCTTAAGTGCCTACAAGACATTCAAAATCGTGCCCAATCAAATTACGTTTCTACGGCACTCACTCTTGCTGAGGTGCAAAAAGAAAAACAATTTGAATTATGGCTTGAAGGATCACGATCAGCCGACCTCATCCGTTGGGGAAAAACAGAAAGTCTTGAAAAACAAGGCTACTATGTTCCAAACCTAAGAGATGAACTATTTCAAGGCGGATCAGTACACAAGGCTTTGATTGATGAATCAGATGCTACCTTCTATATAGATCTATACGGTGCAGCCAATATGGGCTTCAAGAAAAATAAACATGAATTGCTTCCTTTCCCACAAACTGTAATAGAACTTAATACAGCTCTGAAACAAAATCCGGGTTGGGAATAAAAATCAATAATATTCTTTTCTTTAACAGCCGGAGCAACGAATTTTTCGTTGCTCCGGTTTTTTGTGGCTATATCTTAAATAAGGCCTTTTATAGAAGTTGTTAAAATTCAGTTTACAATATAATTCGGGATGCCGTTTATAAAGATGTTTATATTAACACTTTATTATTTCATTAAAATTTCCATGCGGTTCTAAAATCAAGGTTAGCAGCAACATGTCCATGTGCCTTTAAGGAAGTTCCAAGGTGGAAGCCTGATTTAACTCTAAATAATAGAGCATATCTCTGATACATTTTATATTGAGCATATTTTTCGCTTTGTTTTATATACCAAGCGATACGCTGGCTAAAATCAAAGCGTCCAAGATGAAAATGGTGAGCAATAAAAGGAGCTAAGGTAAAATTGTTATTTTCATCATGAACTTTTTTATATGCATAATCTTTAGAAAACTCCATCCCTGCACCAACAGCATTAATACTACCAAGGATTCTTTGGCTGCCCCCAACAAATGAAATAGCAGGCCTGCGTTTATTTCCCTCTCCGGTTTTATTAGTAATAAAGCCACTTTCCACCCAAAATTGCCAACGCTCTGTTTGTGCTTGCACAGAGTATTTAGGAAGTTCGCTGGTTGACAAATAATAGTTTAGTCCAAGACCGGCTTGTGGAAAATTAACTCCTAAGTTTGGTTGCTTTTGACCACCATTAGAAATATGATTGTAATTTACAGAAGCATACAAACCCCATGCATCAGTAATGCGATATTCAAAGCCCAGAGTTAGGAACAAAAGGAAGCTCAGGTGTGAGCTGAAAAATTTATTTAAAGGGTTTTTCTCCGCATGATGGATGCGCGTTAACCACGATATACCAATTCCGGAATTTAGGCTTACAGAAAATCTATCCCTTGTCCATAACTGAGGTTCAAAGGTTCCGGCCAAGGAATATGCCTTACCCATAACTTTAGAATCACCAAAGTCAAGATAGGAGAACTGAAGCCCCAAATAATGAAAACAATTACAAGCTTCCCAATAACCACGTTCAGTACCCATCCACTGCATAGAAAAAACAAAGGAATAAGGCTTATTCTTGGCAAAAGGCTTTAATTCATTAGAATGTTCAATAATAAAACCATGCTGTGCCTCTAAACGCAATCGTTTAATGTTTTGCGAGCTCATGGAAAAAGGCATTAGCAACAGAAAAATAAATAATATTAATTTCATGAACACTAACATTTGACTGCATTCAAGTTAATAAAGAAATGAAGAAATGAAAAATGAAGAAATGAGTTGATTAGCAGATTAGTTAATTAGCAGATCAGTTAATTAGCAGATTAGTTAATTAGCAGATTAGTAGATTAAGAATGAAGAAATATTACCAATCAACCCAAAACTCGAAACTCGAAACATCAGAATAAAGAAATGAAGAAATGAAGAAATGAAGAAATGAGTTGATTAGCAGATTAGTTAATTAGTAAATTAAGAAATGAAAAATGAAGAAATTAGCAGATTAGCAAATTAGTTAATTAAGAAATGAAGGAATGAAGGAATGAAAAATGAGGAAATGAGGAATGAAGAAATATTACCAACCAACCCAAAACTCGAAACTCGAAACTCGAAACTCGAAACTCGAAACCCAAAACTCGAAACTCGAAACATCAGAATGAAGAAATGAGTTGATTAGCAGATTAGCAAATTCTAATCAACGAAATCCCAAAATCCAATAAATCAACGGTACAGACAAATGAAAAAAAATAAAAAGCAAATACGTGTAATTAATGTTTTAATTGTCTTACTTTTGGACGACACATAAAAATACTCTTAACCGGTTTGGATGATAACTATCCAGATCCGGTAGTTTATTGTATTATTAATTCTTTAGAATGGAGCTATTAATTTCGCCACGTGCAGAGATACATCCCGATGCTGTGATTGGGAAAAATGTAACAATTGAAGCTTTTGCAAAAATTGACAATGATGTAATAATTGGTGATGGGACATGGATTGGTTCAAATGCCACTATATTCTCCGGTGCCAGAATAGGGAAAGGATGTAAAATTTTTCCGGGTGCTGTGATTGCAGCTATTCCTCAAGATCTTAAATTTAAAGGGGAATATACTACTGTTGAGATTGGCAACAATACTACTATCAGGGAATATGTTACTATTAATCGCGGGACGGCATCAAAGGGGATTACAAAAATTGGCAATAATACTCTAATGATGGCTTATTCTCATTTAGGACATGATAGTGAGGTTGGCGATCACTGTGTAATTTCAAATAGCGTGCAAATAGCCGGAGAAGTTACTATTGAAGATTGGGCCATAATAGGAGGCCTTAGTGCCATTCATCAATTCTGCCGTATAGGTGCACATGCCATGGTTTCAGGCATGACAGGGATTTTGTCTGATGTAGCTCCTTATACAACGGTATTTGGATTACCTGCTGTTTTTATGGGAATTAATTATATAGGATTAAAAAGACGCAATTTCACGAAAGAACAAATTGATAATATCCGCGAAATATATAGAATAATTTACCAAAATGGAATGAATATCAGCCAGGCTGTTGAACATATAAATCTATACATAGAACCCTCAGCTGAAAAAGATTCTATTCTTTATTTTATTGAATCCTCCAAACGGGGTATCATTAAGGAGGCTACCAGAGCTTCAAGTGTTACCGAAGGAACTTAAAAGTTAATTTTAAAAAAGCTTCTATTGGATTGTTTATTTTCTGTTCCTTGTTTTTACAAGTTGCATAAAATCATCAAATAAAAACTCTGTATCAGTTGGGCCACTTGATGCTTCCGGGTGGAACTGCACTGAAAAGAAAGGCTTGCTTTTATGACGTATTCCTTCATTAGTACCATCATTTAAATTCACAAATAATTGCTCCCAATCTTGTCCGAGCGATTCAGCATCCAATACATAGCTATGGTTCTGACTGGTAATAAAACAGTTATTTGTTCCTTCCCTTTTTACCGGCTGGTTATGCGCACAATGTGCATTCTTAAGCTTACGCGTTGTACCACCTGCTGCAAGTCCCAATAAATGATTTCCCAAGCAAATGCCAAAAATTGGCTTCTCATCATTTAATGCCAAGCTAATATTATTTATTGTAGCTTGATAAAGCTGTGGATTACCCGGCCCACTTGAAATTAAAAGACCATCATAATTTTCTTTTGAAAAATCATAATCCCAGGGTACCCTAATTACAGTAGCATCCCGTTTTAACAGACTTCGAATAACATTATTCTTAACTCCTAAATCGATTAACAAAATTCTATATCGTCCATTACCATAAATTGTTTTTTCTGATATGCCAACCTTTGAAGCCAAATTCTCTTGTTCAGAATCATAAAAAGGAACATCTGCATCGTCAAAAATAATTTTACCGGAAGTTGAACCCTTAGAGTGCAACAAACGAGTTAATTCGCGTGTGTCAATATCAAAAAGAGCAGGGATCTTATTTTCTTTAAGCCAGTCACCAAGGCTGAAGCCGGCATTCCAATGGCTGTATTTAAACGAATAATCAGAAATTATTAATCCCGAAACATGAACCTTCTCAGATTCATAATATTTTAATAAGCCATTTTCACGTTCCATAGGAGGCACACCATAATTCCCGACAAGGGGATAACTTGCAACCAAAATTTGACCCTTACAAGAGGGGTCTGTCAAACTTTCAGGATATCCGGTCATTGCGGTATTTGTAATCAATTCACCCGCTACTGCCCTATGAAATGCAAATGATTTTCCTGTGAAAACAGTTCCATCATCCAAAACCAAATTAGCTTTTTTAAATTCGGACATTTATCTATAATTTATCAAATTTCAACTATATGATATTACAACAACATATTTCTACAATACTCCTTTGGTGCTTGGCAAACTATCATCAAAAATATCTTTGCGAATAGCGGCTCTTATAGCTCTTGCAAAAGCTTTAAAAATACCTTCAATTTTATGATGTTCATTAGAGCCTTCAGCTTTAATATTCAAATTGCTCATTGAAGCATCACTAAAGCTTTTGAAAAAATGGTGAAACATTTCTGTTGGCATATCTCCAACTTTTTCACGCTTAAATTCAGCTTCCCACACCAACCATGGACGACCACCGAAATCTAATGCTACCTTTGCTAAAGCGTCATCCATTGGCAAATAAAAACCATAACGCTCGATACCACGCTTATCACCTAAAGCCTTTTTAAAAGCTGCCCCAAGTGCAAGGCCGGTATCTTCGATTGTATGGTGTTCATCTACTTGAAGGTCGCCTTCTACTTTTATAGTTAAATCGCATCCTGAGTGACGCCCGATTTGTTCAAGCATGTGATCAAAGAAATGCAAACCTGTAGATATATCACTACGGCCACTACCATCAAGCTTTAATTCTATATGAATATTTGTCTCTTTTGTTTTCCTGTCGATAATAGCTGTTCGTTCACCTGTAATAAGAAAAGCGGTAATCTTATCCCAGTCATCAGTAATAAGTTTACACACCTCCTTTAAATCAGCTTTTTCCTCCAGCCATTTGTTCCCAACATCTTCGGCTTGCACCAATATAGCCTTACAACCCAAATTTTTTGCCATTTCAACATCTGTAAGGCGATCGCCTATTACCCATGATGCGGATAAGTCGAAATCCTCATTGAAATACTCCGTCAGCATACCGGTACGAGGCTTTCGTGTAGGAGCATTATCTTCAGGAAAGGATCTGTCGATATGAATTTTTGAAAAACTAATCCCCTCACCCTCAAGAGTCTTAAGCATTTTATTATGAGCAGGCCAAAATGTATCTTCAGGGAAAGATTTTGTTCCAAGCCCATCCTGATTTGTAACCATAACAAGATCAAAATCAAGCCGAGAATTGATCTGGTACAAGTTTCTGATAACTTTTGGATAAAATTCAAGCTTTTCTAAACTGTCTATTTGGAAATCAACCGGCGGCTCAATAATTATTGTTCCATCACGATCAATAAAAAGAAAGCGTTTCTTCATAAAATTATAATTTTTACAAATTAAAGATATTACTAATGATAAATATCAATATTATTCAACATTTGCTTTTAACCATGCCGACAGATATTCAATCCAGTATGATACTGTTTCGCTTTGTCTAAATCCGAAGCCATGGCCCCCTTTCGGCAAAAATATGCTTGTAACATCAACGCCCTTAGCATGTAAATTCTTTGCATAACGCTCGCTGTTTCCAGGCAATACTGCCTTATCATCAAGAGAATGTACAAGTAAAGCCGGTGGTGTATTCTCAGTAATTTGCTTCTCCAAAGAAAAATAATCCTTCAGTTCAGGAGTAGGAGACTTTCCTAAAAGATTATCTCTACTTCCTAAATGAGTTAAACCATCTTCCATGGAAATTACAGGATAAATAAGAATAGAAAAATCGGGACGAACATCCGCAGGACTTAAATTTTTGTTTACAGGATCTTTAAATAAAGTAGATGCAGAAGCTGCAAGATGCCCCCCTGCAGAAAATCCAATTACCCCAATTTTATTGCTTAAAATATTATATTCCTCCCCATTATTGCGTAGCAAGTGGATCGCCTGCTGAACATCCATTAAAGGAACAAAAGAAAAATTTTCAACAAGCTCCTCATCCGGTAAACGATATTTTAAAAGAAAAGCTTCATAACCATGTTCGGCAAACCATTGTGCCACCATTACTCCCTCATGCTGAAAAGCCTGACGAGCATATGCTCCCCCGGGTAGGATTATAATTGCCGGACGAGCTTCGCCTTTAAAAGTTGAAACAGAGTAATGATATAATTGAGGAACTGACACTTTGGATATCCTATTATTGTCATTAATTTCTTCAACAGTAATATTACTACGATTGAAAGGAATATCTTCTTCCCACAAGGGAATTATAGATTGAGCTCCTAAACTAAAAAATAGTGCTGTAAACATTAATAAAACAATATACAATTTAGCTTTCATAATTTTGCAAATTTAATTTATTCTTAGGTAGCGTAAATAAATGAAATAAACTTTTATAAAGCATTAACAACAACATATATTAACGAAGTTTAAGTGCTTCTATAAGCTTGGAATTCTCATCAGGCGATCCTACGGTAATGCGTAAGCATCCTTCACACAAAGTAACATTTGAACGATCCCTGATAATAATTTTTTGATTAACAAGATGATTATAAATACCTTTCGGATCATCTGTTTTTACAAGTAAAAAGTTTGCTTCAGACGGATAAATGTGCTTTACAAAGTTAAAAGCTTTTAACTTCTCAGAAAGTGCTTCACGCTCACGAATCAACAATTCTATCCATTGGTCTATTTTTGCAGAATTCTCAGAAATTAATTCAATAGCCTTATTTTGAGTCAAGATATTTAAATTATATGGATACTTAATAGCGGTCAGCACCTTAACAATTTCCGGCGAAGCAAAAGCCATTCCCAAACGAAGACCTGCCATCCCCCATGCTTTAGAAAAAGTCTGAAGAATAATTAGATTAGGATGTTGTTCTAAGAAGGGCAACATACTTTTTCCCCGTGCAAATTCAATGTAAGCTTCATCAAGAACAACTAAGCCATCAAATTCTTCCAATAATTTTTCCAAGTCTTTTCGCTTGAAACAATTCCCCGAGGGATTATTTGGTGAGCATAACCAAATTAATTTTGTATTTATATCAATGGCATGAAGTATAGCTTCAGTATCAAGCGAAAAATCAGGTAATAAAGGAACCTTATTTAATTTTATATTATTGATTTCAGCTGCAACCTGATACATACCATAAGTAGGATCAATTGAAACAACATTATCTGAACCGGGCTCACAAAAAGCTCGAAATATTAAATCTATAGCCTCATCAGAACCATTCCCCAAGAAAATCTGTTCCCGGTTTATTCTTTTCAATTTAGCAATTACAGCTTTAAGCTTACGCTGATGAGGATCGGGATAACGGTTATAAGGCTGATTAAAGGGATTTTCATTGGCATCAAGAAAAACTCCCTCCTCTCCTGTATATTCATCCCGAGCGGATGAATAAGGTTTTAAATTAAAAATATTTGGGCGAAGAAGTTGTTCAAGTTTTTTCATTAAAATATTATTTAAATAATATATCCTGATATTTCCTATTATTTTTTAGCGTTTAATATCTTTCAAATACTTTAATCTGATACTAACAGCATTTTTATGGGCTTCCAACAATTCTGCTTCGGCCATTTTTTCAATTACCGGGCCTAAGTCTATAAGTCCTTGCTCAGTAATTTCCTGAAAAGTGATCTTACGAACAAAACTATCTAAATTTACTCCCGAATATGATTTGGCATAACCATAAGTAGGGAGGGTGTGATTAGTACCGGAAGCATAATCCCCTGCACTCTCAGGAGTGAAAGATCCAATAAAAACAGAGCCTGCATTAATAATACGATCAGCGACAAGTTCTGCATTTTCTACCGATAAGATTAAATGTTCCGGTGCATATAAATCACTAAACTCAATCATTTCATCTATTGAATTCAATAAAATAGCTCTGCTATCCTGCAAAACATTCCTTATTTCCACTTCACGAGGTAAGTCCTTTAATTGCAGATCTATTTCTTTCAAAGAAGCAGCTAAGACATCTTCATTTGAACTTAATAGAATCACCTGACTACCGGCACCGTGTTCAGCCTGAGATAAAAGATCAGCAGCTATAAAAGCAGGGTTGGCAGTTTCATCACACATCACCAAGACTTCTGAAGGACCTGCAGGCATATCAATGGCAGTGTCTTTAAGACTCACCAACTGCTTTGCCGCTGTAACATATTTGTTGCCCGGACCAAACAACTTATAAACTTTTGGAACTGTTTCGGAGCCATAGGACATAGCACCAATAGCTTGAATACCACCAATCTTAAAGATTTTATCCACACCCGACAGTTGGGCGGCAAATAAGATTGCAGGATGAATATTTCCATCTTTATCGGGAGGGCTGCAAAGTATAATGTCTTTACATCCGGCAATTCGAGCAGGAATTGCAAGCATTAAAACGGTTGAAAACAAAGGAGCAGTACCACCGGGAATATATAAACCAACTTTTTGAATGGCTACACTCTTTTGCCAACAACTCACTCCTGCCTGAATTGTTATTTTTTTAACCTCCTGCTTTTGTGAAGAATGAAACAATTCAATGTTTTTTGCAGCTGTAGATATTGCTTCCTTTAAATCAATAGAAAGCTCTTTTTCTGCATTGGCAATTTCATCAGGGCTAAGCTTGAAATTATCCCCTTTATATCCATCATACTTCTCGGCATAGTAACGAACTGCACTATCGCCCTCTGACTTTATTTTTTCGAGTACTGGACTTACAACATCATAAAGCTTTTCTAAATCCATAAGAGGACGCTGCAAAAGACGCTCCCAATCTGTTTTAGAAGGATAAAAAAATTTCTGCATAATAATATGATTACTAAAAAACTTCTACAGAATCATTTTCTCTATTGGAATGACAAGAATTCCCTGGGCACCATTTTCCTTTAACTGATCAATAACTTCCCAAAATTGTTCTTCTTTAATTACTGAATGAACAGAACTCCAACCCTCTTGGGCAAGTGGCAAAACAGTTGGGCTCTTCATACCGGGAAGTATATTAACTATATTTTTTACCTTATCATTAGGAGCATTAAGCAAAATGTATTTGTTTGAAACAGAGGCCTGAACAGCATTAAAACGAAATAGCATCTGATCAAGTATGAGCTTCTTTTCATCAGATAAATTTTTATTGGCAACCAAAATAGCTTCTGAATTCATAACTACAGCAACTTCTTTCAAACTATTGGCAACCAAAGTACTGCCCGAACTTACAATATCAAATATTGCATCTGCCAAACCTATACCCGGAGCTATCTCAACAGAACCGGCTATCTCATGGATATCAGCCCTGATTTTCTTATCTTCAAAAAATTTATTCAACATTTTGGGATAGGAAGTTGCCACCTTTTTCTCGTTAAACCATCCTACCCCAGTATAATGCTCACCCTTAGGAATGGCTAATGATAATCGGCATTTGCTGAAGCCAAGACGCTTGACAATATCAAGCTCATAGCCCTTTTCAAGATATTCATTCTCTCCAACTATACCTACATCAGCAACTCCGTCAGCAATGGTTTGAGGAATATCATCGTCGCGTAAAAAAAGAGCTTCTACAGGGAAGCCGGCAGATTGAGCTACCAAACGACCTGTACCTATATTGAATCTTATACCCGACTCCTTCATTAACCCTACACTATCATCATGTAATCGACCTTTTTTCTGAAGTGCAATTCTCAATGTTGTATCCATGAAGTTAATTGTTTAGTATTTAAATTTACTCAAAAAAAAGGCTTACCGCGAAGGATAAGCCTTTGTAATTATTAATAGCACAACAAGCTCCCTCCTTAATAAAAGAGATAATGATGAGCATGCATGTGAATATAAAATGTCATAGTTAATGCTTTAATTAATCGCTAAAATTATCACTTTTTTCCCTTTGTTTCAAGTTTTTTTGTGAAAAGCTTAAAATAACAACAAAATAAGTTAGCAGATTAGTAGATTAGTAGATTAAGGAATGAAGAAATGAAGAAATGAAGAAATGAAGAAATGAAAAATGAAAAAATATTACTAAGCAAC
>CAZODA010000008.1:0-109133 GCA_964578485.1 uncultured Alkalitalea sp. | reverse complement strand
GGGAAATATATTCTTTCTTCTTATCTGCGCACATCTGCGAGATCTGCGGGAAATATATTCTCAAACCACTCCCAAGCCTTCTTATAATCCTCTACCCGATCTTGCTTAGTGAAGGGTGCATAGTAGGTCACTTTTTCACCGTAGTAGAGTTCTGATTTCTCTATGGTGTGTTCATAGGTTTCGCCGGCTTGCATATCTTTGATGCGGCTCCATTCGGGGCGATCGAGGCCTACTCCGACTAAGCCTTTGCTGACGGTAAAGACAATATTTCCTTTTGTATCGTACCAGGTATCGTCTTCGTTTTGCTGCAATACAGGAAACTGGATATTATACATCAATATCAATTCCTCTAAGCTTATACCTAATGCCATAGCGGTGATTACATCAATCTCCACCAATGCCTGACGCCGCTCAAAATAGTTACGCAACGGAATGTCCCAGCTCCATTCGGGTGTCAGAGTGTTAAAGGGTTTTAATCGCTCATCGGCTATGCTCCACTGCTCTTGCTTGAACTCTTCACGATAGCTCTCCTCCCAGAGTGAAGCATAATATTTATTTAGGCAATTGAGTTGCAGCGTGCGCACAAAAAGGGCGGTGTGGTATTTGGAGTCTATGCCAAGGGGAAGTGATTGGATTCTATTATCACTTAAATTTGTTGACCCCAGAGTCTTTATATAAAAATCATACACAATTGAAGATGATAAAGAGGAAAGCTCTATAAGCTCTTCTGTTTTTTTTAGTACTATGCTTATTATACCATGAATATGGGCTGTTTTAGATGGGATTATTGCACCTGAAAGCGTTCTTTCTCCTGTTAAACTAAGCATCTTTCTAAAAGCTATTTTGTAGTAGCCTAACCAATCATCGTAGCTTCCATCATCTAATTGAAATCCTCTAATTGTTGAACTATATCCGGCTGTTACTTCTTGTGGAGAATAATTGGATCGGGCAACACTGTCAGATTTTACTTTTGTTAAATCAATCACATCATAATGCGAGTTTAGTGTACACTCTTCTCTGGGTGTTTTGTAGAGTGGATTACCAACAAAAAGATGCGGACCAGAATAAATCATTTCATAATTATCAATATTTGGATATTTTGTTTCTCTTTTAATTTTGCCGGCATTTACATCATTAGTTTCATCCCAGCAAACAGAGATTTTATTTTCATAAGCTTGTATAGAACTCGGGAATTGTCCAACCTTACGAATCACATCAACTACTTCCTGTGTATGGATTGAAACCAATTTGGCTCTATCCCATTCATCACTATCTTCAAAGGTGCGAGCTAAAATCTTCAAAACATCTTCATCAATTCGGACTATTCTATGCGCATGAGGGATAATATTCCATTCCATTTTTCCACTGTTTTCATTCTTTACTTTAAATCCATAAAGCTCTCCACTTCCTTGATGTATAAAAGAACCATCAATTGTAGCAGGATGAAACAGATTGGAAATAGAAAAAAAGTCAACTTTATCTCTTAAACCAGAATAGATGTGGACTCCATATATAACTTCATGATGAACTTCCGAGAAAAGAATCAATTCATTTTTAAATTGGAAATGATATTTTAAGCGTTGATAAATTTCTTTTCGTAATTCATAACCGTTGGGATCATCATATATACCTTCCGGATGAATTAAGCCTAAATATCCTCCCTTAGCTATCCAGTGCAATCCATTTTCCAAAATGCATTTATAAAGATTGGTTTGTTGTCCTTTAAGCAGCGGATAATTTTGCAGGGCATTCATAAAGATGGCTGAGACATCATTATCGATATTTTCTTCAAAGTAGAGTTCACGCTGTGCTTCTACTTCAAGAAACTGACCGGTTAGCTGCCGTACTTGCGGAGCAGTGGTTCTGCGTATCAGCAGTTCCGGGTAGATATCGGACATCAGTCCTTTCTCCTCAAAAGTGACTTTTATCCAGGGCGGATTTCCCACTGCCAGATCAAAACCGTTATTCTCACGGAACACCTCAATAAACTCCAACTCGTAGTGGAAAAACTTATATTGCTTGGCATAGTTCTTTACTCTCTCAGCCCGTTCATTCTCAAATAGAGATGAGGTGGACTCACGAAGTTGTTCGACTATTTGTTTTTCTCGCTCACGGCGGTCTTTGCGGTAGTCGCGTATATATTCTTCCGGCTCTTCGGTTAGGGTGCTTGTTTCTGTATCGCCAAAGTCGATATTGATAATGCTGAGCAGATCTTGGTACCATTCACTGCGGTCGGGTAGATCGGCAGCATCGCGAACATCCCAGAACCATAGGGCACACCAATAGTCCATAATCATTTTCAGCTTGTAGTAGGGCGCATTGCTCTCAAAGCGTGTTTGCGCCAGCTGCTCTTTTTGGGCGTAGTTAAAGTCATCGTAGGAAATCTCCAAATCGGCATTTTCATTGCCAAAATAGTCGTTGTTTACCTTGGTAATCAGGGCGATATTTTTCTGCAGTTCGTAATGTTCCAGCAGCAGTTTATCTATCGCAGTCGATATTTTTTGCAAGAGCTTGTACTCATCAGTTCGTATGGGAGCAGTGAATTCTCTTTTCCATTCGCGCACTCGTTTGGCTTCTGCCGGAAACTCATCGCGCAGCAAGCGGATGTTTGCTGAGGATGCCATATTGATGTCGGGCAGCAGAAAGTGATAAATCTCATCTTGTTTACGTTTGATGCCTCTTTGTCCAAACTCTAAATGTTTGGGTGCTTTTTCCCACCATTTCTTTGTTTTGTGTCCGCGCCCCTTGGGTTCAAAGGAGAATTGGCGGTGTTTATAAACTTTGAGCCACGATCCGATAACGGCATTACCCACGCCAAGGCGGTAGCCAAAGAACGGGGTTTGCATATCTTTGTGTATCACGTTTAGCCAGAGGGAGAGTTTACCCAACTCGATGGCGGTGGGGTCGATATCGACTCCATAGACATTGTTGAGGGCGATATAGGCTTTTACTTTTTGTAGTTCTTCGCGATATTTGTTGGGTTCTACTTTTTTGTTCAGTTCTATTTCGCGATAGCTGATATAGGCATGGGCTATTTGATTGATGGCTTCGTTGTGAAAGGCTGCGGCGCCCATAGCGGGTTCAAGTATCTTGAGTTGCAGCAGTTCGAGGGCTTTCATTTCGCCATTCTTCAATTGCTCAAGTATGGGCTTGAGGGTATATTTGACCGTGGTTTGGGTTAGTACTTCGGGCGTGTAGTAGGAGGCTGACTTTTGACGGTCGCGTCCGCTGAGGCGATAGATAAATCTTCCTTCGGGGATGATGCGCATTAGCCCTTCGTCGCCATGCTTTTCGTGATAGACTTCTTTCAGATCGAAATCTTTTAGGCGGTGGCGAGGTACTAAGAAAGAGCCGTCGCGACGTACTACATCTTCGGATGTTTCACGGGCAGTGCGCTTTTTGTGTACTTCTATATAGTCGCTTTCTGCCAGGAAGCCGCGGAAGGCTAAGAGGCTTTCATAGACTGAGCCTAATTGATTAATCCCTAAGTTGGCGTAGGATATGCGTCCGCGGTTGCGATTACGTTGTTGTTTGCTTAGTGAGAGTTGTAGGATAAGGTCTTGCCATACGTAGTTGCGTATCTTTACATCTGATAGATAGTGCAGGTTATCGGCATTAAAGAGGGGTGAGTCTAAATGGCGGATGCGGAATGTTTTGCTGAGTTCGTTCTTTTCTGCGTAGCCTTCGTTAAGGAGGCTGAACAGGCGATAAAGTGATTCATGGAAAAAATATCCGTTGCGACTCGATTCGGTTTGCAGGGGCACCTGTTCCAGATCGCGCAGCATTTCCAATGAGTAGCCGCGGTTATATACCGGGTCGTTGGAGGGGAGGATGTCTAACTCTTCGCGCGATTCGGCATAAAAGAGGAAGAGCAGGCGATAGACCATGGTGAGGCAGTCGTTTTTGAGTTTGGATGCGTCGATGTCGCTATAAGCTAAATCTTTAACCTGTGTGAGGTAGTGAACGGCTTCGTTGGCCAATTGTTCCACTGCGTGAATTACGCCCTCTTTGAGATCTTTGGTAACTTCGTAAGCGGCTTTGTGAGAGTCTTCGTCCAGTTGCTCCATCAATACAATATCGGCTGTGGGTGCAAGTAAGTCTTTGCCCAGCATGAGGTAGAAGAGGCTAAGGTAGTCACGAACGGCAACAGATTCATCAAAGAGAACTTCTAAGTCTAACTGCAAATAGGAACCACGAAACCACTTTTCGGATTCTAACAGAAAATATTGATTGCCAGCGCAGAGCAGGATATATTTGGGACGGCGGTGTTCGGGCAGCAGAAAGAGTTGGCTGACTGCCTGGTTGATAATCATGGGGGAGATGCGTACGCCTTCGGGTACGGAAAATACTTCTGACCACTGACTGCGGTGATATTTCTGTGCGCCGCTGGGTTTTTCGTTTTCTTCTTCGTGATAGCTTTGTTCAAAGAGTCCATCAGGCTCTTCTTCGCCGGTTTTAATCAGGGCGTGCATTTCCATCACCATCATGTGGGGATAGTTGCCACGATAGAGGATGTGTCGTATGGGAAGTACGGCATCGTCACTAATGAGGTAGAGGTTGTGGTAATCGGTACGGGTGGCATCGTAGCCCAGTGCGGTGAGTACCTTAGTGTGAAATTGATGCGATAGTTCAACGCGGTCTTTCACACGGAGATGGTTCTCTACAAAACGTTGTTTGAGTGCAAAGTAACCACTTTTAAGGTTGTTGATTTGTTGCTGAAACTGTTTTAGTGCTTCACGACTGTGGCCCGATTTTTCAATAACCTTTTTAGTAAAGTCTTCGTCGAAATAGTTGGATGCGAAATACTCGCCTATATTGTTGATAAATTTAATCATGATGCTTAGTTGTTATAGAATGCAGCGATTACCTTGATATAGGGTTCACCTTTGAGACTGGTGAGGTCTTGGAAATAGCGACTTGACTCATTAAGAATGGTTTTAATCTCCCTCTCTTTATTCTCAAATCTGCGAATAACGTTTCCGTGGTCGCTTTTGTCTTCAAACTCAATGCGGAGTTGCTCTTTGCGGTCTTGCTCCCATTCATCCATTTTATTTTTGTACTCTTTCATTTGTTGCTCCATTTCGCGTTGCAGGCCTTGTTGCTCTTGCATCATACGAAGTTCGGATCCGAAATGTATGGCGGTAGGCAGGAGTGACCCCAAATGGCTTAGGTCGTCGTCGCTGATATGTTGGGTGTGTATCTGTTCGTTGAGCTTGTAGGTCTCCATAAATTCGTCAAAGGCTATGGGTGGATGTTGTAATGATCCATCCATATTTAGTGATATGACGAAGAAATCGGACAGGAGCGATTGTCCAAGGCTATTGGCTGAAATGCCATGCAGCAGGTAGTGTGCGCTGTTTTTAGGTAAGCGATTGAGTTTGCTTACAAGGGCTACATCTTTATCAACGCCGGCTTCAAGCTGTGTCATGAGATAGCGTACAATGGGGTGTAGTTCGTAGAGTAGTTGCAGGCCTGCCCATTCGCCTTGTCGTTTTCTGGCTTCCTCAATGGATTGTTGCACTAAATCTTTGTTGAGGGTGAGCTGGAATAGTTCACCTATTGCCGGCTTTGACTCTTTGGGCATGTCGTACATAATACGATTAAGTTCCGGAGTGTTTTTGACTTCCAGGAGTTGTTCTTCAAAAAAGGCGTCTGTATTACGAAGGTAGCCATCGCTTTTGAGTTGTTGTATGAGTGCTTCATAATACTTACGGTCGTTTTCGAAAAGCGAGGGCTGTTTTTCGTACAGCTGTGTGGTTTGAAGAGCCGGGGTTGAGTCGTTTTCTAATGCAGCAAAGAAATCGAAGTCGTCATCCTCTTCTTCGTGCGAGCGGTCAAGGAGAGTGGCATCTTGCTCAGCGATGGAACGTTTTACAAGATTTTCTTCTTTTACTGCATCGTATAGTTTATAGACTGAGGCGGCGTCTCCCAGTGATTTATAAACTTCTTCTTCTTTTTCAGTGAGTTTGTTGATGATATGGAGGTCGTCGCGCAAGCCTTCTACTTTTGAGGTGGCTACCATGTAGTGTATATAGGGTGTTTTTTGTTGTCCGTATCGGTCGATGCGACCGTTGCGTTGCTCCAAGGTGATAAGCGACCAGGGAATGTCGTAGTTGAACATGTAGTTGCAATAGTAGTGGAGGTTAACGCCTTGCGAACCGGCATCGGATGAGAGCAGGATGCGGTAGTCAGAGTCCTCTTTTCCGAAGTCTTCTACGATGCGTTGCTGCTCCATATCGGTGAGTGAGCCGTGGAAATCGGCAATTACTTCATCGTTGAGATTAAAATCGTGTTTGAGTTTCTCTTTGAGACTTTGCAGGGTTTCGATGCGTTCAGCAAAGAGTACAATGCGGAAGTCTTTGGGTCGCCCGTTCCATTTGAGACGAATCAGTTCGTTTTTGAAAGCTGTGTATTTGGTATCCTGTGCCATCGTTATGATGGTATCTACTTTATTGTATAGCTCTTGCAGAAGGGTGAGGTTTTCTTCTGCCAGTTGGCTGCTGATATTCCGCTCTTTGACGCGCCGGATGCGGTTGGCAATTGATTTGCGTGCCGCTTCGGGCGATGACATATAGGATTTAAACAGGCTGATGGCAAAGAGGAGGTCTTTACGCTCTCTTTTGTCTATGGTTTGACTCTTCTTCTCGTTAAAGAGATTAGCTGTTCCTTGTTCTTCTTTTTCTAATCCTGACAGAGCGGCGAATTTAATTTCTTGCAGCTTCTGCAAAAAGTCTTCTTCGGCAGGGTGAAGCGCTGCGTGAATGGTGAGCACTTCGCGTTCCTGGAAGTTGGACATTACATCGGCATCATCTATCTGATTTTTGAATCTCCTTACATAATAGGGGAGGATATCTTCTTTGGTATAATTTTTTTCATCTTTGATGGCCAGTGGCTCAATCATATTGATGAGATTGGCAAAGTTTTCGCGCTTACCGTTATGAGGTGTGGCTGAGAGCATGACGAGGGATTCGCATTTGGTGCTGAGTAGTTGTGCCAGTGAGCCGCGTTGCGATTTGATATTGGCCACTTGGTGGCATTCGTCGATAACTACGATATCCCAACGGGTTTTCTCAATGTAGTGTTGATACTTGGCGTTGTTTTTAAGTGTATCAATTGATACGATGGTTTTGTCGTAGTAATCGAATGGGTTTTTATTTACAGGGAGTTCTGTTTTTATGCGTGATATTCCTTCTGAGTCGAGACGCACTAAGGGTATGGCAAATCGGTTCCAAAGCTCTTGTTGAAATTGGCTTAATATCGATTTAGGAGTAAGTACCAGAATGCGCTTTCCTTTACCACGTTTAATCATCTCGGCGAGAAAGATACCGGCTTCAATAGTTTTACCCAGACCTACTGCATCAGCAATAAGCATGCGGGGACGAGGCAGTTGAAACGCCTTTAGCGTCGGTTCGTATTGATAGGCGGCTTCGTTGTAGGCGCCTTTGTGAGCAATGGTGATGTACTTGCTGTAAACGGGTGAGTTGCGTATTTGATTCTCTATAAAGAGTTTGGTCTTGAGTGAGCCGTGTCCCATATCTGCTACCAATCGTGTTTGGCTTGGATCGAGCACATGTATCTCTTTATCGATATTGGTATCAAAGATAAACTGCATCCCTTTTACCAATTCTGAAATTCCTTCTACCCGGAGTATCCAACTGCCATTATTGGGTTCTATGTCATTGATTATAAAGTCTTCGCCTCTATTGCTGATTCGTTGTCCCGGTGTGAAATTCATATAGCTTAATGCATTGTGTTATACTCTATTGTTTCACAAATTTAGCTGTTAAAGTGTAGTCCTCCAAGAATAGCAAAATGTATTTACCCGATAAAACAATTTTGTTAATTGTTGATTCCTCCCTGCTATTAGTAATAAAATGCTCACTATTCAGTTTGTTTTCTACATCTCAATATTTTATTAAAATCATTCTCCTTTTTTAAGCAAAGTGAAAAAATTGTTTAAGAATCTCTATCTGTTCCTGATATTTCTTTGGATTGTTCTTTCTCAATTTTTCAATATTCAGCAATTTCCACTTAATTGCCGGATATTTGCTGTAATCAACCTTTGTCCAATCTGGTTCTCCCTTTGTGAAAGCTAATATGAATTCTTTATCCTCAGTCGTTAGGGACTCGTTTATTATTGCGACTAGCTGTTTTTTCGTCTCTTGATATTCGTTATACCCAAATTCAGCATCTGTCATTCCGTGAAACTGGCTTTCAAATACTGCGGTTTGGTCAATGTCATGAGGACTTAATAATTCATGGATGGGACGTTTCCCACATAAAAGAAAAAAGATGAAACCTTCTTTTATTTCCTGTGAGTAGCCAATATCGTTAATAAGATTTCGGATATCAAAAAAGTCACGAGGATGCTGACGATCTAAGGCAGCATTTATCTTTCCTCCCCAAAGTTGTTTTCGTGAAACCATTAGAACTTCACAGAATTTATCAAAAGTTTCTTGTGCCTTGTCGCATAATATTACCAAATCAGTATCTGCAATTATTCCTCGATTGATTTGGTTTACTTCTATTTTAACCATTGCTTCCGGAGTTGTGCAGATTAATTTTAACTCTTCTTCGGTTCTGATAGAATCAGGAAATCTTATATTGTAAATCCTACTTTTTAATTGACCTTTTACTCTTTCAAGAGCCAATCGGATATTTTCCAAATCCATATTTCGATTATCACTCGCAGGAATATATGTGAGATCTATATCAATCGATAAACGAGGCATATTTAGGCAAAACAAGTTTATAGCTGTTCCTCCATGTAGTGCAAATACATCCTCTTTGGCTATCTCCGGCAATATATCCAGCAAAAGCGATACTTGTTTTTTATACGACTCTTTCATTCAACTAACTCTTTTGGTAATACTAAACTATATTTTGGTACTAATACTCCGGAATTAGTAAGACTGCGATTGCCTGAACCAAGGTCAATTTTAGTTTGATCTATGTATTTAAACCAGCTATGCCCTGCACGTTCCGCAAAATAAAGAAAGAGCCGTTTGACTTTTATAGATGTGCATGCTTCTAATAATTCTTGTACTTGCTTCAGAGGTAATGTTGATAATCCCTCCATTAACTCATAAGCCTCAGACAAGGAAAAATCTTTGGGACATAGCGACAAACATTCCATCATCGCTCGTGCCGGGCTGGATATTTTCATGCTGAGTCCTGCATCGGAATAATCATTCAAACCAACAGATTCTGATACAAATAAAGTTATTCTGAATATTTTATATTCGATATCCCATTTGTTGCTGATGAACCACGATGGTAATTTAGTTTTACCGGGAGCAAAGAGCGTTGCTTCTGGGGTATTTAATTGCAGATAATGGGCAAGTCCATTCAACTCAAATGCAGTACGTCCACCTAAATGAATATTTATATTTGCTTGAGTCTGCAATGCAGCAAGAGCGCCGGATAGTAAAAACGGATCATTTGATTTAAGCATGGCACCTTTTCCTATGGATTTCAACCAAGCACTTTTTCTGTACTGTTGTTGAAGTTCATATGGATACCCTTCTGAAACAAGCAAAGAAGAGAGCAATACAAGTCCTTTTGGATATTCTTGCATTAGTCTATTTATCTTCGACTGGTTTTTTTTGGAGCTTTTATTCATATTTAAAATATCATAACGAGAACAAAGATAAATGATTTTGTTGGTTTGACAAAACTCAATAGTTTATAATTGACTCTTTATTCATATTTAAAATATAAGAGTATTGTCATTTATAAACAATGGATATGCAAATAGTCGGTAAGCTTTTTAAGGAAATAGAATAAGGTCACATTCCGACCGGAATGTGGGTTGAGAGAGATGAGCATATTTTCTACCGAGCGTTGCAATCCTACGGATTGCGACAAAAACCTATGTCCCTGTTGATTAGCTAAGAGTAATTCGTAATTGAATAGCAACTCTAAACCCAAAACCCTAAACACGAAACTCTAAACTCTTCTCAACGCAACCTGTCCCGCTACAAGCGGGAAACGGGATTTCGCTTCGCTCAACCTACGGACAGCTCCCCTTTAAAAGTGGAGCAGTAGGGGCGTTAAATTGCTAAAATATGCAGAAATGAAGTTACTGATTACAAGTTAACTATTACATCAAGTTTTTTCTCAAAGCAGGATGCTTTGAGTACATTGATGACTGATCACTAAAATAGCGGTCCCAACGGGATTCGAACCCATATCGCTGGAACCGGAATCCAGTATTCTATCCATTGAACTATGGGACCATATAATTTGCTTGCGAAAATAGTCATTTTACAGTATTGTCCCAATAATTATAAGTTGAATTTACTACTATTGAACAATCTCTTTTTTTGTTTTCCTTGAATTCACAGCTATTTTTTTGTTTTTTGACAAAAAATAAAACTGTTTCTTTTAGCAGTCTTCCTTTGATAAAACGGCAAAACCGTTCAAAACTTCTTTATGTCTCTCGAAGTATAACAAAATTTTCCTAAATTCGCAGTTTTCAAACAAAAGGAATTTTTTGACAGCATAAGTGGTTATGGAATATAATTTTAAAGAAATTGAGCAGAAGTGGCAAGATTACTGGAGTGAGCATCAAACTTACAAAACTGAAATTGATCATTCGCGCCCTAAATATTATGTACTTGATATGTTTCCTTACCCTTCGGGGGCTGGTCTTCATGTGGGGCATCCACTTGGCTATATAGCTTCGGACATTTTCAGTCGCTACAAGCGTTTAAACGGATTTAATGTTTTACACCCCATGGGTTATGATGCTTATGGTTTACCTGCCGAGCAATATGCCATTCAAACGGGTCAGCATCCTGCCATAACCACAGAAAACAATATAGCCCGTTATCGCGAGCAACTTGATAAGATCGGTTTCAGTTATGATTGGGATCGTGAAGTTAAGACTTGTGATCCAGGTTATTACAAATGGACTCAGTGGGCTTTTATCAAGATGTTTGAGCATTATTTTGATTATAACGAAAACAAAGCAAAGCCCATAAGTGCTCTTATCAATCATTTTGAGCAACAAGGAAGTTTTGGCATTAACGTAGCTCAAACCGAAGCCTTAGAATTTAATGCTGAGGAATGGAAAAACAAAAGTGAAACAAAAAAACTTGAGCTACTATTAAATTACCGTCTTGCATATTTAGCCGACACCATGGTGAATTGGTGTCCTGCACTCGGTACAGTTCTTGCTAACGACGAGGTAAAAGATGGTTTTTCGGAGCGCGGTGGTCACCCCGTTGTTCAGAAGCGCATGCGCCAATGGTTTTTACGTGTTTCTGCCTATGCCGAGCGATTATTAACCGGTCTCGACACAATCGAATGGAGTGAGGCTCTAAAGGAGATTCAGCGCAACTGGATAGGTCGTTCTGAGGGTGCTGAAATACTATTTCCTGTAAAGCAGTCTGATATCAAGATCAAGGTCTTCACTACCCGTGCCGACACAGTTTTTGGTGCTACTTTTATGGTTTTAGCACCGGAGAGTGATTTAGTTTCTTCCTTAACCAAAGCAGATCAAAAATCAGAAGTAGAAAAATATTTGCTTGAAGCAAAAAAACGTAACGAAAGAGAGCGTCAGATAGAAGTAAAAAAAGTTACGGGTGTATTTTCCGGTTCTTATGCAATTAATCCATTTAACAATAAGGAAATACCCATTTGGATTAGCGATTATGTATTAGCAGAATATGGTACAGGTGCTATAATGGCTGTACCGGCACATGACAGTCGTGATTTTGCTTTTGCACGCACTTTTAAGCTTCCCATTCCGCAGGTAGTTGTTCCTGAAGGCAGTGAACCGGCCGATACTTCCACTTGGGATGAAGCTATTGATTCTTATGAGGGAAGGATGATAAACTCAGAATTCCTTGATGGTTTAAAAGTAAATGACGCCATTGCAAAAGCCAATGAATATATTACAAAGAAAAAAATTGGCCAAGTAAAGATCAATTATAGAATCAGGGATGCCATATTTAGTCGTCAGCGCTATTGGGGAGAACCTTTCCCTGTCTATTACAAAGACAACATTCCCTATATGCTTGACGATTCAGAATTACCACTTGAATTGCCTGAGGTTGATAAATATCTTCCTACAGAAAAAGGGGAACCCCCATTAGGACGTGCCAAAAACTGGCATACTGCCGAAGGTTTTCCTCTTGAACTAAATACCATGCCCGGCTTTGCAGGCTCATCGGCATACTATTTACGTTATATGGATCCTCATAATGATAAAGAATTGGTAAACTCAGAAGCAAATAATTACTGGCAAAATGTAGATCTGTATATAGGAGGAACAGAACATGCTACCGGACATTTAATTTACTCCAGATTCTGGAATAAATTCCTTTATGATATTGGAATTGTCTGCAAAGACGAACCTTTTCAAAAATTAGTAAATCAGGGCATGATACAGGGGCGTTCCAATTTTGTCTATCGAATAAAAGGGGAAAACAAGTTTGTATCACTTAATCTGAAAGATGATTTTGACACTACGGAATTACATGTTGATGTAAATATTGTGCACCACGACATTCTTGATATTGAAGCTTTTAGATCATGGAATCCTGAATACCAAAATGCTGAATTCATCCTTGAAGACGGAAAATATATTTGTGGCTGGGCTATAGAAAAAATGTCCAAATCAATGTATAATGTTGTCAATCCAGATACAATAATTGATCAGTATGGTGCCGATACTTTACGTTTATACGAAATGTTTCTGGGACCTTTAGAGCATTCCAAACCATGGGATACTAATGGCATTGATGGAGTCCATAGATTTATACGCAGGCTATGGCGTCTTTTTATAAATCGTAAGGGTGAATTTATTGTTGATAACGAGCAGGCTAGCAAGGAAGAATTAAAAGTTCTCCATCATACTATTAAAAAAACAGCTGAGGACATTGAACGATTCTCATTCAACACAGCTGTAAGTTCATTTATGATATGTGTAAACGAGCTAAGCGAATTAAATTGTCATAAACGTTCTATTCTTGAACCTTTGCTTATTATTTTAGCGCCCTTTGCTCCTCATTTGGCAGAAGAATTATGGCAACATCTTGGTCATACTTCAACGATTTGTAATGCCGAATGGCCTCAATTTAATGAAGAATATCTAAAAGAAAGCAGCATATTATATCCTGTATCATTTAACGGAAAATTACGTTTTAAACTGGAAGTTTCTTCAGATGCTTCAACAGCTGAAATTGAAAAAGCGGTAACAGACGATAAGCAGACACAGAAATGGACAGAAGGGAAAAAAATTAATAAAATAATAATTGTTCCCGGCAGGATTATCAATGTTGTAGTAAAATAACAAGCTGATTTATCGTTTTTTTATTTATAAATGGCAAAAATCATATAATAATTCCTTTTAAATTACTTATGAAGATGAAAAAGATTTTATACGCCCTTATCATTCTATTCATAATAATTCTCTCCTCTACCCTATATATCAGACATTGGCGTGCCATAAACGATTTAAATATTATGCTTCAAGACACTATAGTTCCGGAAGATGAAATAACAGTTCCACCTGCTCCTATGCTATATGGTTTTATTGAAGACTCATTTTATATTGAAAGTTTTAAAGTTGGTAGGAACCAAAATTTAGCTTCAATATTACTTGCTCGAGATATAGAATACAGCACTATTCATAATTTAGCTTTAAATTGCAAGGATCTTTTTGATGTTCGAAAGATTCGTGCAGGAAACCCTTATACTATTTTTTATTTGAAAGACAGTTTGCAAACCCCTGCTTGGATGGTTTATGAGATTGATAAAACCGATTATCTTGTATTGCAACTCACGGATTCATTATCTGTATATACAGATAAAAAAGAAATTCAAACATATAGAAAAAAAGGTGCCGGCATTCTTGAATCAAATCTTTGGAATGCCATGAATGACTGCGAGTTAAATCCTCTATTGGCAATTGAACTTTCTGAGATATTTGCTTGGACAATAGATTTTTTTGGTATAGAAAAGGGTGATCGTTTTAGAGTTTTATACGACGAAGCATTTGTTGATTCCATATCAATAGATATTGAGGCTGTTCAAGCTGCCCATTTTATTCATAAAGGGAAAGATTTTTATGCCTTTCACTACAAAGAAGACAGCATTTGGAGCTTTTTTGATGAGAAAGGACAAAGCTTAAAGAAGGCTTTTTTAAAAGCCCCTTTAAGGTTTTCAAGAATAAGCTCTCATTTCAGTAACAACCGTTTTCATCCGGTTCTCAGGGTTTATCGACCTCATCATGGAGTTGATTATGCAGCTCCGGCAGGCACTCCTGTTTATGCCATTGGAGATGGTGTGGTTACACATCGTGGTTGGGATGCAAAAGGAGGCGGCAATTATATCAAAATCAAACACAACAGTGTTTATACCACAGTTTATATGCACCTTCAGGGCTTTGCGCAAGGACTCCATAAAGGGCAATTTGTTCAACAGGGCCAATTAATCGCTTATGTGGGAAAGACAGGATTAGCAACAGGCCCACATCTCGATTTTAGAGTTTTCAAGAACGGGCATCCTATTAATCCTTTAACAATTGAAGCACCTCCAGTAGAACCAATAAAAGAAGAAAATATGGCTGCTTATCTTGATTATATAAAACCACTAATAGAAGAACTTGAGCAACTATCTTTTCCGGCCGATACTATCCTTTAATATTACAAAACCAATAAATTTTTAATCTTTGTTGCTATCATTATGAGCTTATATAGTTCTTAGCATGTATGTGCAAGCCTAACACAGAATTGATATTTGTCCCCATTGAATTAAGATATTTGCATTCAAAGTCTATTATTATCGTTATTAGCTGATAATATTTGTTCGATAACCATGGGAAAATACTTTTGTTCAAGTTTGTGAATCTTTACTGCTAATGAAAGGGGGTCTTCCTCAGGTGAGATATCGCAAGTAGCCTGAAAAATAATATCACCATCATCATAAAATTCATTTACATAATGAATCGTAATCCCCGATTGTTTTTCTTTATTAGCTATTACTGCACGATGTACAAACTCTCCATACATGCCCTTTCCACCATAAGCAGGTAGTAATGCAGGATGGATATTAATAATTTTACCAGGGAAAGCCTCAATTATTTTTGATGGTACTAGCCACAAAAAACCGGCTAAAACAATTAAATCAGGCTTACACTTGATGAGATCATTTAACACGTGATTATTTTGATAAAAATCAGCCTTATCGAAAATTCTCGTATTTACATTCAATCTTTTAGCACGTTCAAGGGCAAAAGCATCTTTTCGATTGCTAAATAAACAGGAAACGAAGGCAAAATTCGATTTTTCAAAATATTTTATTATATTTTCAACATTGCTGCCTGAACCCGAGGCAAAAAGCACTAAATTCTTCATTATATGGCAATTATAATGCACAAAAATACAAAAAACATGATATAAAAGTAAAAAAAAGATACACTTTAAAAAATTTCATGCTAAGAATATTTGATTTATTTTAAGGGAATCTTTTAATTTGCACAATCTTTTTTAAACAAAACTGAATTATTAACTAAAATTTAAAGCTATGTCAGACATTGCATCAAGAGTTAAAGCAATTATTGTAGATAAGTTAGGTGTTGATGAAACCGAAGTTACAGCAGAAGCAAGCTTCACCAATGACCTGGGTGCTGATTCTCTTGACACTGTTGAGCTGATCATGGAATTTGAAAAGGAATTTAACATTGCTATTCCAGATGATCAGGCTGAAAATATCGGTACCGTAGGTGATGCTATTGCCTACATTGAAGAGAATGCCAAGTAAAAACCAGTAATTTAGTATTTTTGAAAATTATTTTATGGAGTTAAAAAGAGTTGTTGTTACAGGGCTTGGTGCTATTACTCCATTAGGTAATTCCGTTGAAGAATATTGGAATAATCTGGTGGATGGAGTTAGCGGAGCTACGCCTATTACTCGATTTGACACCACTCATTTCAAGACTAAATTTGCTTGCGAAGTTAAGGATTTCAATCCTACTGATTACCTGGATCGAAGAGAAGTCAGAAAAATGGATTTGTTTGCTCAGTACGCCATGGCGGCGGCTGAGCAAGCTATTCAGGATTCCAAACTTAATCCGGAAGCTATTGATCTTGATCTGGGAGGTGTAATTTGGGGTGCAGGTATTGGGGGTATAATTACATTTATGGAAGAAATACGAGGATATGTGGAGGGCAACGGCATTCCACGTTTTAGTCCTTATTTCATTCCCAAGATGATTTCTGATATAGCAGCCGGTCACATTTCCATGAAATATGGATTTCGTGGTCCCAACTATGGAGTTGTATCAGCATGTGCCTCTTCTACCCATGCAATTGCCGATTCTTTCAATCTTATCCGTTTAGGAAAGGCCAAGGTATTTATTACAGGAGGATCAGAGGCTGCTATTAATGAAGCAGGAGTTGGCGGGTTTAATTCCCTCCAAGCTATTTCTGTTCGTAATGATGATCCTTTAACAGCTTCCCGACCTTTTGACAAAAGCAGAGATGGTTTTGTTATGGGTGAAGGTGGAGGAGCACTAATTCTGGAAGAATACGAACATGCTATAAACAGAGGGGCAAGAATTTATTGTGAAGTTGTAGGCGCCGGTATGACTGCCGATGCTTATCATCTTACAGCTCCTCATCCCGAAGGTGCAGGTGCCAAAAGGGTAATGCAAAATGCCATGGATGATGGTGATATTAAACCTGAAGAGATTGATTACATAAATGTTCATGGTACAGCCACCCCACTTGGCGATATTGCCGAAGCCAAAGCTATTAATGAGGTTTTCGGCGATCATGCCTACAAGCTAAATATCAGTGCAACCAAATCAATGACCGGCCATTTATTAGGAGCCGCAGGAGCCATTGAATCAATTGCAACTATTTTAGCCATCCAAAATGGGATAATACCACCCACAATTAATCATTTTGAAGACGATCCTGAAATTGACAGTAAGCTCAATTTCACTTTTCATAAGGCTCAAAAGCGCAAAGTTGACGTAGCCATTTCCAATACTTTTGGTTTTGGAGGTCATAATGCTTCTGTAGTCTTTAAAAAAATAAAATAAATCTGTGTTAAGTCATTTATTAACATCAATAAAACTTCTTTCTCGCAAGAGGAGGAAGTTTTGTTTATTAATACGTGAGATCACAGGATTTTATCCGATTAAAACATCATATTACAAACTTGCCCTTCTTCACAAGTCGTTCGTTGTGAAGGATGAAGAAGGCAGAATGTTAAATAACGAACGACTTGAATATCTTGGAGATGCTATTTTAAATGCTGTAGTCGCACATGAATTATTTATTCGTTTCCCTGAAAAAGATGAAGGTGAGTTAACAAAAATGCGTTCCAGAATCGTTAATCGCAACTATTTAAATCAGCTTTCATCGGATCTTGGATTAAGTAAACTAATACGTACACAGCTTGTTGTTGATTTGAATCAAACTCAGATTCCCGGCGATGCCCTTGAAGCCTTGATAGCTGCAATTTTTATTGACAGAGGCTATGATGTTGCTACACAATTTATTGTAAAAAAAATTATTGATCATTATCCGGATATAGTGTCTATAGTAGAAAATGATACAAACTATAAATCCTCGTTTATTGAATGGGGACAAAAAAACCGAAGCAAAGTTCATTTTGTAACAGAAGAGTATCCACAACAACTTTCCACTGACAATATGTTTATTGCATATGCTTTTATTGATGACGAAATTATGGGCGAAGGTAAGGGCAGTTCCAAAAAAGAAGCACAACAAAATGCTGCTGAAAAAGCATTACAAAAAGTATTATTTTTGCAATTTGAAGTTATTCAGTAACATCTTTTTTATAGCAACAAACAACAAGCTTAGTACTAAGCATTTAAATGATTTATTTGTAAATTGATATATTATCGTTATCATAAGAAATACAAAAATCAGTAATTTTGAGTTATTGTTTTAACTTTAAAATGCTTGATTATCAATCGGCTAAAGTTAATTAATGTTAAACAGGCAAATAATTACTGCCAAGCAATTATTTTTGTAATTATGAGCAGGTGGTTTATTAAAATTCTGATTGTAATAATAACCTTGACTTTGGTTGGTTTAATTTCAATCCAGTTAATGTGGATAAAAAATGCTACCCAAATAAAAGAGGAGCATTTCGACCAACTAGTACGTCAGGCAATAGATGGTGTTGTTTATCGTCTTGAGATTAATGAGACCTCTATGTTAAGTGCTCATTTAGATTTTAAACAAGGTTTAAATCTTCCGCCCCAGCTTCGCAGAGAGCCTAAATATTTTTCAGGACAAAACAAAAAAGCCTTTAAAGAAAACATCCTTCAATATGATATTTCTCTTGACCTATTAATACAACCTACTTACATGGACACCTGGATCTCAACCTATCAGAAGGATTCATTAATTTATAGTTACCAGGGGCGTACACACATGGATTTTAATTCGCAAAGCAAATCAGATCCTTTGTCCTATGCTCTTAATCATGTAAAGGATCAATTTCAGAATCATCTCCAGGACCAACAGGCTAAGTTGTTAAAAGACATATTCACAAGTGATAGGCCCTTAAGTGAAAGAATTTCAAAAGAAATGACCGATGTATTTTTAGTACAGGCTTTTGAAGAAAGAGGGATTTCAGTTCCTTTCGAATTTGGAGTTTTTGATTCACGTGGAATCCTTGTTACATCAACCTCAAGTTTCAAAAAAGAAGAAGCCACCCATCCCTACCAAAAGCAACTCTTTCCCAATGATATTCATCCAAAAGCAAATTACATGATGGTATATTTCCCAAAACATCCAAATTTTATTATGGATTCGATGGGAATGGTGTTACCAACAGTACTATTTACACTTGTGATGATAATTACATCAATAACAACACTTTTTGTAATTGTTAAACAAAAGCGCCTTGATGAAATTAAAAATGATTTCATCAATAATATGACCCATGAGTTTAAAACACCTATATCAACCATCTCACTTGCCTCGCAGATGCTAAGGGATTGGTCCTTGTCAAAGAACCCTACAACACTGGATCAAATATCAAGTGTTATACAAGATGAAAGCAAAAGACTTTCATTTCAGGTTGAAAAAGTCCTGCAAATGGCTATCTTTGAAAAAGGAAAGGGCAGTTTAAAGTCGAAAAAATTAAATATTAATGAACTGATCCATGGTGTTGTTAATACATTCCGCCTAAAAGTTGATTCGCATAATGGCAAAATAATTGAGAAATTAGAGGCAAAAAACTCAATTGCTTATGTAGATCAGGTGCATTTTACAAATGTTATTTTTAACTTGCTTGACAATGCTCTTAAATATCGCCGGGGAAAACCCGAATTAAAAATAAAAACCTGGAATAGGCCAACGGGTTTGGTAATTAACATTGAGGATAATGGGATAGGAATTTCCCGCGAAGATCTCAAAAGGGTTTTTGAAAAATTTTATCGTGTACCAACCGGCAACATTCATAATGTAAAAGGTTTTGGTCTTGGATTGGCCTATGTTAAAAAAATACTGGATGACCATGGAGCAGAGATAAAAGTTGAAAGTGAAATTAATGTTGGAACTAAATTTGAAATATTTTTACCCCTTAAAAATAATAAGGAATGGAAAAAGAATATAAAATTCTCTTAACTGAAGATGATGAGAACCTGGGTATGCTTCTCAGGGAATACTTAGTAGCTAAAGGTTACGACACTGATCTTTTACCCGATGGTGAAGCTGGTTATGAAGCATTTATGAGTAAGAAATACGACATTTGTATTTTTGACGTCATGATGCCAAAAAAAGATGGCTTTACACTTGCTAAAGAGATCAGGATGGTGAACACTGATGTCCCCATAATCTTTCTTACAGCCAAATCGATGAAGGAGGATGTATTTCAAGGATTTAAAATTGGGGCTGACGACTATTTGACAAAACCTTTCAGCATGGAAGAGCTATTGTTTAGAATTGAAGCTATTCTTAGAAGGACTAAAGGTTCATTGGCGAGTCAGGATATTTACCAAATAGGAAAATATAAATTTGACACGCACAAACAACAGCTTATCGATGATGAAAAGGTTGTAAAATTAACCACCAAAGAATCGGAGCTTTTGAAATTGTTGTGTAATAATGCAAATAAAGTACTTGAAAGGAATTTTGCTTTAAAGACTATTTGGGTTGATGACAATTATTTCAATGCCAGGAGTATGGATGTTTACATCACAAAATTACGTAAACATTTAAAAGATGAGCCCGAGGTGGAAATTTTAAATGTACATGGAAAAGGTTATAAACTTGTAATGTAAAAACTTTGATATTAAGAAAAAATGATGCTTTTAAGCATCGTTTTTTCTTAATCAAGTTTTAATACTGCAAGGAAAGCTTTTTGTGGTACTTCCACATTACCTACTTGCTTCATTCTCTTTTTACCTTTTTTCTGTTTTTCAAGTAGTTTACGCTTACGCGTTATATCACCACCATAACATTTGGCTGTAACATCTTTTCTTACAGCTTTAACTGTTTCGCGTGAAATAATTTTTGAGCCGATTGCAGCTTGTATTGCCACATCAAATTGTTGGCGTGGGATTAGGTCTTTCAATTTTTCACACATTCGTTTACCTAAGTTATAGGCATTATCTACATGCGTTAGAGTTGATAATGCATCCACATTTTCTCCATTTAGTAAAATGTCGAGTTTTACAAGCCTTGACAATCGATATCCTGTATTATGATAATCAAAGGAGGCATATCCTTTTGATACACTTTTAAGTTTGTCATAAAAATCGAAGACTATTTCAGCTAGAGGCATATCGAAGGCTAATTCTACCCTTACAGGCGTTAAGTAATGCTGTTTTATCAATTCACCTCTTTTGCCAAGACATAAGGTCATTAAATCGCCAATAAAATCGGAATGCGTAATAATCTGTGCCCTTATATAAGGTTCCTCTACATAATCGAGTATTCCGGCATCGGGAAGGCCTGAGGGGTTATTTACTTCAACTACTTCTCCCTTTTTTGTATATGCCAAATATGGTACATTTGGCACGGTAGTAATTACTTCCATCCCAAATTCTCTATCAAGACGTTCTTGAACAATTTCCATATGTAGGAGTCCCAAGAACCCGCATCTAAATCCAAAGCCCAAGGCTACAGATGATTCGGGCTGAAATGAAAGGGACGCGTCATTAAGTTGTAATTTATCCATTGCAACTCTCAGATCTTCAAAATCCTCTGTATCAATTGGATATACTCCGGCAAAAACCATTGGTTTTACATCTTCAAAACCTGAAATAGCCTTATCACAGGGTCTTTTTACATGAGTAATGGTATCTCCAACTTTAACTTCCTTACTAGTTTTAATTCCCGATATAATATAGCCTACATCTCCTGTTTTCAGAATATCGCGTGGCACAAAACCAAGACCAAGAACACCAACTTCATCGGCATGGTATTCCTTAGCTGTATTTACAAACTTAACATGATCATTTTTTCTGATTTCCCCATTAACCACTTTAAAATAAGCGATTATACCTCTAAATGTATTAAACTCTGAATCAAATATAAGGCCTTGCAGGGGAGCTTCAGGATCACCTTTAGGAGCGGGTACTAAGTTTATAATATTTTCCAGTATAATATCAACTCCCATACCTGTTTTCCCACTAGCTCTGATAATTTCATTTCTTTTGCATCCAAGTAAATCAATAATTTGATCTTCTACCTCTTCAGGCATTGCATTGGGCATATCCATTTTATTTAATACCGGAATAATTGTCAAGTCGTGGTCAACAGCCTGATACAAATTACTTATTGTCTGTGCCTGTATTCCCTGGGTAGCATCAACAATCAGCAAAGCTCCTTCACAAGCAGCTATTGACCTGGATACTTCATATGCAAAATCAACATGCCCGGGGGTATCAATAAGATTAAGAGTATATTGCTCATCTTCATATGCATATTGCATTTGAATTGCTTTACTTTTAATAGTAATTCCCCTTTCACGCTCAAGATCCATACTATCTAAAGTTTGCTCCTGCAGTTCCTTCTCCGAAACTGTATTTGTAAACTCCAGTAAGCGGTCGGCAAGGGTACTTTTCCCATGATCAATGTGGGCTATAATACAAAAATTACGAATATTTTTCATCTACAATATTAATTCAATCTCCTTCTAATGTTATTTATCAAGCATCACAATCATTAAGATAGTACAAAGATATTGATTTAGAATGAATTTTCCTTGATACCTAATTGTTGTAATTTTATTTTAATTGTTTATAGGATTAAAATACTATAAAAAGAGGTTGCCCGAAACTACAGACAACCTCTTTGAATTTATATAGAGAAAATTAAATCTCTTACATCATTCCCGGCATACCTCCGCCCATTCCTCCACCCGGCATTGGAGGCATTGGATTTTCTTCTTTTTTCTCTGCAATAACACATTCAGTAGTTAAGAACATACCGGCAATTGAAGCTGCATTTTCCAAAGCAATACGTGCCACCTTAGCAGGATCAACCACTCCAGAAGCAAAGAAATTCTGATATTCATCAATTCTTGCATTATATCCGAAATCATCTTTTCCTTCACGTACTTTTTGAACAACTACAGGTCCTTCTTTTCCTGAATTCAATACAATCTGACGTAAGGGCTCTTCTATTGCACGCTTAACAATCTCAATACCTGTTGTTTCGTCATCGGTATTACCTTTTAATTTTTCAAGAACAGAAATTGCCCTAATATATGTAACACCACCACCGGGAACAATACCTTCTTCAACAGCAGCGCGTGTTGCACTTAAAGCATCGTCAACTCTGTCTTTTTTCTCTTTCATTTCAACCTCTGAGGCAGCTCCAACATATAGAACTGCAACTCCACCGGCAAGTTTGGCCAAACGCTCTTGGAGTTTTTCCTTATCATAATCAGAAGTAGTATTTGCAATTTGTGCTTTAATTTGTGAAGTTCTTGCATCAATAGCATCTTTTGCACCGCTTCCGTTTACAATAGTGGTATTTTCCTTGTCAACAGTGATTTTTTCAGCTGTTCCCAACATTTCCATATTAGCATTTTCAAGCTTTAGACCGGTTTCTTCTGAAATAACAGTACCACCTGTTAACACAGCAATATCCTGCAGCATTTCTTTCCTACGGTCTCCAAAACCGGGTGCCTTAACAGCAGCCACTTTAAGGGATCCTCTTAATCGGTTTACTACCAATGTTGCTAATGCTTCACCATCTACATCTTCAGCAATTATAAGCAATGGGCGTCCGCTTTGAGCTGTTTGTTCAAGAACCGGCAGCAAATCTTTCATAGTGCTGATTTTCTTATCATGGATTAAGATATAGGGATTCTCTAAATCAGCCTCCATTTTTTCAGTATCGGTAACAAAATAAGGAGAAATATATCCACGGTCGAACTGCATTCCTTCCACTACTTCAACAGTAGTTTCAGTTCCTTTAGCTTCTTCCACGGTAATTACACCTTCTCTGCCAACTTTTTCCATCGCCTCAGCAATCAGGCGTCCAATTTCTTCATCATTGTTAGCAGAAACTTTAGCTACCTGTTCAATTTCCTTATTGTTATCCCCTACTTCATGTGCCTGTTTCTTAATACTTTCAACAACCTTTGCTACTGCAAGGTCAATCCCTTTCTTTAACTCCATAGGATTTGCTCCTGCTGCAACATTCTTTAAACCTACATCAATAATAGACTGGGCAAGAATTGTAGCTGTTGTAGTACCATCACCGGCATCATCTCCGGTTTTCGAAGCAACTTCCTTAACAAGCTGGGCACCCATATTGGCATATATATCATCCAGCTCAATTTCTTT
Organism: uncultured Alkalitalea sp.; assembly: GCA_964578485.1. Taxonomy (GTDB): domain Bacteria; phylum Bacteroidota; class Bacteroidia; order Bacteroidales; family Marinilabiliaceae; genus CAZODA01. Next base: position 85,336 of record CAZODA010000008.1, on the reverse strand, counting down.
GGCAACCGATACCCCATCCTTGGTTATTGCAGGAGCTCCAAACTTTTTATCAATCACCACATTTCGTCCTTTGGGCCCCAATGTTACTTTAACTGCATTCGCCAGCGCATCAACTCCTTCTTTTAGAAGTTCACGGGCTTCTCTATCAAATTTAATCTCTTTAGCCATTTTTATTATGCTTTAAATTTTGTTGTTACTTTTTATTTACGCTATGTAAAGAATGTCACTTTGTGAAATTAACAAGTAATCTTCGCCATCAATATTAAGCTCGGTGCCGGCAAATTTACCATATAGAACAAGGTCACCTGCTTTTACTTCCATGGCTTCATCTTTCTTTTCTGCTCCAACCAAAACTACTTCACCTTTCAGAGGCTTCTCCTTGGCCGAATCAGGAATAATAATACCACTCGATGTTTTTTCTTCTGCTGCCTGAGGTTTCACCAAAACCTTTCCGGCAAGAATTTTTCCTTTTAAAGTTGACATTTTAATTCATTATTTATGTTAAACATTATTATTTGTATTTTCTTTTTACAGCATTCAACATTCCATAAAATGTGCCAAAGCATATAAAGAGAAAAATCCACCTTCTTTGCTGACAATTTTGCATAAAAACATTAAATCAATGACATGATTTTGTAGATAAAAAAAAAGAGTGTCAGCAAACACTGACACTCTGACACATAAAATATTTTAATATTCTACTCTCCCATATCATTGATATCTACTCCATCCATTCCCGGAATATCATCTTCAGGTATTGGAAAAGCAGGTACTTCCTGCGCAGGAGGTATCACATTGTGCATTTGTTGATCAATTACAGAATGCCCTCTCATTTCGGCCTTTGGCAAAACCATAACACTAACAAAGGATAAAACAAGTAAAGCCACAGCAAGTGACCAAGTGAATTTCTCAAGAAAATCAGCTGTTCTCCTAACTCCCATCATTTGACCTGATGATTGAAAATTAGCGGCAAGACCACCACCTTTGGAGTTTTGAACCAACACTGTTAGGATTAACAAAATGCTGACTAAAATCACAAAAACTGATACTAATACATACATATCTCTAATTAATTACTTATTATTTCTATTAATTTGTTCTTCCAACTCTTTGATTCGATGTGCAAAGTAAATGTTTTTTTCGGGATATTTCAAACGCAACTGCTCGAATATATCAATTGCCTTAGAATAATGTTTTTGTTTGATATAGATATTAGCGAGTGTTTCCGTCATAATATCAGTGTTTTCCTGAAGACTTTTCTTCGAAAAATCTTCAGGTTGAATATTTTCAAATTCCTTTTCATCTGTAACAATTCGCTTTCTTTCTCCTCTTTCCAGGAAATTATCAATGAGAGACATTTTTTTATCTTTCTCTGTAGATATTTTTGCTTTGTGCTCTTTTTCTTTAATTTCTACAGATTGTTGTTTAAGAAGATTCAGCCACTCATAAAAAGTACGCGACTCATCTAAATTGGGTGTAGTCTCATATTCAGCAAGTTGATAATTGGCAGTTCCGGCCATTTCATAATCTAAAAGATCGGCACTGGGCAGCACAATATTATCAGAGTCTAGTGGAAAGGCATATCGAATATCGTCATTTTCATTTTGTAAAATATCTGAAATATCCCTTTGTTCTTCAACAGCTGTTTCAAAAGCTTCATCCTCATTCAAAAGCTTTACTTTAATTTGTTCTTTCCTATCAATTATTTGCTCGTTTTCCTTCCATTCTTCTTGTATGCCTTTATCTACATCAATTTCATCAGGCATCACACTTTCCAATTTACCGGCATTTTCATTAATCAGCTCAAACAATTTACCCCTATCCGCTATATGCGCTGCTGCAAGCTTAAGCTCATTATTATATTTTATATGGCCTAAAATATGCAGATTCTTCATCCATAACATCCTGCCTGTCTGAAAAAAAGGATATTCTTCAATCACCTCACGGATTTGCTCAAGTGTTTGTTCATTGAGTAATCCGGGATTACTCATCATTTCTATAAATTGCTGTCTTGTCACAGTTTACCAATCAGAAAAAGCTTTATTAAAAATATTCTCAGTCAATTGTTCTATAATATCAGCTACCAATTCATTTTCAATAGAAGTTATATTTCTATCGCTGGGAAAATCCTGAAACGCTGAAAAAGTAGATTCCCAATTAGTACGTGGATCTTGATAATTTGCATAACGCACTTTTACCGTTACCGTTAGACGTGTTTCTGCTGAAACCGCATCTGCTTGTATTGCCATTGGGCGTATATCATATCCTGTTATTTCACCCGAAAAATCCACATCCCCCAAATCATCCCTCATTATAAGTCGCGATTCAGAGGTTATCCGATCTTTGAGACCTTCAGTAAAAGTTTGACTCAGCAATGGATTTATCAGTGGTGCACGATTTTCAAAGTACTGTACAGAAGCTGTTCTTACATTATCAGGTACCGAAGATCCTCTAAAAGTTAATCTAAAAGAACATGCGGGCTGCACTAATAAGCCCATTCCCATTAGAATCAGAATCAAAGTATTAACTTTTATCTTATTTAAGAATTGCATACTCTTTAATTTTTCGGTACAATGTTCTTTCTGAAATCCCTAATTCTTTTGCTGCGCTTTTTCTTCTGCCTCCATGTTTTTCCAAGGCTTTTTCAATGAGTTCAATTTCTTTCTCTTCAAGGGATAAGGATTCTTCAACAAATTCTTCGGTATCTTCAATATTATGCTCATCATGTGGTCCGGAGAAGCTCATTGCTGTGTCCCGAGCTGTTGTAGCAGGTGTATAACTTGTTCCCTCCTCATTATACAAATTTTGTATAATTTGAGCACTTTCACCTTGTAAGTTAACATTGCTACCATGTTGCAGCATTTCAAGAACTAACTTTCTAAGATCGTTCATATCTCGTTTCATATCAAAGAGTACCTTATAAAGTATTTCTCTTTCATTTGAAAAATCAGCAGCTCTACGTGATTCGGTATCAAGTAATGCAGGCAGGTTTTTTTCTGCATGAACAGGCAGATATTTTCTTAAGGCATCAACATTCAGCACTCTATCTTTTTCAATAACAGAAATCTGTTCAGTAATATTTTTTAATTGCCTTACATTTCCCGGCCATCTATATTTTTCAAGTAAATTACGCGCTTCATCATCTAACTTAACAGATGGCATTCGATAGCGATCAGCAAAATCAGCAGCAAATTTCCTAAACAACAAAAATATATCTTCAACTCTTTCTCGCAGGGGCGGAATATTAACAGGTACATTATTCAAACGATAAAACAGATCTTCACGGAATTTCCCTGAAGCAATAGCTTGTTCTAATTTAAGATTTGTGGCAGCAACAACTCTTACATCAGATTTTATTATGCGAGATGACCCTACCCTTATAAATTCACCTGTTTCAAGTACTCTTAGAAGGCGTACCTGAGTTGCCAATGGGAGTTCTCCTATTTCATCAAGGAAAATAGTTCCACCATCTGCCTCTTCAAAATACCCTTTACGATCGGATAGTGCACCTGTAAAAGATCCCTTTTCATGTCCAAATAATTCTGAGTCGATAGTCCCTTCAGGAATTGCGCCACAATTAACAGCAATATAAGCGCCATGCTTACGAGCACTAAATTGATGTACAATTTGCGGAAAAACTTCTTTTCCGGTTCCACTTTCACCTGTAATAAGAACTGACAAGTCAGTTGGAGCAACTTGAACAGCAATATCAATAGCCCTATTAAGTGCTTTAGAATTTCCTATAATCCCAAACCTTTGTTTTATTTGTTGAATATTGGTCATGCAATCTGTAAAAAATCTGGTTTAACATACAAAGTTACTATTTCTGACTGAATATTAAGAAATCACCTCTTTTTTTAAGTCTGCAACAGTTTTGATAAGAACAAGAAAATATAAAAAAAAATCTTCAATTTATCTACTGAGCCAGTGAAAATCTGAAATTAACACCAAAACTACTATTGGTAATTGGATAACTGGTAGAAATATAGGGAGAATTCATTTGTCTGTCGTAAAACAATTGCATATTAAATCTATCGCTTAAAACATAATCAGCGGTAATTTTAATTGTATTTATTCTTTGCCCTGAGGTCATTTGATTTACCCCTTCATCTATTCTTCTTATGATAGCGAAGTTATCCCTTATAGAAAAATCCAAGCGCAAATTTAAATCAGATGAAAACTGCTTCTGTCCTTCTTTTGCTCCAAGGATTATATCCATTTTATCGAATCTGTAACCTATTCCAACAACATACTCATTTGTATAATTCTCAATAAGCTGATTATTATTAACACTTAAATTAATAATCCTTCCTTTTTTAAACTCAGCTCGGGTAGTTAAGCTATTCAGCCATGTCATCCTAAGCTCAAAAAAAGGTGAATATTGCTCTGTAATAGACACTCCGCTTATTTCATATTTTGAAATAAAATTCCCTTGTTCATCACGTACAAAACTAAATCCATCCCTAAAATCGTTCCAATCCAAATTTGTCAAATAGTTGCCAATATTATATGTAGATCGATATTGATGTGAAATATCCACAGAACGAAAATATTTCTGGAACCATGGTATCTGTGTCAATCCATTATAGTTAAGGCCCCAGTTTGGTTGCATTTTAGAAATAGCAGGTAAAGGGTCAAGAAATATATTGCTGGCTCTTTTGCCTGAGTATGCAGCTAAGAAGGCAGGGATCATAACATCCTGCGAAGTCAGTCTGTACCCATCCAGTCCATTTGCAGCTACCATGTCAAGGTCGGAATATCCCATTGGATTATATGGTCTGTTTGCAAGCTCAAAATAGGGATTACCTGTATCATACTGTCCGGTTGTTGGATGCGACATTCCTAATCTTTGATTTGCCAATCGCCGGGCAATAACCTCCCTGTTATTTAAAAATTGATTGAAAACCTCAGATTCATAAGAGCCTTTTTTCTGAACCTTTTTAAAAGATGTTCTAAAAGCATTAAAAGTCATTGAGAAGCTTCCCGTTTCTCTTGTATTATATGCTTTAAAACTCTCACCTCCATACAAATAATATTCACTTAAATTTTCTGTCATTCTGTGATTAGAGTTCAAATCTATCCTAAGTCCCTTCAAGGGTTCAAAAGTTGCCCTTAGCAAAACATCTCTGGTATGATTCATTGTATAGGGCGAATTGAGTGTTGAATCGGTTGTAAGCCAATCTTTTTCAGCTGCATTCAAGGCAAAATCACGCGATTGCCATCCCATTATAAAAGGTAAACCAGGTGCTGAAATGCCATTATAACTTTGACTACCAAGGAATTTTGATTCCGGTAAATATCCCGGCAATATTGTTCCATTATTTTCTGAAAAGTTTACACTTACACTTCTAAGACTTGTGATCAAACGAAACGCTGCATCTTTAAAAATATCAAAAACAGATTTTTCTTCTATTTTTCGACCTGTTATCATAACCCGTCCATCACTTACTTTTTGCTGAGCTGTGAAAACAACTGTATTTCTGTCAACAATTCTTTGTTCTCCTCTCACCGGCTGTCCTGACTCATTAAACACTCTAACAGTAACCTCTTCAACTCCAAGCTGATGATTGATTTCATAGCCTTCACCTTCTTCAATATTCAAATTATGCTGAGTAAATCTCACTATTTCACCCTGTGGACGTTGCTGTGTTCTACTCACCGGTTGGTTTAAATTTCTCAAATAATTTGATTTATTATACAGGTTGTTAAAATTCAACTGGGCATTACCCTGCATAGTATTTGAATTACGTATGGTATTACCCCATTCATACTCTTGACGTGTAATTGGTCCTTGTTGCCAATTATACAAAGCTCCATAAGAAAGAGAAGCACTAGTCCAGTCGAGGAATGGTAATTTATTAACCGGTATGGTATAGCTGATATTTATATCATGCTGATAATTAGAAGTTCTTCCAAGATTTAATATATTAGTCATCACTGAATCTTTCCATACTTGATATTCATCCTTATACCTCGATTTATTTACCGGACCTTCAGGTTCATCAATAATAGCATTAGTTCTTGAATTAAAGACAAATCTCAATGAACGGGCTATATCATAAGTTAGGTCAAAATATCTGTTCCAGGCAAAATCTTTATTAACACTAACCGGAATATGAAAATTAGGATTTGAAATATTCCTCAGCTGTTCTTCACGATATCCTCTCATTAGTTCCCATCTATATCCTAACTGGGAAGGTGCTAAATTGAAATGAAAATCGCGGATTAATCGTAAATGATTACTTTCAATATTTTTAAAGGGCTCCAAGGAGGTCGGTGTAGTAGTAAAATTATAAGCTAAGAGACCTCTATAATTACGATCATAATAATATTCTGTATCAATATTTCGTTTATAGGTTTCATTAAATGCGTATGTTGCCGAAATGTTGGAAGGACTGTAAAAGCGTATTTCCTTATCACCCTGTTGAAGTCTGACATTGGTAAAATTAATACTTCTTCGCCTGGTATAATCCTGCGATATCTTTTTTATTTCTGCCTTTTCTTTGCTTGTTTCAGCATTACTAAGTGCTACATCCATTGGAATGTCCGGATCAAGAGGATAATATTCGGGTGTTGCCACCTGTTCACTATATCCAACATAAAAAGGTACAGATACTCGACTTTCAGGCCCCATAAGTTTTCCAAGTTCAAGATTTGAAGCAATATCATATTGATAAAAATCTTCCTGACTGCGTTCTGTAACTCCTTGATCTATACTACCAAAACCAATGGTGTGAACTCGTCCTGCCACTGATACCGAGCCTAAATCGGCCAAGCGTATATTTAATCGACTGTTTGCAGCCCATCCGCCTCTTTCATTAAAGCCTGTTAATCGCAACTCATTCATCCACACTTCAATTGATTTACTATCAATAGAAGCTGTGCGAACTCCTATCATTACTGTACGCACATTCCCTAAGTTTGGATTTCCTTTTATCTTAATTCTATTGGCGGGATTATCAGGGTCATAAGTTGAGAACAAATCTGTAAACTGCTGAGTTGAGCCTTCTTGACGCATTTCATCATTTCTTTTAAGCTTCACCTCCCGGAAGACTTCAAGTGGAATATTCATCTGGTTAGATTCCGGCCATACAATCAGGCGATCGTCATTAATTCTATTTTCATATCTACCCGGAGGAGTTAATTTTAATGGAAGTTCATACTCATAATAATTGTTCTGATAGTCTGATCCTATCCTTATAAATGCCCTCACCTCATTATCTTCCAAGAAATGGTCTTCCAATGCTTCGGCATGAATATCCATAATAAGATTTTCATATTGCCTCATATCCATATTTATGCTTTTATATACCCCACGTGCATCTCCACTGGCCAAATCTATTACCCTCAATGATAAAGACTGTTCATTTAATTCTCTTACCGAAGGATTTGCAGGGTCTATAATCCGGCTAATTCCCGGTGGTAAAATGTAATTAATCGGAACACGCGAGCCATTTTCTTCAATATTCACAGCGGAAACCTCAAAGCGTGTATCAGGATTTGGAATCACATTGTCGTCTTTCTCAAACAGGTCACGCTCATATCTTCTCCATTCGGCTCTTACAAGGTCAAGCGAAGCAAAGCGCAATATAACGGTATCGCTGAAATTATGAAGGAACATACGCATAAAACGAACAGATCGCAGATCACGGATTTCACCGATAATTTTATCCGGAGAATTAACAGGTATTCTAAACTGATACCATTTTATAGTGTCAACCACTCCATTTTTCAAAGTAACTCTTGGTTCTACAATATCCGTAATATAATTGCGTCCAACTTCCATTTCATCAGGATGAAGACGAATATGGTACTGATAATAATCTTCTGCTTCATTTAAAGTATTGTCGCCATTGATATCTTCAGTATCGGGAATTGTTGTACCGGCTGTACTGAAAGACTCATCGGTAAATTCTGTAGGAAGTGAATTTCCTTCAGGATTGTTGTAATATTTATAACGGTCTAATATTCCTGTTTCATTATCATCATGATGCTTACCTCTGAAATATTGAAAATCATCAGATGATGGGTCATTTACTATCTTTTTATAAGCTGATTCAGATATTACACCCGATTGATACATATTATCAATAATATCCAAAAAGGGATGATCATCTTTACGGAAAAACTGACGTTCTTTTTCTGAGTTCATACCGTTAAGTCCAACATCCTGCATCAATCTGGTTGCAGGATCATTACTAAAGGCACTAACCATGCTCTGCCTTTTGGGAACATAACCCCAAGCAGTACTATCTACCTGAAATGGTTCATTCGGACCTGGCATTCCATGCTCAAAAAACATCCTTCCGTCTCTTAATATATCTTCAGATATACTCCCTAAGTTTATATAAAAATCACCTCCATTATTTGAGTCCTTATTGTAAATAAAAGGATCCATCAACCAAAACTCTATATGATCAATATTTGCAGCTTCAAAATCATTTGTATCTATCCTGCGCATTATTCCACCCCATCGGGTTTCAGGATTTAATAAAAAACCATCCCTATCAATATTAACATCATAATTGTAGGGGCCTCTTTCATTTGGATAGAAAGCCATATTTAATACCGAAATATTAGTTGGCTCTCCATAGGCCGGTGTTCTATCGGGGAATATTTCACCTTCAAATATCTCACGCACATAATGGTTTGATTGTAGATTGACATCTCTTCTAATATGGGCCGGTGTGCGATTAGTATTTCTTAAAAACAAGGGATCAATTGAATACCATGCTAATTGAGCTCTTCCAAAACCTGCCTTTAGATCATTCATCAGCTCCGCATCAGGGAATTTAATTTCCTGTCCCTGTGGTATGCTTGCAAGCTTCCATGCTGTCCATTGCTTCATATCCATAGGGATTTTTGTTCCCTCAAAATCATCTATATATGAAGTTCCCTGTTTTTCAATTACATTGGGATGACCGGGAATTAAGTGGGCAAATTCTGCTTCAAAAGAGATAGTAGATGGAGTAGTTGTTTGAATAAGAGGCAATTTGTCCAACATTGAAGTTATAAAATTAGACTCCCTAAAATAAGTTGTATTTAAGCCCCATATAGTATTTGCTATAGGCTCATTTCCAAAGTTCACCTTCTGAGTGAGCGGACGTTCCCTCAAGTGCATTATGGTAGCCCCAACATTAAAATCTTCTGAAAACTGATAATTTAAATGTGTTCCTATTAATGTTTTAGTTTGCAAGGCGAACAATGCTTGACTTTCCATCGACACCTGAATGGGAGTACCCGACTCCATTAAACCCGGATTTATAATTCTAATTCTACCTGAGGTATAATCAACAGTATAATCAACATTTTCTGTTAACCTTCGTCCACCGGCTGTAACCACTACCGAGCCTCTGGGAATATTAAAAGCATTAAGTGAAATTTCTGAGCCTCCCGATGATTTATACGAACCCTGAAGTCTGTATTTATTTTTTTCAGCCAACTGTGTAGCAACAGTACGTGTTGAATCATAAAGTTCTGTAAACAAATATTTGTCTTTAAGATTATCCGGTATAATTTCATTCAAATGAGACCCAAAAGGTTCAATAACAGGGAAAATAATCCTCCCCTGGGTAGGAACAATGGTATAGCCCGGAACAAAGTCAAAGGTACCATCAGGATAAGGCTCCATTCTTCTGTTCAAATTATCAAGCCCCATTAATGAAATAAACAAACGCCCATTTAAATCAGCAGGTCCATCCGGAATAAAGTTCAAATAGCTCCCGATAGAATCACTCATATACACCACATTCATTCTAAAGTCATCGGGGCTCACCTGGTAAGCTCCAATAGAATAGATGTTTTTCATCATCAAATCCCAAAACTTAAATCTTGGCGATAAATTGGAACCTTTTATTAATTTGGCAAATAAGGACCCCGGCGCTTCAATTCCTGAATTACTGAATTCTCCAACCCGATAGACTTCACCATTATAAGTATATTCAAAAGCCACAGCAAGAACCTCATCCTGATTTAATGCTGAATTTAATGAGATATAACCTAAGCGACGATTTACAGTATATTCTGATTCGGTTAAGAGTCTTGCATTTTCAATTCTTTCATAATCACGCCCATTTGAAATATGGTTCATATTACCAAGAATTGATGAGGCCTCATTAATACTTCTAAGCCCCTGTATATCCGAAAAAAAGCGATACAAATTACTCACATCATTAAATGGAGGCCGATTAACTTGTGCCGACCAATCTTGATTGGAAAGATTTTCATGGCTTTCACCAAGGTCGGTGAATCCTATAATATTTCTTGATTGTTCAAAATTGTTAGTCCTATTTGTTACCCAGACTTCAACCTTTTCAATATTGACAGGTGAATTTATTACGGGAAGATCTTTTAGAGCCTCATCATAACGATCTCTAAAAAAGTGGGAAAGAAAAAAGTGACGATTTCTGTCATACTCATCAGCAGCAATATCAAACTCCTGCGTTTGCGCCCCTCCCTGGATGTTCATAACCGAAGTTTCTCCTTTTTGCTGAGAAAAGACTGTAGCAATTGTTAAACGTCCAAACTGCAACTCTGTTTTAACTCCAAACAAACTCTGACTTCCGGTAATTAAAGTTCCCGGCAGAGGCATAGTGACATTTCCTGCTTCAACACTTTTAAGTATATCGTCTTCACCCCCTTCATATTCTAAATTGATTTGATTTTCAAAATCAAAAGTAGCCTCAGTGTTATAGTTTATTCCTAATTTTAAACGGTCACCGATACTACCACGAATATTCATTTGTATTCTCTGCTGGAAATCAAAAGTAGTGGTTTGCCTCATACGTTCCTGCAAAGTAGGATTATCAATTTTTGTTCGATTAATTCCTAATTGCAATTCCGCAAATCCTTGCGGCTGAATATTAATAACATTACTCCCAAAAATGCTTTCAAAAGTTTCACTTCTAACTCTAAACCTTCCAAATCCCGGACCATCTTCCCTATCGGTATCAACATTATGCTGCTCCCAATAACTTTGCATTGATCTACGCATATTATGGTCATTATACTCTTGAAGCGTCATGGTATATGGTAATCTTACAGGAATATTTCCAACTCGCTTATAAAGTGTTACAAGACCGGTATTCGGATCATATTCAGCCTCATAACTCATATTATTAGGATCCTCCATTTTAATAGGGCGGCCTTTTTCCTCACTATAATCCGGATACGATTTCAGCGATAAGGGGGTAATATATGGCAGAATTTCCTCCTCTCCTTCAAAAGGATCAACCATTTGTTGAGGGAAATCATTGTTTGTTTCTTCCTGAATATCATCATTGTTTTCTGTAGCTTCCGGGTCTTGTTCTGTATCATCGATATCATCTTGTGCTTCTTCCGCTATATTTATCTCCTCAAAAAATGCATCTTCATTTTCCATTTCAGTAGGAACCTGGAAAGCTTCAGCACTCATGGAATAAGTTGACGGAATAACATCCACTCCTGTCAAAATAAACAGAGCTGCAACAAAAATGACAAACAAGCTATATACTAAATTCTTTCTCAAAGACTAACGGATTTTCACTAAACAGATTTAAAGAGTCAGCATCTACAACATCTTCAAAGCCTGCTTAAGTATTCCTTCAACCCTGGCATCGGGTTGTGCAGATAAAATTTTATTAATGGCTTTCAGAGATGCACCTCGTGCAAACCCCAACATTACTAATGCAGATAACGCTTCATCTCGTACTGTATTGTCTATAACGGCAAATAATTTTTCATCAGCAGTCAGCTTTCCAAGTTTATCTTTAAGGTCAACAATAATTCTTTGAGCAGTTTTCACTCCAATTCCTTTTATTGAGGTAAGGTTGTTAACATTCCCTGTTAAGATTGATGTTTTCAGCTCATCTGAAGGAAGCGATGAAAGCATCATACGTGCAGTATTGGCTCCAATACCAGAAACTGAAATCAGCTGTCTGAACAGTGCACGTTCATCAGCATTAAAAAATCCATATAAATTATAGACATCTTCCCTGATATGTTCATGTATAAACAATGAAGTTTCGTTTAACTCTTTTATAGAAGAATAAGTTGTAAGCGAAATATTTACAAAAAAACCCAGCCCATTATTTTCTATAACTACATAAGTAGGACTACTTTCAACAATTTTTCCTGAAACAAATTCAAACATTAAAACAAAATATTACTAATCCGACATTTTTATATAAAATCCTAAGTGTTATGATGCTCTACACCCCAGCCTCTCGCTTTTATATCAACTTCTTGATCCGACAAGGTAAACAAACGACAAGCTTTAGTGGCTTCTGTAACATATCCTATAACAGAAACATCATCAATAAATGAATCCTGATGCTTTTCAAAATCTGCAAGAGAAATGGTAAACATAAGTTCATAATCTTCACCACCATTTAATGCTGCTACTATAGGATTAAAATTCAATTCGTTTGCAGCTTTTAATGTCCCCTGATGTACAGGAATTTTTTTTTCATAAACCCTACAACCAACATCAGATGCTTTACTCATTAAAAGTAAAGCAGCTGCCAAACCATCATTGACACATATCATGGATGTGGGTGTTATTCTGTATTCCTCCAATTTTTTAAGTATATCCACTCTTGCATCAGGCTTTAATTGTCTTTTTAACACATAATCATTATTCCCAAATTCCGGCTCCACATCAGTGGATTTCAACACACGTTTTTCTCTTTCCAGCAAATACAAACCCATTAAAGAACCACCTAAATCGCCTGAAACACAAATCAAATCTGTAGCTTGAGCTGTTGATCGCTTCACAAGCTTATCAGGCTCAACCCTTCCTGTAACCGTTGCCGAAATAGTTAATCCCGTAAAAGAAGCAGAAGGCTTGAAACCAACTAAATCCAAACCATAGGTCTCACATGCAAAGCTTACACCATCCATTAACAACTCAAGCTGCTCCATATTGGTTTTTTTACTTACTCCTATATTCAAAAGAAGCTGGGATGGCTGACCGTTCATAGCATAAATATCAGAAATTGCAGCAACAATTATCTTATATCCCAAATGTTGCAGGGGAGTATAAATTAAATCAAAATTAATCCCTTCCAAAAAAAGACTTGTGGTAATTAACTGACTATCATCAACATGAAGAACGGCAGCATCATCACCAATGCCAAGGATAGATGAACTATTTCGAATATTGAATTTCCGGGCAAAATAATCAATTAAGCCATATTGCCCTTTTTCCGACACAGAATTATTTTTTTTCACCACTCTTTATTTTAACATAAAACCTCATTTGCTTAATAAAATAAAATGAGGCTATAAAGATACAGATGTTTTAAGAAGAAAATAAAAAAATCTGATAGAGCATTTTATTACATACTACAACTCAGCATGAAACACAGATTAACACAAACCAATAATGGATGCTGATTTATAGAAAGTTGTACAGAAGTATCGAAGTAATATAAAAAAATGAAGTTGCGACTAAGAAAGAAAAATATTATTAGCTGTGCTGATTAGAGAATAGTAACAAAAAAGTTAGATAAGCCATTAAGTACAACATAATGGTGGAAAAATTTTGAATTTACAATAAAAAACTAAAAGTTCAGCTTTAGTTTTGTTTTTCAAATTTTGTAATTTTTGTGATTAGTATCTAATAATCAATTTAATATTTATTTGGAAATTTAAGGATTCATGCTTAAATTTGTGGCGATTTTAGGCCTGATAGAAATTAGGGGACTTATTGTCCCCTATTTTATTAAATATTAATGATTTATGATTTCCAAGGAAAACATTCTCGAAATCATTGGGAACAAGGTAGAAAGTGAAGGTTATTTTATTGTTGACATCAACATAAAATCCGGCAATAAGATCTTGGTAGAGATTGATGGTGACAATGGTGTACCTATTGAGTTTTGTGTAAGTATTTCAAGGCTTATTGAACAATCTTTAGACAGAGATATTGAGGATTTTGAATTGGAAGTAAGTTCTCCCGGTTTAGGGAAGCCCTTAAAAATTTTCAGGCAGTTTAAGAAAGTTGTTGATAAAGAAGTAGAAGTGAGATTACCTGACAATACAAAAGTAATTGGTTATCTTACAAGTTTAGACCAATCAGGCTTTACCATTAAGACAGAAAAGATGGTAAAAGTTGAAGGAAAGAAGAAGAAAAAGTTGCAAGTTTTAGAACGTACTTTTACTTTTGATGAGGTTAAAACAGTAAAAGAATTAATTAAGTTCAAATAATATCCAAGATAGACTGATAATGGAAAATATAAATCTGATAGAGACATTTTCAGAGTTTAAGGAACTCAAAAACATTGACAGAATTACTCTTATCAGGGTTCTTGAAGATTCATTCCGTAGTGTTTTAACCAAATTATTTGGTTCGGACGAGATCTTTGATGTTATCATTAACACCGATAAGGGTGATTTTGAGATATGGAGGAACCGTGAAGTAGTCGCCGATGATGAATTAACCGATAGTAATTTGCAGATTTCTTTATCGGAGGCACATAAAATTGATCCGGATTATGAGGTTGGTGAGGAAGTAACCGATGAGGTTAAGTTCATGGATTTTGGTCGCAGGGCAATTCTCACTCTTCGTCAAAATCTTTCAACTCGTATTCTTGAGCTTCAGAAAGATGCTGTTTATGGCAAGTACAAAGAAAAAATTGGTGAAATCGTAACTGGTGAGGTTTATCAGGTTTGGAAGAGGGAAATTCTTGTTTTAGATGATGAGGGGAATGAATTAATACTTCCAAAGGCCGAGCAGATACCTTCTGATTTTTATCGTAAGGGAGACACTATACGTTCAGTAGTAATAAGGGTTGAAATAAGGAACAACAATCCTCTTATTATTATTTCACGTACTGCTGAGGTTTTTCTTGAGCGTTTATTTGAATTGGAAGTTCCTGAGATTCATGACGGTCTTATCACGATAAAAAGAATTGTTCGTCAACCCGGTGAAAGGGCCAAAGTAGCCGTTGAGTCATACGATGATCGTATTGATCCTGTTGGAGCCTGTGTTGGAATGAAAGGATCTCGGATACATGGCATAGTTCGTGAGTTACGCAATGAAAATATTGATGTTGTGAATTTCACCACCAATACTCAATTGTTTATACAACGAGCTTTGAATCCTGCCAAAATCACCAGCATAAAAATTTTCGAAGAAACCAAGCGTGCTCAAGTTTATTTAAAACCTGAAGAAGTATCACTTGCAATTGGCAAGGGAGGTTTAAATATTCGTTTAGCCAGTCAGTTAACAGGCTATGAGCTTGATGTTTACCGGGAGACTGAAAATGAGGAAGAAGAAGAGGACGTATCATTAGATGAATTTTCCGATGAAATAGAAAGCTGGATAATAGATGCTTTGAAAGCAATTGGATGTGACACGGCAAAATCAGTTCTTGATTTATCCATAGAAGATTTAGCCAAACGCACCGATCTTGAAGAAGAAACAATACGCGATGTTGTGTCCATTTTGAAATCTGAATTTGAATAATTCGTTTATCTTTGTCGGGCAAAGCATGATATTGCTAACATATAAATTATATCAGAATTAACTGAACAACCTTTTTATGGCAGTTGTACAAAGACTTAGCAAAGTAGCAAAAGAATTAAACGTTGGTATTAACACCATAGTTGAATTCCTTCGTAGCAAGGAAATAGAGCTTGATGTTAATCCAAACACCAAAGTATCGGAGGATATCTTTGATCTGCTTAAAAAAGAATTCAAACAGGACCAGAGCGTTAAAAAAGCTTCTGAGGAACTGATTGAACGAAAACTTAAGGAGAAAAAAGAGACTATCTCTATTGAAGAGATTCAAAAACAAGAAGATGACATTATAGATGAAGAAGATATAATTTCAATTGAACCTGACAAAATAGATCTTAGAGTTGTAGGAAAGATCAATCTTGAAAAAACCGGCAAAGCTAAAACAAAAGTTGATGAAGAGCCTGTCTCTACAATAGAAGAGGAAAGTAAGCTTATCGACAAGAAGGCAAAAGCAGAAAAGAAGGCAAAAGCAGAAAAGAAGGCAAAAAAGGAAGAACCTGAGCATATTTCTGTTGAAATAGAGCAAGCTGAAGAGCTTAAAATTATTGGAAAAATTGATCTTGACAAAGCATCTGTTAAAAAAGAAGAAGCCGTAAAAAAAGAAAAAGCACCTTCCACTGATAAAGAACCTGTTCAGGAAAAAGAAAAGAAAACAGCTGCCGAGAAGAAGCCTGACACTAAAAAGCCTGTTAAGCCGGCTGCATCAAAACCCAAAAAAGTAGTTTCCGAAAAGGAAGCAGCTGTAGCAAAGGAGCAAAAAGAGACAAAAGAAAAGGATTTAACAGGGCAACCGGTGGACTTTGTGCCAACAAAGATTGAAAAGCTATCTGGTCCGACGGTTGTTGGAAAAATAGAGCTTCCCAAGGATGTACGGAATGGTGATAGTCGTGAAGACAGGAAAAACCGTAAAAAGAAAAGGAAGCGAATAAAGAAAGAGAAGGAAAGGATTAACATTACAACAGTTAATGAAAAGACAACAAAACCTTCTCAAGATCAAAAAGGCCGTCCTGCAGCCGAGAAACAGGCCGAAAAGAAACAGGTTCGCAGGAGACCTCCTAAAGTCAGGAAGCGTCCTGCTCGTCCTGAAGTAAGTGAAGAAGATGTAGCCAAGCAAATCAAAGACACATTAGCTCGTCTTACTTCGAAGGGGAAGTCTAAGGCAGCGCGCTACAGACGCGACAAACGTGATTTGATATCACAACGTCAGCAAGAAGAACAAACTCGTGCTGACGAAGAAAAAATGACTTTAAAGGTTACCGAATTTGTCACGGCAAATGAATTGGCCAATTTAATGGATATTCAAGTTAATCAGATCATAGCCTCTTGTATGAGTCTTGGACTGGTTGTAAGTATAAATCAAAGACTTGATGCTGAAACAATTTCCTTAGTCACAGAAGAGTTTGGTTTTAAAGTTGAATTTATTAGTGTTGACGCAGCCGAGAGTATTTCTGAACAAGAAGATAGGCCTGAAGATTTAAAAGATCGTCCTGCTATTGTTACAGTAATGGGACATGTGGATCATGGTAAAACATCACTACTTGATTATATACGTAAAGCTGATGTTACTGCTGAAGAAGCCGGCGGAATAACACAGCATATTGGTGCTTACAGTGTAAAACTGGATAACAATAAAAAGATAACCTTCCTCGATACTCCCGGCCACGAAGCATTTACAGCCATGCGTGCCAGAGGAGCTCAAATTACCGATATTGTTATTATCATAATTGCTGCCAACGACAATGTTATGCCACAAACCATAGAAGCTATAAATCATGCTTCAGCCGCGGGGGTTCCTATTATTTTTGCTATCAGTAAAATTGATGTGTCGGGAGCAAATCCGGAAAAAGTAAAAGAATCTTTAGCCAATATTAATTATTTAGTGGAAGACTGGGGAGGCAAATATCAAAGTCAAGAAATATCTGCCAAGCATGGTACAAATGTTAAACAGCTGTTGGAAAAAGTCCTGCTTGAAGCCGAACTTCTTGAACTAAAAGCCAATCCCAACAAGCCTGCCGTTGGCTCAGTAATTGAATCTTCTTTAGACAAAGGACGTGGCTTTATTACCACTTTGTTGGTTCAGGCAGGAACGCTAAAACTTGGTGATTTAGTTTTGGCAGGAAGCTATTATGGCAATGTAAAAGCCATGTTTAACGAACGAAACCAAAGAGTTGAATCTGTTGGACCATCAGAACCGGTACTTATATTGGGCTTAAATGGAGCACCTCAAGCCGGTGAGAAATTCAACGTAATGAGTAACGAAAGAGAAACAAAAGAAATAGCAGCCAAGCGCTTTCAGCTTCAACGCGAACAAGGTATGCGTGCTCAAAAGCACATTACACTTGACGAAATTGGACGTCGTATTGCTATTGGTAATTTCCAAGAACTTAATTTAATTGTTAAGGGAGATGTTGATGGTTCGATAGAAGCTTTATCTGATTCACTAATTAAATTATCAACTGAAGAAATCCAAGTTAACGTTATTCATAAGGCTGTAGGAGGAATTGCCGATTCTGATATCATGCTCGCAGCAGCTTCGAATGCCATAGTTATTGGCTTCCAGGTACGCCCATCGCTTTCCGCACGAAAACTTGCTGAAAAAGAACAAATAGATATTAGATTATATTCAATAATCTATGACGCTATTGAAGAGATAACAGCAGCAATGGAGGGAATGTTATCACCCGAAATAAAAGAAAAAATAAGCTCTACAGTAGATGTCAGAGAAGTATATAAAATATCTAAAGTAGGTACTGTAGCAGGATGTATGGTAAAAGAAGGAAAAATAAAACGTAACTCCAAAGTTCGCGTTATCCGCGATGGCATTGTAATTTATACCGGCGAACTTGGATCTTTAAAACGCTTTAAAGATGATGTAAAAGAAGTTGCTTCAGGTTTTGAATGTGGTTTAAATATCCAAAATTTTAACGATATAAAAGTAGGAGATATTGTTGAAGCTTATGAAGAATTTGAAGTTAGTAGAAAGCTTTAATATTGGAAACCGGCTTAGTTAAAGAGTCAGGTTTAATATCACAATAATTCTTGCATTTTTACTGATTTAATTATATCTTCGCATGCTCAAAGTTTTTATGTACTTTGAACTATTTGATTTTATAATAATATATAACGATATATTGCGGGGTGGAGCAGTTGGTAGCTCGTTGGGCTCATAACCCAAAGGTCGTCAGTTCGAATCTGGCCCCCGCTACTAAACAGGGAAAACGATTTAAAGAAATCGTTTTCCCTGTTTTTGTATGCAGCAAGCCCTTTGCGCTTAGCTCTTATCTTCCAAAACAATTTCTTTAAGGGTTGATATTCCTTATATCCAAATCTATAATAAGAGTGATCCTGCTCCCTTTCTTTAATATAAAAAATAACTTTATACCAAGGTTTGTTGAATATTTTATACATTTGTTATTTAATAATCTACTGCAATGGGTCAAGTTAAAAAAAAGAAACGCTTACTCAAAAAGTTAAAAAATAAATACCGTTTAGCCATATTTAATGAGCAAAGTTATGAAGAGGTATTCCACATCAGGCTTTCCAGGCTAAATGTGTTTACAATAACTGTTAGTTCAGGAATTTTACTCATTATACTGGTTATTTTTCTGATAGCATTTACAAGTTTGCGAGAATACATTCCCGGATATCCTGATTCTAATCAAAGGCTTCTAATTGTAAGAAATGCACTTCAGGTTGATTCACTGGCATTGGAAATTGAAAGACGTGATCAATTCATCAATAATATTCTTGTAATTCTTCGCGGTGATTCACATGATGATGACGAGCCCGCAGATGACAGGTCACTTTCGAATACTAATAACAATGATTATCGTGAAGTAAGTTTCACACGTTCTGAAGCCGATTCCTTATTCCGCCATCAAATTGAACGAGAAGAGCGTTTCAATTTATCTGTTCAAACCACACAATCAAGGCCTATTACTCTTGAAAACACATTTTTTGTAAGTCCTATACGTGGGATGGTCATCAACAGTTTTATGGAAACACAGGGTCATTATGGTGTTGATATTGTTGCTGCCCAAGGCAGTCATGTTTCTGCCATTATGGATGGTATTGTTATTTTTTCGGGATGGACGGTTGAAACAGGATATGTAATTCAAATTCAGCATCCAAATAATATTTTATCTCTATACAAGCATAATGAAGTTTTATTAAAAGATGTGGGTCAAATGGTAAAAGCCGGAGAAGTAATTGCTCGTATTGGCAATACCGGTGAATTAACCACAGGGCCTCATTTACACTTCGAATTATGGTATGATGGAACACCTTTAAATCCGGTTGACTACATAGCTTTTTAATTAATATTACAGAGTATCACATTCATGCACAAACATATTGCCATATTAGGCTCCACAGGCTCAATTGGAACTCAAGCCCTTGAAGTAGCTGAGTTACATCCTGAACTATTTTCTATTGAAGTATTAAGCGCAAATAAAAATGTTGATTTATTAATTCAACAGGCAAAAAAATTCCAACCTAATGTTGTTATAATTGGAGATAAAAGTAAATATCCAATTATTAAGGAAGCCTTAAAAGATGAACTCATAAAAGTTTATGCCGGCGAGGAGTCTATAGCACAGGCCGCTGCCATGTCAACTATTGATATAGTATTAACTTCCATGGTAGGCTTTTCAGGCTTGCTTCCAACAATAAGAGCATTAGAGGCAGGCATTCCGGTGGCGCTTGCCAACAAAGAAACTTTAGTAGTTGCCGGAGATCTTATTATGGAACTATCGGCTAAAAAACGTGCTCCTGTTATTCCCGTTGACTCAGAGCATTCTGCAATTTTCCAATGTCTTCAGGGTGAAAAAAACAATATTATTGAAAAAATAATACTCACTGCCTCGGGTGGACCATTTAGAGGAAAAGACATAGCTTACCTAAAAAACGTAACAAGTCATCAGGCCCTTAAACATCCCAACTGGAAAATGGGTGATAAAATCACTATTGATTCAGCATCACTAATGAATAAAGGACTTGAAGCTATAGAAGCCCGTTGGTTGTTTAATCTAATTCCTGAGCAAATTGAAATTGTGGTACATCCACAATCGATAATACACAGCATGGTACAATTTCATGATGGCTCTATCAAAGCACAAATGGGTGTGCCTGACATGCGCCTTCCTATTCAATATGCTTTAACCTATCCCGGAAGGTTGCCAAATAATTTTCCACGCTTTTGCTTTTCAGATTATCCAGCTCTTACTTTTGAAAAAGCTGATAAAAAAGTATTCAAAAACCTTTCAATTGCATTTTCCGCAATGAAACAAGGAGGCAACACCCCTTGTGTTCTTAATGCTGCCAATGAGGTTGTTGTAGATGCCTTTCTCAATGGGAGGTGTGGCTTTTTAGAAATGTCGGAAATAATAGAAAACACTATTGAAAAAAGCACCTTTATCGATCGTCCTTCCTTCGACGATTATATACAGTCGGATGCAGAAGCAAGAGCGATTGCCTCTGATTTATTAAAATAACCTACTCTTTAATCTTCTTTCAGGAAAGCTATTTTGAAATTTAATCATAGCTTTGAAAGAAAAAGAATATCTTTGCAAAAAAAAATTTAACAAACACAAAAAATGGATGTTTTAATAAAAAGTCTGCAACTAATACTAAGCCTCTCGATATTAGTAATCATACATGAATTTGGTCACTTTTTCTTTGCACGTTTGTTTGATACCAGAGTTGAAAAGTTTTATTTATTCTTCAATCCTTGGTTTTCATTATTCAAATTCAAAAAAGGAGAAACAGAATATGGTATAGGCTGGCTTCCATTGGGAGGCTATGTTAAAATATCGGGCATGATTGATGAGTCGATGGATAAGGAGCAAATGAAAGAAGCTCCAAAGCCATATGAGTTCAGATCCAAGCCTGCATGGCAACGTCTTTTGATAATGCTTGGAGGGGTAATGGTAAACTTTCTCGCTGCCATTTTTATTTTCTGGATGATATTATTTAAATGGGGGGAAATAGAAATCCCTGCCACTAATGCAAAATATGGCTTTTATTATCATCCTATAGCCTATGAATTAGGATTAAAAGATGGCGATAGAATACTAAAAATTGATTCTAAGGAAGTTGAAAAAATAGAAGATGTTCCTTTCGGCATTCTTCTCGATTTAGCATCCGAAATGACTGTACAACGTGGCGATTCAATTTTCACTTTGCATATTCCATCTGATTTTAACCAAAAATATCTCGCAAATAGTGTCCGAAGATTTATGGACTTCCAAATCCCTGTTATTGTTGACTCTGTTTTGCCTGAGACCCCGGCTCACAATTATGGCTTAAAGAAAAACGACAGTATAATTGCCGTAAACAATCAGGAAACTCTTTACTTCCAACAATTTTCCACGGTTCTCGATGCTAATAAGGATACTGTTATAACCTTAAGTTTATATCGTAACAATGAACTTATAGAACTGCCAATAAAAACAGGAGAAGATGGGAAATTAGGCTTTGCCCCAAAAAGCGTTGGAGCCCACTTAGGATACAAGCATATTTCCTATAATTTTTTCCAAGCATTCCCAGCCGGAATTGACAAAGGGGTAAATCTTCTTTCAGGATATGTACGACAAATAAAACTGGTATTTTCCCGTGAAGGAGTAAAACAATTGGGTGGTTTTGCAACTATAGGCAGTTTTTTCCCTGCAAGGTGGAATTGGGAAAATTTTTGGTACACAACAGCCCTTTTATCAATTATACTGGCATTTATGAATGTGCTGCCAATACCTGCTCTTGATGGAGGTCATGTTTTATTTTTGCTCTACGAGCTTATTGCCCGGCGCAAGCCCAGCGATAAATTTATGGAACATGCTCAATTAATTGGCATGGCTCTAATACTTAGTCTGGTATTATATGCCAATGGCAATGATATTTACCGTTGGCTTTTTAATTAGTAGCAATTTATTAAACTTATTTATTTCAATTAAAATTTAACTTATGAACTTAGCTTATTTTTTAGCAGGATTTCCGGGTGGTATGGAACTTATAGTTATCATTTTAGTAATAGTATTACTTTTTGGTGGAAAAAAAATCCCCGAGCTGATGAAAGGACTTGGTCAGGGCTTGAAAGAATTCAAAAAGGCCAAAAATCAAAATGATAATGAAGAAGAAAAAACCAATAACAAAGAAGCCCTTAAGGATTGACATTCTGAGGATTGAAATTAAAACAGTTAAATGAAACGTCTTTGTCTTTTATATCTAATATTGTTGTTCCCCTTCCTTGTAAGTAGTGCGGAAGTATTACTTCCTACTCCAACAGCAGTTGAAAACAAAATAAGACAATTAGATGCCTTAACCCCTCTTTCATTAGAGTATAACGAATCCGTCCAGGCCTATATTGATGTTTATACTATTCAACGAAAAGATCATCTTGCCGGAATTATTGGCCGAGCAGAACTATATTTTCCACTTTTTGAAGAATATCTCGACAAGATGGAACTTCCCTTGGAGCTGAAGTATCTTGCTGTTGTTGAGTCGGCACTAAACCCAAAAGCCAGGTCAACATCAGGGGCCATGGGCTTGTGGCAACTGCTGTATCAAGCTTCACGCTTATTTGATATGGAGGTAAACTCCTATATTGATGAACGCTGCGACCCGGTTAAATCTACTGAAGCTGCCTGCAAATATTTAAAATATTTATATAGTAATTTCCACGATTGGAATTTAGCGCTTGCAGCATATAATGGAGGTATAGCTACAGTTTGGGAAGCTATATCAAAAGCAGGAGGTGAAACAGACTTTTGGGCTGTCCGCCGTTACTTACCAGCTGAGACCCAGAGTTATGTCCCTGCTTTTATTGCAGTGAATTATGTTATGAATCACTATGAAGATTATGGAGTTGAACCAATTCAAGCTCCTTTTAATTATGATGAAATTGGATTTATAAATCTTGATTTCAGTATTTCTTTTGATCAACTGGCTCAGCTCACCGACACATCCATTGAACTATTACAACTATTAAACCCTGCATATTCAAAAAATTATATCCCTGTCAATTCACCTCCCCTAAAAATTATTATACCTCTTAATAAGGTTTTGCATTTTATTGAAAATAAACATCTGCTTTATAAAGAAAATGGACCTCCAGAAGAAATAAAAGATCCCATAGGATCAGTAAAGAACAGGAAGAAAGTTTTACATATAGTACAGCCGGGAGAGTTCTTTCATCGTATAGCAATGGAATATCGGGTACGTGTTGAAGATATTCAACAGTGGAATAATTTGAAAAGCCGACATCTCAAAGCAGGACAAGAGCTTGAAATTTGGTACAAACCCAAAACAACACCATATTTTTTTGTCAACAAAGAATTTCAACATTTTTTAGAGTGATTTTAAAAAAATCCATCCATAAGGGATGGAATTTTTTTGTATATTGCTTTTTCTTTATTACATATCCTATAACACGCAATAAGTTAGCTTTACACTATCATCCATTTAATAATCAACAAACAACGGAACAATTATGAAAACAATATTAAAATCAGTATTATTACTTTCCATTTTAGCCCAGTTGATTTCAGGTTGTAAAGACAGTTCATATTATAAACCAAATATAAGCGGGTCAATGGGGGAAGTTTTGGTAATCATGGACAATAAATGGAGCAAAACCCAAACGGGCGAATCCCTATTAAGAATTTTAAAACAACCCATGGATGGTTTACCACAGGTTGAGCCTATTTTCAATGTTATTGTTGCACCCCATCATGCTTTCAGTGAAAGCTTTCACACCTTTCGTAATCTTATTATAACAAATATAGGTCCTGAAATAGAGACTGAAGGGGTTCGATTTTTTTCCAAAACATCGTGGGCCAGGGGGCAAATTATGGTTGAATTTAATGCAAAAACTCCTGAAACTTTCCTTCAACTTATAAAGGACAACGAAATAAAATTAATAGGTTTTATTCTTCGTACCGAGAGACAAAGGAATATGAATTATCAACGTCAATTAGTTGACACCGATCTTCGTGACGAAATTATAAACCGTTGGAGATTAGCCGATATTACTATTCCAAACACTTACACAAAAAATAAAAGCAGCAAAGATTTTTCTTGGTTGTCGATTGAGACTCCAACATCAAGCCAAGGTTTAATATTGTATGAATTTGATTATTTAGGAGAAGAAACTTTATCTAAGGAGTTTCTTCTTCACAAGCGCGACTCACTATTAAAAATTAATATTCCCGGACCTTCAGATGGTTCTTATATGAGTACAGAACACAATCTTCCTATTACTTATAAAAAGTTTTCAATTGACAATCATGAAGTTGTAGAGTTAAGGGGTTTATGGAAAGTTATTGGGGATATGATGGGTGGCCCTTTTGTAATGTTTGCCCATTATGATAAAGATGCGCAACGAGTTGTGGTAACCGATGGTTATGTTTATCTGCCCAACGAGCCTAAAAAAAGAAATCTTGTTTGGCAAACCGAATCAATTTTATACTCTGTAAAATTTCATAACACTGAACAAAAGGAAGATATTTAAAGCCATAGATCCTAACTTATAATGAGTTACTTTTAATACATTAATATGTCTATTATAATAAAAACCGCTTTACAGGTTCCTGAAGATATAAGCAAAATATTTCTTATCAGCGACACCACTCAGTTAAAAGATTTTCAGTTCTCTGACAAAGAAATTAATTACATCCGCAACAAGCCGGAAGAAAATGAAGATATACCATTTGTGATCATCAATCGTTTAGACCATTTTGTTGGTATAATAATTTCTGAACTAAACGATCCAAGGTACAGTTTTATTGAAAATATCAGGCGCAAAGGAGCCGAATTGATTTCTCTATTACAGAAGGAAAAACTCAATTCAATAGCTATAATGGATTTGGTTGATCAACAAGAAACTGCCCTTGCAATGGCTGAAGGGATTGCCCTTGGAGCCTATTCTTTCGATAAATATAAAAGTTCGGCAAAAAAGAAAGAAGACCTGAATATTATAATTGTAAATCCTAAGATTAATGGCTGCTGTCTTCACAAATTAACAGGTGTAATTGAATCTGTTTATTTGGCCCGCGATTTAGTAAATGAACCTGTCGGTTATTTAAATGCAGAAAAATTAGGACAAACAATTTCAGCTCTTTCAAAAAAACATGGTTTTACAGCCGAGGTCTTTAATAAAAAGAAAATTGAAAGCCTAAAGATGGCAGGACTTCTCGCTGTTAACAGAGGCAGTGTAGATCCGCCCACTTTTTCTGTTCTTGAATGGAAGCCTAAAAATGCAATAAATAAAAAACCCTATGTGATAATCGGAAAAGGTGTTACCTTCGATACCGGTGGTTTCAATTTAAAAACCCCTGCCGGAAGCATGGATACAATGAAATGCGACATGGGAGGTGCAGCCTCTGTTATTGGCACCATGGTAGCATTATCAGCCAATGAATTACCAATTTATGTTGTTGGCTTGATACCTGCTACCGATAACAGAATTGGCAGCAATGCAATGGTACCGGGTGATATTTTAAAAATGGCCAATAATACAACTGTTGAAGTTTTAAATACTGATGCCGAAGGACGCCTTATATTAGCTGATGCCCTTATATTTTCGAAACATTATTCACCCAACTTAGTAATTGATTTAGCAACCTTAACAGGAAATGCAGCCTTAGCAATAGGCATACATGGCATTGTTGCAATGGGAACCGCCGACGAAGAAATTATGAAAAAGTTGGGAAAGGCAGGTGATGAAGTATGTGAAAGACTTGTATGGTTTCCTTTCTGGGATGATTATGATGAAAGTATAAAATCGGATGTTGCCGATATAAAGAATGTTGGCGATCGCGAAGGAGGAGCAATTAATGCAGGTAAATTTCTATCTAAATTTATTGAAGATCCTTGGATCCATCTCGATATTGCAGGGCCTGTATTTCTTAACAAAAAATCAGGTTACCGACCCGTTGGTGGCACTGGCATCGGAGTAAGACTTCTATTTCGCTTTTTTGAAAATCTTGTATCCCAAAACAAGAAAAAAAATTTTTAATCTTATGTATTCAAACAAAATTAAAATTGCAATATCTCAGGGTGATATCAATGGTATTGGTTATGAAGTAATATTAAAATCCTTTACCGATTCACGTATATTAGAATTATGTACACCAATTATCTATGGTTCTTCAAAAGTTGCTGCCTATCACAGGAAGGCTTTAAACTTACCTTCTATAAGTTTAAATAATATCCGAACAGCTGAAGAAGCACATCCAAAAAGATTTAATATTGTAAACTGCTTGGATGACAATATCAGAGTTGAATTGGGTAAAACAACTGAATCAAGCGGACAAGCAGCCTTAACATCACTTAACAAAGCAGTTGAGGATATTAAAAATGCACATGCCGATGTTTTGGTAACAGCTCCGATAAATAAAAAAGCCATCCAATCTGAAAATTTTAACTTTCCCGGACACACCGAATATCTTAGCAGCATATTTAAGGGAAAACCGTTAATGCTAATGGCCTGTGATTTTCTCAAGGTAGGTGTTGTAACAGGGCATATTCCTCTTAAAGATGTGCCGTCTTCACTTTCTAAGGAAAAAATTCTGGAGAAAATTGTGATTTTAAATGATAGTCTGAAAGTTGATTTCAATATACGTAAACCCCAAATTGGCGTTTTAGGACTTAATCCACATGCAGGAGATGATGGACTGCTGGGATCTGAAGAAAAAGAAATTATTGCACCTGCAATTGATGCAGCTCGTGAAGAAGGAATACTTGCCTTTGGGCCCTACCCTGCAGATGGTTTATTTGCACAAGATGCCTTAAAAAAGTTTGATGCAATTTTGGCTATGTACCACGATCAAGGACTGGCACCTTTTAAAGCATTGTGTTTCTCAACCGGAGTAAATTTTACTGCAGGCCTTCCAATTATCCGCACTTCACCCGACCACGGTACTGCATTTGAAATTGCCGGCCAAGGCAAAGCTGATCATCATTCCTTTCTTTCTGCAATTTATATGGCTATTGATATTTTTAATAATAGAAAGGAGTATGCACAACTTAGTGAAGACCCATTAAAACCAGCAAATCTAAACTCCCAAGGGGCTGACGAATAATTTGTTTTCAATATAATGAAAACACAAAAACAACTTTAGCTTAAAAATTTAAGATCAATGCTATACTCTATAAGCAAGAAAACTTTTATTCCTCCTGCTTATATCCTTTTATAATGCCACGTTGTGAATTTTTTACAAACAAAATAATTTCATCACGTTCGTTAGATGCAGGGAGTTCAGTTTCAATACGTGCAATTGCATCAGAATTATTCAAATTTGATTGAAATAAAACCCTATAACAATCTTGTATGCCTCGAATTTGCTCATCAGTAAAACTTCGTCGTCTAAGCCCTATAGAATTTACACCGGCATAGGACAAGCGTTCACGACCGGCTTTAATATATGGAGGTACATCTTTACCAACTAATGAACCTCCGGCAATCATAACATGTGCACCAATATGTACAAATTGATGAATTGCCGACATTCCACCAACAATGGCATAATCTGAAATAATAACTTCTCCTGCTACCTGAACACTATTAACAAGAATAACATTAGATCCTATAATACAATCATGTGCAATATGCACATAGGCCATAAGAAGGCAATTATTTCCAACAATAGTTTTTCCTTTTGCTTTTGTTCCACGGTTTACAGTCACAAATTCCCTGATAGTGGTATTATCGCCTATCTCTGCGGTTGTTTCTTCACCTGCAAATTTTAAATCCTGGGGGATTGCTCCGATTACTGCACCGGGAAAAATATTGCAATTTTTACCTATCCTGGTGCCTTCCAAAATAGTAACATTCGACCCAATCCTGGTTCCTTCGCCAATTACAACATTTTTATCAATAGTAACAAAAGGATCGATTACAACATTAGGGGCTATTTTAGCCTCAGGGTGAATATATGCTAAAGGTTGCTTCATTATATTTTTTTTGATTCCGGACTTATTATTTTTTATTCCTCTTTATTTTTTACTATTTGTGCCATAAACTCACCCTCAGTCACTATGGTATCACCAACAAATGCAATGCCTTTCATATTTGCTATTCCTCTTCTAATCTCAGTCATCAATTCTAATTTAAATACCAAGGTATCTCCGGGCACAACTTTTTTCCTAAATTTAATGTTGTCAATTTTTAAAAAATAAGTGCTATAAGTATGCGGATCATCTATTTGACCTAATACCAAGATGCCTCCACATTGGGCCATAGCTTCCACAATAAGTACACCCGGCATAACCGGTTCGTCGGGGAAATGTCCTTTAAAATATGGCTCATTCATAGTAACATTTTTCACCCCTACTACTATTTTTTCTTTAATATCAATGATCTTATCGACCAATAAAAACGGAGGCCTATGGGGCAACATAGCTTTGATTTGATTTATATCAAAAACAGGCTCAATATTAGGGTCATAAAATGGCGCATCTATTTTTAACTGACGTTTACGAATTTCCTTCCTCAGCAAGCGTGCAAACTCTGCATTAATTTTATGTCCAGGTTTATTAGCAATAATGCGTCCTTTTATAGGAGAACCGCATAAAGCGAGGTCTCCAATAACATCAAGAAGCTTATGACGTGCAGGCTCATTGGTATAATGTAGTTCCAAGTTATTGAGAATCCCGGTTGGTCTTACCTCCACCTTTGGCTTATTAAACAAAGTAGCTAAGTGATCTAATTCTTCTTGGGAAACAGGTTTATCAATTATGATAATAGCATTATCGAGGTCTCCACCCTTAATGAGGTTGTTTTTTAATAGGGGTTCAAGTTCGTGAAGAAATACAAAAGTACGACACATCGATATTTCCGACTCAAAGGCATCTAAAGATTCGATAGTGGCAAACTGATTTGCAAGGTGTAGCGATTTGTCAAATGATATCATTATTTGTGCTGAAAAACCATTATCCGGTAATGCAATAATATAACTACCGGTTTCAGGATCTTCTACCATCATCTTTTCACGTATCTCAAAATATTCACGACCAGCTTTCAATTCAACGATACCTGCCTGTTTAATTGCTTCAACAAAAAACTTTGAGCTCCCGTCAAGTATAGGTGCTTCAGGTCCATCCAAGTCTATACGACAATTATCTACGCCCATACCACGCAATGCAGCCATACAATGTTCTATCGTGCTAACCCTAAGTTCCCCCTCCTGCAAAACGGTACCTCTTTCGGTATATACAACGTGATCAACCAAGGCCTTCATAACAGGCTGCCCCTCCATATCAATTCGTCTAATCCGGTATCCATAATTATCTTCAGCAGGGTTTAAGCTAAGTTTTACATTTACACCTGTATGCAAGCCGGGACCTTCAAGCGTAACAGATTTTTTCAGCGTTGTTTGTTTTTCAGCCATATTTAAATATTTTACCTGTCCATTACAGGTAGAACAGGAAACATAATATTTTCTTAAATTAAAATTAAATCAAATTACTATTAATTATTTTTCAGCACCTAATTTTTCAAGATCCTCAATTCTCTTAAGTAATTCTGGCAATTTCCTGAAAATAACATAAGCTTTATTATATTGAAATGCCTCAAACGAGGGAGACCCCATTTGAACTTGACTTTCTTTTACTATACTTTTACCCACTCCACTTTGTGCGGCAAGTTTTACATTATCGGCAATTGTAATATGGCCCGAAATGCCAACCTGGCCACCAAACATCACATTTTTACCAATTTTAGAGCTCCCTGCTATTCCGACTTGAGCTGCTAAAACACTGTTTTCTCCAATTTCTACATTATGGGCTATTTGTATCAGATTATCGAGTTTAACACCTTTACGAATGATGGTTGATCCCATAGTTGCCCTGTCGATAGTAGTATTTGCACCTATCTCAACATCATCTTCTAAGATAACATTTCCAATCTGATATATCTTTTCGTAATTACCACTCTCATCGGGTGCAAAACCAAAGCCATCAGAACCAATTACAGCCCCGGCATGTATTACACAATTGGCACCAACTTTACATCCGTGATAAATTTTTACTCCCGGATAAATAATTGTGTTATTTCCTATCTCTACATTATCGCCAATATAAACCTGAGGATATATCTGCACATTATCGCCAATTATAACTTTCTCGGCTATATAACTGAAAGCTCCAATATAAACAGAATTTCCGATAACAGCAGTTGAATCAATAAAAGATGGTTGTTCAACACCTTGCTTTTTGGGTAATGAATCCTGATATAAACGTAACAAGCTAGCTAATGCCCTGTAAGCATCTTTAACACGAATTAAAGTAGCCTTAACCTCCTTTTCAGGGATAAAATTGTCATTAACAATTACCACCGAAGCTTCAGTTTCATAAATATAAGCTGTGTATTTTGGATTGGCCAAAAAAGAAAGCGTTTCAGGCCTTCCTTCTTCAATCTTAGAGACATCTCTGACTATTGCATCAGGATTCCCTTCTATTTCCCCTTGAATAAATAGTGCTATCTGTTGAGCAGTGAACTCCATGTTATGTAAAATTTCCTGCAAAAATACAAAAATATCTCATTATATGAAACGCATTAATACCTCCTTAGCATCTTTGGATAACAAAGAATTTCTTTTTTTACAGTTTTCCCTAATACTGATAAATCAAGCATATCCGAAGCCTCTGATATATCTTTGATGGTATTATCACGACAAAGAATATTTATTCTGTCATCAAGAATATTATAGGCATTGTTTGAAATGGACCCTGTAAAGACAAAATAATCAACATCTTCATCATTATTTAATTGTAAGACTTCAATAAGCTGTTTTTTAAACGCTGCAATATAACTATCATCAAATTGAGCTTCCTGAATTTCAATTGCCAATAAATTACGTTTGAGCAAACCCATGGCAAGAGTGGACAAAACCTTATCCGGATTCAAGGACCAAACTTTAAGAGCACTCATTATATCATTATCGTCAAGAAGAGCGAAATTAGAAAGAACCTCCGGCTTACTTTTAAAATCGTCAAGTGTCCAAAAATTCTGTATAAAAAAATCCAAATTTGCTGTTGATTTTGCTTCCTTGCCCTGTTTGGTTAATTCTCTAACTCTTCGAAATACATTATTAAGCATCTTTTCAGCAACAATTGCAGTTTTATGCAAATAAACCTGCCAATACATTAAGCGTCGCGCTATTAAAAACTTTTCAATAGAATAAATACCTTTGGCCTCCACAACTAATTGATCATCCTTTATTTGAAGCATTTTAATTATCCGCTCCGACCCAACAACACCCTCGGAAACCCCGGTATAAAAACTATCCCTAAGCAGATAGTCAAGTCTATCCATATCAAGCTGACTACTTACCAACTGATGTAAGAACTGCTTATGATATTGATTGCTGAATATTTCTATTGCCATAGCCAAACGCCCATCAAAATGGGAGTTCAAGCGTTTCATAAAAAGCAGAGAAATCTCCTCATGTGGAACTCCTTTTACAATGCTGTTTTCTAAAACATGAGAAAAAGGACCATGACCCAAATCATGCATTAAAATTGCAGCATGAACAGCCTCAGATTCTTCATTACTAATATCATATCCTTTTTGTCTCAATGTATCAACCGCAGAACTCATCAAATGCATACTCCCTAAAGTATGTTCAAATCGGGTATGCGTTGCACCGGGAAATATCAATAAGGACATTCCAAGCTGCTTTATCCATCTCAGTCGCTGAATATAAGGGTGCTCTATTATATCAAAAAGCAATTCGCCCGGTATTGAAATAAAACCGTGCACAGGATCATTTATGATTTTTTTCTTATTTATTGTTCTCATCATATTCCTGTTATTTCCATGCTTGCAAGTTAGGGCTTAATTAATGAAAATCTAAGATATGCAGTAATTCTTTCTGTCCACAAAAACAAAAGCCGATGTAAAACAAAATGCTAACTTACTTCCCAAATCTCCCTGAATTGTTCGTTACATTATAGATTAATATTATTTAAATTCATCAATAACAAACTTAAACAAAAAAGTTGTTCTTTTTTAATGTACCCGAAGCATCCTGGGTTCAGTCATCAGTCATCAGTCATCAGTTAACAGTAAAACAGTGATAAGTGATAAGTGATGAGTTATAAGTTGAAAAGTTGAGGACTACGTCGTTTAGAAGGGTTTAGAGTTTCGAGTTTTTGGTTATCAGTCATATTTCATAATTGATCATTCGTAATTTTTCATTCCTTCATTTTTTCATTCCTTCATTTCTTCATTCCTTCATTCCTTCATTCCTTCATTTCTTCATTCCTTCATTTCTTCATTCCTTCATTTCTTCATTTCTTCATTCCTTCATTCCTTCATTTCTTCATTTCTTCATTCGTAATTTTCCATTCCTTCATTTTTAATTCGGGCGTTTCGACTTCGCTCTCCCGTCTCCCGCTCACGCGGTATATGGGATTTCGCTACGCTCAAAACAACCAAGTTTCGACTTCGCTCAACGACCAAGATTAAGTTTCGTCTGCCACCTTGAAAATGGCAATGCACCATGCTGGTGAACATCCTCACTTCCGGTGCCTTGAAGAGGAAACATAAGATTAATCTTTTGTGCTCAAGCCGCACAGGTAATATCAATTCTCAATTTGTTAATTATCATCGTTTTGTATTTTTCATAAAATTATTTTTTGTTTACAATAAAATGTTTTCATACTTTTACAATTATTAATTTAAATTATATGCAGCAATACTATTAAAAATCAATTCAAACCCGACTCATTATGCCTTATCAAACATCTAATCCCATTTATTCGTATTCTTTTCTTAAGAATTTTTCTGTTTCTAATTCTTCAATAGAAAGTATTGATTTAATCGGTTTAGTAAATATTTTCCTTTTTCCATGCCGTCTTTTCAATTATTTCAATAAGAAACTTTTTACCAATACATGTCGCATTGACACAGCATATATATTGACGGTTTTGAAGCAAGCATGTATATCATCATCTCTGCATAAGATGTATTCAGCAAGGCTGCTAATTTTTCAATTATTTTTAAAACTCAAAATATTTAAAAATTATAAAACAAGCATCATAAAAATTTTATCTATTATAAAAACCAAGATATTAATTGGCTGCATTGTATTATTTTTTCGTGTCCGTCGTAATGCTAATACTAATTAATAGAGTTGAATAATCTCTTTATTTTATAGTTATGATACTAAATTTTAACCAGAAGAATAAGAAAATAGTTCTGAATGAAAAAGGGAAAATGCATTTTTTAAATTTGGAACAAATTTCATTTATATGTTCTAATGATTACCTATTGATAATTCATCTTATCAGTAATAAAGATAAAATAACTATTACAGGTAAACTCCGAGAATTTGAAATTAAACTTAAAGAGTTTGGTTTTGCTAAAATTAATCGAAGTTGCATAGTAAACCTCACAGTGATAAATACTTATAACCTAATTGACAAGAAAATAGTTATGGGAAATATAGAACTAAAGGTTTCGTGAAATTGCGCAAAACATCTTAAGGAGTTTCTATTTCAATATAGGGAAATGCCCATTCACCGAACAGATATTTCCATTCACGAGTTAATAGAACTTTAACTAATTTATTCAGGTTTGTTGACATATCTTTACAAAAAAATCGATTCATCGTGTCAAAGTTTTTTCTCTTTACTACCTTATTCGCAATAGGTACATACAGTTTTAGCCAGAGTTTTAGAATTGAAGGTTGCGTTCTTGATAGCAACTCCCAAGGCATAATATCTTCAACTGTTGTTTTTTATGATACAGACAGTACAATTATAACTGCTGTTGCCACCGATAATAATGGCTGTTTCGCTTTAAGAGCTACTTCTAAAGAGGCTAAAGGTATTTTAGAGATTTCGCATTTGTCGTATTTAACCCAATCAATTGAGGTAAAAAAAGACACTACTATAACTGTTTACCTACAGGATAAACCTTACGATATTGATGAGGTAACAATTGTCATAAAGAAGCCTGCCATTGAATTTAAAGATGGCAATATGATTGTAAACGTATCGAGCATTCCCAACTCATCAAATTCAAACATAGCAAAAGTTCTTTCAAGGCTACCCGGTGTTTCTGCAAATGAGAATGACGGATTAACTTTAAATGGAGAGACAGCTACTCTTTATATAGATGGGCGAAAACAAACTTTGCCTTTTACTTCTGTAATTTCAATATTACAGACTTTACCTGCATCATCTATAGAACAGGTGGAGTTGTTGACAACGGCGACCGGTAGGTACGATGCTTCTCACAGCGGGGCAATAATCAATTTAAAAACAAAGAAGCAAAAATTTGATGGTTACTACTTAACCCTTGGTGGGCAAAGCTCAATGGATGACAGGGATGGCTCTTTAGATGGGGGTACTAATGCATTCTTTATGTTTAAGAAGAAGAACGTGTTTTTCAATGCTTCCTTATCCTACCGCAATAAGTACTGGTGGAACTATCTAAAGGACAGTTTAGTTTATATGAATGGAGCCGAAATGGTTCGCATTTCCGATTATACTTCGCGAAAAAACACCTATACCGGATTGGCAAATTTAGCATGGGTTATAAAAGATAAGCACTCTCTGAATTTTAATTTCTTTGTTTATGATTCTCATGAGAAAGGAGAAATGGTTGTACCGATACGGGTAATGAACTCCTCCGATGATAAAGATTACATCCAAAGCAGTAAAAATCGGGATCACGATGATCTTTGGTCAGGCAATATAGAATATTCTTCACCCGACTCATTAGCAAGTAAGCTGGTTGCTTCGTATGGGATTGTTTATGGTGGCATGCGATATAAAGATAATTATTACTATCAGCTGTTCCCCGGTGATGAAAAGGATTGGTACCTGTACTCTAACCCACAGATGGTGGGCAATCAACAAACGGGGAAGGTAGATTTTACGCAGCATTTCAAAAAAATTGGGCTGAAATTACTTGTCGGCGCAAAAGCTGATATTGGAAAACTGAACGATGACGTGAAGTATTATCAAAACAACACCTTTACCAACTATTCTGACAGCCATTTTACCGGAAAAGAAATTATTTTAGGGAGTTATCTTGATCTTATATATGAGCTAAACGATAAATGGATGTTTTACAGCTTTATACGCATGGAGCACACCAATTACGATATTCACTTTAAATCAGATAATACAAAAGTTTCCGATTCCTACAATAATTATTTCCCGTACTTCCATATATACTATAAGCATTCGGATAACTATCAATCTATACTTGCTCTTTTATCTACCAGAATATTGCGTCCAAATTATGAGCACATGCTTCCGGGAATGCGGTATAGCGATGCGTTTTCTTACACCGTGGGAAATCCCTATTTAAAGCCAAGCCTAAATAGGTCTTTGGCATGGGCTCACTATTTATACGGCAGTGGCAACGTGATATTTAGATACTCACATATAAAAGATGTTCATGGACAAATTGTAACAGAACAAGACAATAATATAAGGCAGTACACTTACATGAATTATGCCGACGCACGGAGATTCAACGTGTCAATTAATCTTCCTTTTGAGTTTTTTAATCAAGCGTTGAGAGGAAATCTGAGTTCTTATGTTGAATATTTAACCCTTATTAATTCTAAAAATGGTTTTATTATGCCTGAGAACAGAAATAATTTCTGGAAATGGAATATTAAAAGCACATTAAGCTACAACATTACTAAGAAATTGGCATTATTCTCATGGATTGGTTACTCTCCGCCTTATAAGCAAATTCAATTTGACTGTAGTAGAAATTGGGGTCTCGACTTGGGTGTTTCTTACTCAATGTTGCGCAATAATATGCTTACTATAGCATTAGAGGCAGAAAACATTTTTAATACCGATAAGCTCGATTATGTTTACTACTATGATAGCAATGTATTACATACAAACACGAATTGGAGCAATAGATTTATTAAGCTTAGCCTCTCTTTTAAATTGAGTAGTGGCCAAAATGTTATCGACAAAGCTAAAGGTGCTCTGAATGATATAAATCGTTTTAGAGGGGATTAAATAAAAACATCGATAGTGCGATGTATTTTAATGTTAAACTAAATTATTTATTATTATGGAAAAAAAGTTTATAGGTCAGTTTCCTACGATAATGGAAACCCAGGTGTTGTCAAGTGAGATGATGTCTGAAATTGAGGGTGGATGTGGTAAATCCTGCAAAACAGGTTGTAGTGGAAGTTGCCAGCCTGGCAACAAAAACAGCAACAACTCTAATGTTAGTTTATAGGTAATCTCAAGATTGACTTGCCAAGAGATGAGGCTGTCTAAAAAGTTTCTTAAAGTCTCTGAGAATTGAATATTTGTGAAACTTCACAGATAGGAGAACAAATAAAAAGATGGTGTCTCCGACTTTTTAGACAGCCCAATTTTGGGCTTAAAAAACTAAATGATGAGCACACAAGAACAGAAGTTAATTTTTAATTTAGACTATTGTCTTTACCCGGACTGTGATCGGATACTGTTAGGTTCTTCAAGGCAGAATGGAAATGACAAATTTTATATCCCTATCCATCCTATTCATGCAACACTATTTTCATTTTTTACAGGCGAAAAACAATTAAATGAGGACATAATAGAGATTGCATCTTTTTTTTCAATCACAATAGAAGAATCCTTGGAACTAATTACTCCTTTCATTGAGAACGAAAAAGATCTTGTTGTTGAATATGATGGAAATCGCTTCTTTTTTCCAAAGAAGATACTTGTGAAACCAAATCACAAAATTAGAACAGATTTGGCCTATTCGAAGTATGACATAGATGCACCGCTGAATTTCACCAGAAAAAGATTATCAATTCCTAAAACAATTCTGTTTGTCATCAATACTAGATGTGTTACAGATTGTATTTATTGTTATGCCGACAAGAACACAAGGTATAAACCGTTATCAACAGAGAGAATTCTTGAAATAATGGATGAAGCACATGAAATTGGAGTTATGGATTTCGATATCTCAGGAGGTGAATTTTTTTTACATAAGGATTGGAAGTTAATTTTAAAAAGAGCCATAGGCTATGGCTTTACTAATGAATTATCTACCAAAGTTCCTATACCAAATGATGTAATCGATTCATTTGAGGATATTGGGTTACAAGAGTTACAAATATCTTTAGACTCTGTTAATTCAGAACTACTTATTAAAACACTTAATGTTGGGAACGATTACTGTAGTAAAATACTTAATACAATTAAATACCTTGATTCAAAAGGAATAAGTATAATCATCAAGGGTACACAAACCAAAGATACATGTAATGTTGAAAATATAAAAGGAGTAATGGATTTTCTTAAGCAACTTAAAAATGTGAAAAGATATCTCATTTCTGTTGTTAGTTATAGCCATTTTAAGTCTGTTGAGCAATTCAAACAGTTCAAGCTCAGTAAGGATCAAATAGTTAATTTAGGAGCGTTTTTAGACAAACAAAAAAGCAACGTTCCTTATGAATTAGTATACGACAGTAATGTTCAATATAAATCCCATTTGTGTAATTATAAAAAATTCAAGGATAGAGCATTATGTACTGCTAATGTAAATGGATTTATTTTACTTCCCGACGGAAAGGTTACAATCTGCGAAGAACTTTATTGGGATAAGAATTTTATTCTTGGAGACTTAAGCCAAAATAGTATTTTGGAAGTATGGCAATCTGATAAAGCCATGAAAATATGGGATATCCAGCAAGAGGAACTTACGGTCGATAATCCATGTAGTAAATGTCAAGATTTTGAAGTTTGTAGAAAAGGACTTGGAGTTTGTTGGAAGTCAGTAATTGCACATTACGGGAAAGAAAACTATTTATTGCCTGATCCTACTTGTCCCAAAGCACCAGATCCTTTGTATCAAGTTTATTATGAGGATTTCTAATAGAATAGAATAGATTATGATTAATATAGAGTATATCCAAAATGTTATAAATGAGGTGTCTTCTTGTGATACTAATATTGTAATCAACTATGAAACAACTATTTTCGATTTAGGGTTAGATTCATTAGAAATATTACAACTAATTAACATTATTGAAAAAGATTTCAGCATTGAAATTAAGGTGACCCTACTAACACCAAGTACAACCATTAAAGATGTAATTAATTTTGTTAACAAACACAATGAAGATTGATTATTGTCAGCTCGAATCTACAAGTTTAAACAAAGCCCTTAAGAGGATGAATATAAGTCGCCCAAAAGAAGAAGGAGTTTACAAATCTTTTTTTGCTTATATAGATCAAGAACCTATTGGCTGTTTACTTCTTAATTCATTAGACAACAAAGGATTTTTCATAATTACTTTGATGGTTATACCAATGTTCAGAGGGGAGGGAATTGGCTCTATTTTATTAAACAAAGCTTTTGATTTTTGCAAAAAAATAAATAAAAGTTCACTGTCTCTTTCTTGTAATACTTTAAACCATGATGTGAAAAGATTTAATAAGTTTTTGTTGCAAAATCAGTGGGAACCTATTCAATATAAATACACAAAATATAAAGTTAAGGTTGATGCTTTTCAAAAAAGCTTTATTGACAAATTTTTTTATAGAGATACTAGCATTAAATTTGAAAAGTGTGAGATACTATATTTAAATCAGTTAACCGATTTGCAAATTGAAGAAGTGCGCCAAACGGCAATTTCAAAAGATAATTTTGATTTGAAGATAAAAGAACGTTTAAAATTCATGGCAAAAGAATTATCAGTATTCGTTGTTGTGGATAATGTATTTATTGCTTGGAGTATTGTTCAGCGTGAACGAGGAAAAGAAATGTCGCTACTTCATACTTATGTTGACAAATCATATAGGGCAACAGGAATTGGATTAAAATTATGGTATCTCATCTTTAAAAAAGCTACTTCCATACAAGAATATGCAAGTATTAGCTTCATATCTTTTATTTTTGATAAAAGACATTCTAAACTTTTAAAACTTTACAATATGATTTTTGATAATAAAATACATAGCAATATTGATTATTATTTTTCTTCTGTTTCTTTGGCTAGTTAGATAGTATGAACTACCCTCACTATATTCAATACGATTCTAAAGATTGTGGACCAACATGTTTAAGAATGGTTGCTAAGTTTTATGGCAAAACATTTCCACAGCATTATATAAAAAACACAAGCTATCAAAAACGTTCGGGAACAACTCTTCTTGGGCTTAGTGATGCTGCAGAGAAGTTGGGCTTTAGAACAACCGGAGTGAAAATTACTTGGGAGCAACTGGCTGAAGTGAATATGCCATGCATTGTAAATTGGAACCAAAATCATTTTGTTGTAATATATAGAATAGAAAAAGATAAAATAATTGTGGGTGATCCCGCTCAAGGAATATTAAAGTACAACAAAAAAACATTTTTAACAAGTTGGTATTCTATCGTTGATGATATTAAAGGAAAGATGGGTATTGCACTCCTTCTTGAACCTACACCCTCATTTTTTAATTCCAATGATGTTAAGGAGAATAAAGTTAACTTTCGTCAATTACTGAAATATCTAAATCCTCATACGAAATATCTACTTAATATTATTTTAGGCATTCTGGTTGGTAGCATACTTAGTTTAATCTTTCCTCTGCTTACCCAATCAATCGTTGATGTTGGTATTGGTAATAATGATTTAAATTTTATAGTAATAATTTTAATAGCACAAGTTGCTCTTATTATAGGGCAGGCTGCAAACAATCTAATTAAAAATTGGTTAATGCTACATGTCACCACAAGAGTCAACATATCGCTGGTATCTGATTTCCTTGGAAAATTGATGCGCCTTCCCATTGCATTTTTTGACTCTAAAAGGGTTGGGGACTTACTTCAAAGAATTAATGATTTTGAACGCATCCAAACATTTTTAACAGAAGTTCTTATAAGCATTTCTATGGCAGTTGTTGGCTTTATAGTGTATAGTTTCATAATGTTAGGTTATAATGGTTTTATTTTAGTTGTATTTTTAATTGGAAGTACACTTTATGTTGCATGGATTCTATTATTTCTTAAACGCAGAAGAAAACTCGATTACATGAGATTCCAAGAATCAGCCAGTAACCAAAGTAATATAATACAGATGATTAACGGAATGCAGGATATTAAATTAAATAACTGTGAAAAGAAAAAGCAGTGGGAATGGGAAAAGATTCAAATTAAACTATATGATATTAACATTAAAGGTTTAACATTAGCTCAAACTCAGCATATTGGAGGTTTATTTATTGACCAAATTAAAAATATAATAATAACTTTTATTGCAGCAAAGTCTGTATTAAATGGCAATATGTCTTTGGGAATGATGATCGCTTTGCAATATATAATTGGACAACTTAATGCTCCTATCTATCAATTTGTTCAATTCATACAATCCACTCAGGAAACAAAAATTAGTTTGGAAAGGTTGAATGAGATACAAATGATTGAAGATGAGGAACCCAAAAGTATTAATAAAATTAACGAAATCCCACCTAATGCCGATATTGTTCTAAAAGATGTTATATTTCAGTATGATGGACCTCGCTCCCGTAAGGTACTTAATAATATAAGTCTAACAATAAAGGCTAATAAAACCACTGCTATTGTTGGTGTTAGTGGGAGTGGAAAAACAACGTTACTCAAATTAATACTCGGTTTTTATGAGCCTTCTTCAGGTGCAGTATTACTTAATAATACCCCTATTAAGAAATACAGTGAAAAGGAATGGAGGTACAACTGTGGGGTTGTGATGCAGGAAGGTGTAATTTTTTCTGATACGATTATAAATAATATTGGTGCAAGTGATGAAAATATAGATATTCAAAGAATTGAAAGAGCTATGGATGTTGCGAACCTTAATCAATTTATTGAAGCACTTCCACTCGGTTTGAATACGCAAATAGGACCAGAAGGTAATGGTATAAGCACAGGCCAAAAACAAAGAATCCTAATTGCTAGAGCTATATACAAAGATGCAAATTATATACTTTTCGATGAAGCAACTAATTCATTAGATTCAAATAATGAACTCGTAATAATGAATAATCTGTCTAAGGCTTTCAATGGTAAAACGGCCATAATAGTAGCGCACAGGTTAAGCACCGTGAAAAACGCTGACAATATAATTGTACTAGATAATGGAGTAATAGTAGAACAAGGTAATCATAACAGCTTAATTAGAAGGAAAGGACATTATTTTAATCTTGTAAAGAATCAACTGGAACTTGGTTCTTAAAATCTTTATTTATATGAAATCTGGAAAAATACAGAATCCATATACCGATGTAGTATTAGGAAAAATTCCTTCCTGGATAAGTAGTTGGGGAATTATTGTGATTTTTTTCACATTAAGCTTACTTGCATTATTCCTCCATTCTATTCATTACCCCCAAATTATTACAAGGGATATTTATTTGATTGAAAAAACTTCTCCTTTGCCTATAAAAAATTCAGATGAAATTTGTATTATAGGAGAAATGAAAATAATTGCAGACGAAATAGTTAACATTAATAAGGGTATGGAAATAAACATCAAACTTAATGCATATAATTCTAATAAATATGGCGTAATAAAGGGAATTGTTGATACAATAAGATATTCAGACAAAGAAGCAAAATATTTAGTAACAGTGTATTTACCAAATGGTCTCGTAACTACCTACGGAAAAAAAATCACCTATACTAAGGGGTTAACCGGGGAAGGCAATATAGTAATTAATAAAACTACCTTGCTTTCTTATATTATACAACCAATTAAGGCGTTGTATATGGATTGAGAAAATCTCAAATAACATTCGTGTTTAAACAACTCTTATAGTAAGGCTCTGGCTCAGTAAATCTTGAACTCTAAGTTAGGTCTTCGTTTCTTTTGAAACAAAAGATGAGAGTTACACTAACTTTTTTTAAATAACTATTTCGTGATTATCAAAAATACGGTTTTAATGTTAGAAATTTTTGTTCTAACCAAGGTATTGCATCTTCATCCTTCACCACTGAAGATGTTGGTTAAGAATGACAAAGATAATCAGCCAAAATGCTTGGTTCCACTTGTTCTTGATTTTTAGGATGTAAACAATAGGGCTTCCGCTAAAGGATTAACTCAAAGATTTCAAATAACAGTTCTTTCAATACTTTAATAGTTATATATTGTTCTTCATAGAATGCATAGTTAAATATTTATGGCTCTAGGGTATACCTCTATGTCAATGAACACCTGCACCACCTGCGCTCTCGTATGTTTGTGTGGCAATTATTGTTTTTCCCAAA
Organism: uncultured Alkalitalea sp.; assembly: GCA_964578485.1. Lineage (GTDB taxonomy): Bacteria > Bacteroidota > Bacteroidia > Bacteroidales > Marinilabiliaceae > CAZODA01. The sequence continues at coordinate 42,626 of CAZODA010000008.1, read as the reverse complement.
TGTAATGGGAAATAGATAAGTTTAAATATTTAATGTTCAAATTCCAAACGCAAAACCCGAAACCTTCTTAAGCACAAAAGATAAATCTAATATTGCCTCTTCAAGGAGCCGGGGATGGAGATTCATCAACCCAAGGCGCAGCCTGAGCCTGTTCCGCCGAGTTTTACGACGGCGGGAGCTAACATATTTAAGTTTATTTCATCTTTTATTAAGCTGCTTTCTTCATAAATTATAATTAATCTAAATAGTTTTGTAAATTTGTGCGAAAATATTTTTCCCTCATTTTCATTTGGTTTAAATTATTTACCTGTTATCCGATGGCTAACAGATTATTATTTTTAAAGATTATGTGGGGTTGAAAAAGTCCGGTGTTGAACTCTTTTGCCGATAGGCTTGTTTTGATATAATAATAACTATTGTGTGTTTTTCATACAAAAACAGATATTGAATTAAATTATGGCAAGTGAACAAGATAGATTATTGGAAGAAGTAACAAGTAGAGAGTATCAGTATGGTTTTCATTCTGATATTGAAATGGATATACTTCCAAAAGGTTTAAATGAAGATGTTATAAGAGAGATTTCCAGAAAGAAAAACGAACCTGAATTTATGCTGGAATTCAGGCTTGCAGCCTATCGTAATTGGTTAACTATGGAAATACCTGATTGGGCGCATTTAAATATTCCGGAAATAGATTTTCAGGATATGATATATTATGCAGCTCCTAAAAAGAAGCCTCTTCTTAATAGCATGGATGAGGTAGATCCCGAATTAAAAGCTGTATTCGACAAGCTTGGTATTCCTCTTGATGAACAAAAGGTACTTGCAGGAGTGGCTGTAGATGCTATTATCGACAGTGTTTCTGTAAAGACTACTTTTCAGGATACTCTTGCGGAAAAGGGGATTATTTTTTGCAGTATGTCTGATGCTATTCAGCGTCATCCCGATCTTGTCAAAAAACATTTGGGTTCTGTAGTTCCTCCTACTGACAATTTTTTTGCTGCTCTGAATTCAGCTGTTTTCAGTGATGGCTCTTTCGTTTATATACCCAAAGGTGTAAGATGCCCTATGGAATTGTCATCCTATTTTAGAATTAATGCCATGAATACGGGTCAATTTGAGCGCACTCTTATTATTGCCGAGGATGATAGTTATGTTAGCTACCTTGAGGGCTGTACAGCTCCCATGCGTGATGAAAATCAACTTCACGCAGCAGTTGTTGAGATTATTTCCATGGATCGTGCCGAGGTAAAATACTCTACTGTTCAAAATTGGTATCCCGGCGACAAAGAAGGTAAAGGGGGTATTTTCAATTTTGTTACCAAGCGAGGTATTTGTAAGGGCGAGCATTCAAAAATATCATGGACTCAGGTTGAAACCGGTTCTGCAATAACTTGGAAGTATCCAAGTTGTATTCTTATGGGTGATAATTCTGTTGGAGAGTTTTATTCCGTAGCCTTAACCAATAATCATCAACAGGCCGATACAGGTACTAAGATGATACATCTCGGGAAAAACACCAGAAGTTTGATCGTATCCAAAGGTATATCTGCAGGATATAGTCAGAATAGTTACAGAGGATTGGTGAAAGTATCCAGACGCGCTGAAAATGCCAGAAATTTCTCTCAATGTGATTCCCTTTTATTGGGAGACAAATGTGGTGCTCATACCTTTCCTTATTTAGAAATCAGTAATAGCACAGCAAAAGTAGAGCATGAAGCTACTACCTCAAAAATAGGTGAAGATCAGATATTCTACTGTAACCAGCGAGGTTTAGATACTGAAAAGGCAGTAGGCCTCATTGTCAACGGTTATGTAAAAGAAGTAATCAATCAGCTGCCTATGGAGTTTGCTGTTGAAGCTCAAAAACTTCTTGAAATCAGTTTAGAGGGCAGTGTTGGCTAATAATTGAACATATATTTATCATAATAAAATTAAAAACCACCATAGAAAGTAAGTTATAATGTTAAAAATAAATGATCTTCATGCCATTGTTGATGGTAAGGAAATACTGCGTGGAGTAAATCTTGAAGTAAACGCAGGGGAAATTCATGCTATAATGGGGCCCAACGGTTCCGGAAAAAGCACCTTGGCCGCTGTACTCACAGGGGATGAAACCTTTGAGGTAAGCAAGGGTAGTGTAAGCTATATTGGGAAGGATCTTTTGGAATTATCTCCGGAAGACAGGGCTCGGGAAGGAATTTTTCTCAGTTTTCAATATCCCGTTGAAATACCTGGAGTAAGTATGACTAATTTTTTGCGGACGGCATTAAATGAACAAAAAAAATATAGGGGTGAAGAACCCTTATCGGCAGGTGAATTTTTAAAACTTATGCGTGATCGCAAAAAGCTTGTTGATATAGACCCCAATCTTACCAACCGTTCGGTCAACGAAGGATTTTCGGGAGGAGAAAAAAAGAAGAACGAAATCTTTCAGATGGCTGTACTCCATCCTAAATTAGCCATTCTTGATGAAACGGATTCGGGACTTGATATTGATGCCCTCCGTGCCGTTGCCAAGGGAGTAAACACGCTTCGCACCAATGAAAATGCTACTATAGTAATCACTCATTATCAACGTTTATTAGAATATATTGAACCTGATTTTGTTCATGTCCTTTTAAATGGCAGAATTGTCAAATCTGCAGGTAAAGAGTTGGCAAAGGAGCTTGAAAAAAATGGATATGACTGGATAAAAAAAGAGTTTGAAGAGTAAATTATGGTAAAAACAGCAGAACAATACAGCTCATTGATAAGTTTTTATGAAGAAAACAAAAGCTTAATAGAAAAAGAAACCGGAAATATAGTCAACAGCAAACGCATAGAAGCCGGCGAAATATTTCGTAAGCTTGGTATTCCTTCCGCAAAAGTTGAAGCATATAAATACACCAATTTGCAACCATGGTTTAATGGAGATCATCTCCATTCATTCCTTGAAAATGGTTTCACAGGGAGAATAGAAGATATTTTTAAATGTGATATTGAAAACCTTGAATCACATACAGTTTTTACAGTTAACGGAAAATTTTTCCCGGGAAGCAATAACAACGGTTTGCCACAAGGAGTATATATTGGAAGTTTTTCTGAAATGTCTAAAAAACATCCTTCATTAACAGAGAAATATTATTCCAAAATTGCCCCTTACAAGGAAGATGGTATGGCAGCTCTTAACACTATGCTGGCTACTGATGGTGTTTTTATATATGTTCCCTCCGATGTAATTATTGAAAAACCCATTCAAATTGTGAATATCTTAACCGGTGATAAAGACCTTATGGTCAATCAACGTAATTATATTGTATTGGAAGAAAATGCAAAAGCCCGTGTCCTTATCTGCGATCATACATTATCGACAAGTCGGTTTTTAATTAATTCCATTAGCGAAATACAAGTGGAGAACTCTGCTGATTTAGATTTCTACAACCTTCAAAATCAGCATAACGGTGTTGTTCAAATTGGAGGGTACTATTTTAACCAAGAAAAAGAATCACTACTCAATGCAAATTTCTTCACTTTAAATACAGGTGTTACCCGAAATAATATAATTGCACGCTTAGGAGGTGAGTTTGCTGTAAACCATATTTCCGGACTTTATCTTATTGACAAAAATCAGCATGTCGATAATTTTACTTTTATTAACCATGCATCTGCAGATTGCGAAAGTAATGAGCTATTTAAAGGAGTAATGGACGACGCAAGTACAGGGGCATTTACCGGAAGAATTTTGGTTGCAAAAGATGCACAACGAACCAATGCATATCAAAGTAACAACAATTTATTGCTTACCGAGCTTGCCAAAATAAATACACGCCCTCAACTTGAGATTTATGCTGATGAAGTTAAATGTAGCCATGGCGCAACTGTAGGGCAGCTTGATGATAATGCACTATTTTATTTACGCGCTCGTGGAATCAACAAGGAAGAGGCCAACATTCTTCTTATGTTTGCCTTTGCCAATGAGGTAATAGAAAAAATTCAACTTCCAGAATTAAAAGATAGAATTCAGGAATTAGTTAACAAACGCTTTCGGGGAGAATTGGATAAATGTGATTCCTGCATAGTTTGTGGTCAAAAAGGAAATAATGTATTTAAAATTTAATTAATAATCATTTCAGGGTTTTTCTAAAACGACGAGCTAAATAATATACCCTGTTGGGAACCATATAAATAAAAGAGAATGCAAAATTACCCGGCAGAAACAATCCGAAAGGATTTTCCAATACTAAGCCGTAAAATAAACGGGAAGCCTTTGGTTTACCTTGATAATGGGGCTACTACTCAAACTCCCATACAGGTAATCAAAGCTATGGAAAGGGTATATCTTGAAATAAACAGTAATATACATCGTGGCTTTCATACTCTCAGCAATCTTTGCACTGAAGCTTTTGAGGAAGCAAGAAAAAAAATAGCCGCATTTATTGGAGCGTCCTCTGAAAAGGAGATTATATTTACCAAAGGTACAACAGAAGCTATAAATTTAGTTGCACAATCCCTTGGTGACACCATTATTAACGATGGCGATGAAATTATTATTTCGGCCATGGAGCACCATTCCAATATAGTACCTTGGCATCTTCTACAAAAGAAGAAAAATATTATACTTAAAGTTATTCCTATTCACTCCGATGGTTCACTCAATATGGATCAGTTTTATTCTCTGTTGAGTGCTAAAACAAAACTTGTTGCCATTACTCATTTAAGTAATGTTTTAGGAACTATAAATCCGGTTGAAGAAATTATTAAAGCTTCACATAAAAAAAACATTCCCGTATTGATAGATGGAGCTCAAGCTATTCAGCATTTAAATGTTGATGTACAAAAGCTTGATTGCGATTTTTATGCCTTTTCGGGTCATAAAATTTACGGACCAACAGGAATAGGCATTCTTTATGGAAAGGAAAAATGGCTCAATCAAATGCAACCATATCAAGGAGGTGGTGAAATGATACAATCTGTATCATATGAATCAACTACTTTTAATGATATACCATACAAATTTGAAGCAGGTACTCCTGATTATGTTGCGGCCATAGGACTGGGTGCTGCAATTGACTATATTAACAATATAGGTCTCGACAAAATACGCATATATGAAACTGAACTCTATAATTATGCCTTCAAAAAATTATCCTCACTTGAAAATATTACATTTTATGGTAAGGCCAAAAACAGAGCCAGCCTTATATCATTCCTATTAAAAGACATACATCCTTTTGATGCAGGTACTTTATTAGATAAAATGGGAATTGCTGTTCGTACCGGCCATCACTGCGCTCAACCCCTGATGGATCTCTTAGGTATCCCGGGCACTATAAGAGCTTCCTTTGGGCTGTATAATACCAAAGAAGAAGTTGATATTTTAATAAAAGGACTTATTAAAGTACAACAACTGTTTGGTTAAAGAGTGGAAATTCATGAAATTTGTGCCCTTTTAAATTTCACTTAATGACAATTAAAGAAAAGCAAGAACAAATTATAGAAGAATTCTCCATGCTGGGCGACTGGATGGACAGATATTCATTACTCATAGAAATTGGAAATGAGCTAAACAATTTTGATGAGCGTCACCGCAGTGAGCAAAATCTTATTGAAGGTTGCCAATCAAAAGTATGGTTATATGCATGGATTGAAGAAGGCAAGATTTTTTTTATGGCCGATAGCGATGCCATTATCGTAAAAGGTATTGTATCACTACTAATTAAAGTACTTAACAACCATACTCCGGATGAGATCCTTGAATCAGATCTTTTTTTTATCGATAAGATAGGTCTCAAAGAACACCTTTCACCAACACGCTCCAATGGTTTGGCCTCAATGGTTAAACAAATGAAAATGTATGCACTTGCATATAAAACAAAGATGGAACTATAAAATCCAAAAAATAATATTTCGTTTAAACATCTTTGACCTTTTTGGGTTTTAAGATTAAAACTTATATATTATGAGCAATGAATTTTTAAGTATGGAGATGGAGGTTGTAAACGCAATTAAAACTGTTTATGACCCCGAGATACCCGTAAATATATACGATTTAGGATTAATTTACGAAGTTAACATTGATGATGATGGTAATGTGCTTATAGTGATGACACTTACCTCTCCCAACTGTCCTGTTGCAGACTCACTTCCCGAGGAAGTTAATGATGTGGTTGCAGGCGTAAAAGGTGTTAAAAAAGTTGAAGTTAAAATGACTTTTGATCCCCCATGGGACAGGGATATGCTAAGCGACGAAGCTTTATTGGAGCTTGGGCTTTTATAAGCAACTACCGTTTAACATATTTATAATGGATCTGGCAAAAGCATATATTGCTCAATCTATACGTGAGAAATCAGCAGAGCTGGGTTTTGACGATATAGGCTTTTCACCTGCGGAAGAACTTATTGATGATAAAGAAAGGCTGAAAAAATGGCTTGAAAAAGGCTATAACGCCGGCATGGGCTACATGGCTAATCATTTCGATAAGCGTGTTAATCCTGCCTTGCTGGTTGAAGGCAGTAAAAGCGTAATTACAGTAGTTCAAAATTATTACCAACCAAAAATCAGCCAATCCCAAGAAGCACCCCAAATTTCAAGATATGCCTACGGAGAGGATTATCATAAAATAATTAAAGATAAACTTTCGGAATTGCTTAATTATATACGCGAACATTTATACCCCGACCTTCAAGGCAGATTTTTTACAGATTCTGCTCCAATACTTGAAAAATCACTTGCTGTAAAAGCAGGATTGGGATGGATTGGGAAAAACAGCCTTTTGATTCATCGTAAATTGGGCTCTTTTATCTTTATTGGAGAAATACTTGTTAATTTAGATCTAACATATAACAATAAAATAATTAATGATGGTTGTGGGGGTTGTACCCGCTGCATCAGAGCTTGCCCTACCGGAGCAATATTACCCGGAAAACAAATTGACGCAAACAAATGCATTTCTTACCTAACCATAGAAAATAAAGACGATATTATTCCTGAATCTTTTCATAAAAACATGAACAAATGGATCTTTGGTTGTGATATATGCCAAGAAGTATGCCCTTGGAATAAAAAGCTGCAAAACAGCGATGAAGCAGCATATTATCCCTCTGAAAAACTTCAGACAATGACCATGGACGATTGGAATAAATTAAGCCCTAAAGAATTTTCCTTATTATTCAAAAATTCGCCTGTAAAAAGAGCAAAATATGAAGGAATAAAAAGGAATCTTGTTAGCATTCAATAACTTAGCTGCGATTAGCAACAAATCTGAAAATTTTATATAGATTTGCAGAAAATATTAAACAATATTCAAATTAAATTTTATGGGAATTAGTCATCAGGCATTTAATGTGATTTCCAGAGATGGTACTTTTTTGCAAGGCCGCTATTGGAAGCCTGAAAAAAGTCCTATCGCCACAATATGCATAATCCACGGACTTGGAGAATATTCAATGAAATATGATGCCTGGGCACGAAGGTTATGTGCAGAAAACTATATGATCTATGCCATCGATTATCGTGGTCATGGTCAATCGGATGGTAAACGTGGCCATATTGATAATATTAATGATTTTTTAAATGATATAGGTGCCCTGTTCCGACGTTGTAAAAGTAATTTTGAAAATATCCCCTGTTTTATTTATGGTCACAGCATGGGTGGTAACCTTGCATTAAACTTTCTAATGAAGAGGCAACAAGACTTTGCAGGGGCTATCATTACTTCCCCCTGGATTCAATTAAGCAAGCCACCTTCGTTATTAAGACAAAGGCTACTGCATTGGTTAAATCCTGTTTTCCCTGAGACCACTTTTAATTCAGGTGTTAAATCGGGCCATATGTCAAGTAAATCACCCGAAAATAATAAAAAGAAAAAAGACCCTTTAGAACATAAACGCATTTCAATTCGTCTGTTTAATGAAATTGAAAAAGGCGCCAAAAACATTCTTGCATGGAAAACAGCTGTTGAAATACCCTTATTATTATTGCACGGAGCTGACGATCCCTTAACAAAACCGGAAGGTACAAAATTAATAGCCGACAAAAACCCGGAGCTTTTCACCATAATAAATTACCCGGAGACCTTACATGAAATTCACAACGAACCTGCTTCTGACAAAGCTTTCAATGATATAACTCAATGGTTGTCAAACCAAATCTCTAAATTATAATACCACAAATAAAATGAGCCATCAGGGGCATTTCAGGACTATTGTTACAGTACCTGATGCAGAACACAAAATTGAAATAAGTTCAGGAGTTTTTTTAATAGGATCATGCTTTTCAGATAATATAGGTGAATATTTAACTGAAACACGTTTCCCCGCATTGGTAAATCCCTTCGGGGTTCTTTATAATCCTCTATCGATCAAACATGCTTTTTATAATATATTAGAAAATCGTGTTACTACCACAAATAATCTTTTTCACTTAAATGATCTTTGGCACAGCTTCCAACACCATGGAAAATTCAGCCATCCCGATGCTTCCATCGCCACAGCTAACATAAATAAATCAACCTTAGATGCACATTCATTTCTTAAAAAAGCTGAATTTATAATCATCACTTTTGGTACCGCCTTTGTTTATTATCATAAAGAACTGCAACAAGTAGTTGCCAACTGCCACAAATTTCCTCATGATAATTTTACGAGAAAACTAATCACTACTGAAGAAATCGTTAATGAATGGGAAAAGCTCATCACAAAATTAAGAGCATTCAACCCCAAAGTAAAATTAATCTTCACTGTAAGTCCGGTACGTCATTGGAAAGATAGTGCACATGGTAATCAAATTAGTAAATCAATTTTATTATTAGCTATCGAAAAACTCAAGTTACAATTCGAAAATATTTGGTATTTCCCTGCCTACGAAATATTATTGGATGAATTAAGGGATTATCGTTTTTATAAAACTGATATGCTACATCCAAACGAAACAGCATTAAATTATATTTGGAAACGTTTTTCTGAATCCACCCTTTCGGATGAAGCCCGACATTATTACAAAGAGGCCAAAAAAATTCAACTTGCACGACAACACAAACTTATCGGGCATCCAAGCTCTTCTTTTAAGCAATTTGTACAACAAACTATTGAAAATATAAACCGTTTATCTGACCAATATCCATCATCATTAATAAAAAAAGATAAAGAATATTTTGAAAAATTGTTTTTAACAAAATAATTATACATTTATTTTAAAAACTCATTTGTGATTTAAAATACTTATCATTAAATTCACTTAATCGCTAACAAAAAATATTATATAATTTTAAAATCAGATCTTTAAAACAAAGAATTAAAGCAAATATAAAAGCATAAATCAAGAAATATTTCAACAAAGTCCTAATCCTCTATAGAATGAACAAGCTCAACTAATATTTTGTTATATAAGCTCTATTCATATCATTAGTTCACAATAATTAATAACATTTTTAATAAAAGGCTATGACCTATTTAAACCTTGATAAATCCAAACTTGTTAATCTTGAGTACTCTCTTTCCAAGGAAATTCTCAGAACTAACAGAGCGGGTTCATATTCCAGTACCACTATCATAGGTTGCAACACCAGGAAATATCACGGGATGCTTGTTTCTCCCATTAAAGAATTCTCTGATGAACTTTTTGTTCTTCTTTCGTCATTGGATATTACTTTGATACAGCATAACCAAGAATTTAATCTCGGGATTCATAAATATCAGGGTAATCATTACGAACCAAAAGGTCATAAATATATGACTGATTTTGAGCTTGACCATACTCCAAAGCGCATTTATAAAGTTGGAGGCATGCAACTGGTTACTGAGCTTCTACTCACTCAAAATGAAGAACAACTGCTTTTTAAAGTTACTTTAACAGAAGCCACTTCTCCAACTAAAATCAGGTTTAAGCCTTTTCTTGCTTTCAGGAATATTCATGAATTAACCAGTCAAAATATGGTAGCCAATACCCGCTACGATGAAATTGAAAATGGTATTCGAATTTGCATGTATGAAGGATTCCCGGACCTCTTTATGCAAATAAGCAAACTTAATGAATTCATTGCTGTTCCCGACTGGTTCAGGGGAATTGAATATTATAAAGAGCAACAACGTGGCTATGCTTTTAAGGAAGATTTATTTGTGCCGGGCTATTTTGAACTTGATATAGCGAAAGGGGAGTCTATTGTTTTTTCTGCCGCTACCAAACAAGGGAACCCCAGAGGATTTAAAGGCAAATTTACCCGTGAAATTAATAAAAGAGTCCCACGAAACACATTATTACACAACTTACTAAACTCTGCCAGCCAATTTATTCTCAAAGATGGAAAGTCAACAAAACTAATTGCAGGATATCATTGGTATCATGAGAGACTGCGCGACACCTTAATAGCCCTTCCCGGATTAATGGCATATCAGGAAGACAAAAGTGATTATTTAAAAATACTCGATCAAGCTGTTAAGGACATTCGTAGTCTTTATTTGATTTCGCAGGATCAGCCAACACAATTAAAATCAAAGGAAGTTGACATTCCCTTATGGTTATTTTATGCTATTCAGGAAATTGAAAAAGCTGTACCGCATCAAGGTGTTTTTAAAAAATACGAAAGCACCCTTTGCGATCTCATTCAATATATTGTTAAATTACAAAATGGCCCCGTTCATTTAGCTGAAAATGGACTTATCTATGCTAAAATAGAAAGTATTCCTTTAACATGGATGAATGCAATTGTGGATAATCAGCCGGTTACTTGGCGTCCCGGTTTTACTGTAGAAGTAAATGCTTTGTGGTATAATGCATTAAAATATATTAGTCAAGCTTCTACTTCCGGTAAAATAAAAGACCTTGAAATTTTAATTGAAAAGGCAGAATCTTCGTTCATTAATACTTTTTGGAACGAAGAAGGCAAATATTTATATGACTATGTAGATTATAATTTCACTGATAATTCTATACGTCCCAATCAAATAATAGCAGCTGCTTTGCCCTTTACACCTTTATCAAGAGAGCAATGCAAGCTGGTAATTGATATTGTTAAAAAGGAGCTCTTGAGTCCCAAAGGATTACGCACACTATCTCCATCTTCACCTCAATACAAAGGTGTTTTGGAAGGTTCTCAAAGGCAAAGAGATCTGGCTCGTCATCAGGGATCTGTATTTCCTTGGTTGTCATCATTTTTTGCTGAAGCTTATCTTAATGTTCATAAGCAAAGTGGTGCACCATTTATCAAAAAGATGATAGATGATTTTGAAGAAGAAATGTCTGAGCATTGCATAAGCACCATTCCTGAATGTTTTAATGGCAATCCGCCTCACATAGCAAAAGAAGCAGTAAGTATGGCATGGAGCGTAGCAGCTGTAATTAAGTTAATTAAGTTAATCGAAAATTATAACTGACTTATGAGGGTACTAATGTTTGGGTGGGAATTTCCTCCCCATATTTCCGGCGGTTTAGGAACTGCCTGTTACGGCCTGACTCGGGGTTTATCTCTCATTCCGGGTATTGAGGTATTATTTGTAGTACCCAAGGCTTATGGCGATGAAAAACAAACAGGTATTCGTCTTATTGGAGCCAACCAGGTTCCTGTCAGGCACCGCAAATTAAAAATCAAACATTTTAGTAAGAAACTCGACTATATTGAAGTTGGTTCTAAATTGATACCTTATATGAGCGAAGAAGAGTTTTGGCTTCATACAAGGAAAGAAAAATCGAAACAATTAAAGCTACTCAACATAAATAAAGAGGGAAAAGTTGAGTTTACAGGAAAATATGGAGCTAACCTCCTCTATGAAATAAGGGATTACGCCCTGGTTGCTAACATTTTAGCTCAGGACTACAGCTTCGATATAATACATGCGCACGATTGGTTGGCATATCCTGCGGGAATTGCAGCAAGTGAAGCTTCTGGCAAACCTTTAGTAATACATGTTCATGCAACAGACTTCGATAGAAGTGGCGGAAACGTAAACCCGGCAGTTTTTGAAATAGAAAAAAGAGGAATGGAAGCAGCTGACCGTATCATTACTGTTAGCAATCTAACGCGTAAAATTGTAATAGAAAAATACGGAATCAACAAAGACAAAGTTGAAACTGTATATAATGCAGTTGAACCACAAGAAAAAACATCAAAAGCCTCAATTAAAAAGGGAGTTAACGAGAAAATTGTCACTTTCCTTGGACGTATCACCATGCAAAAAGGACCTGAATACTTTGTTGAAGCAGCCCATAAAGTACTTCAAAAAATGGATAATGTTCGTTTTGTTATGGCAGGAAGTGGTGATATGATGGAAAAAATGATAAGACGTGCCGCCCAATTAAAAATATCAGACCGCTTCCATTTTACCGGCTTTTTAAGGGGTGATGATGTTTTTGAAATGCTAAAGATGAGCGACCTCTATGTTATGCCATCTGTTTCGGAACCTTTTGGTATCAGCCCCTTAGAAGCTATGCAAAGCAATGTTCCGGTATTAATTTCCCACCAATCGGGTGTTTCTGAAATCTTAACCTACGCCATTAAAACCAATTTTTGGGATGTAAACGCCATGGCCGATGCAATATATGGAATCCTAAACTATCCGGGAATGGCAAAAATGTTTATTAAATATGGCAAAAAAGAAGTTGATTCCCTGAAATGGGAGAATGCAGCCCACGCTGTTAAAAATGTCTATGACAAGACTCTTAAGCTAAAGGCTCTATCTGATTAAAAACTGAAAGCCAAACAATGACTTTTGAAAAATTAAAAATATGAAGACCATTTGTTTCTATTTCCAGGTTCACCAGCCATTCCGTTTCAGGAGATATCGCTTTTTCGATATTGGCAATGACCATTATTATTATGATGACTATACAAACGAGAGTATTATGCAAAATGTAGCCGACAAAAGCTACCTTCCTGCAAACCGTTTGTTATTAAAAATGATAAAAAAACATAAAGGTAAATTTAAAGTAGCCTTTTCAATTTCAGGTCTTGCCATTGAACAATTTAAACTTTATACCCCTGAAGTAATTGACAGCTTTAAAGAGCTTGCTAAAACGGGAATGGTTGAATTCCTTGGTGAAACTTATTCACATTCATTAGCTGCTTTAAATAATGAAAAAGAATTTAAACGGCAGGTTGATGAGCATTCCGATTTAATGGAATCACTCTTTGGAGTCCGCCCCAAGGTATTTCGCAATACCGAGCTCATATATTCCGACAGTATGGGGGCTATGGTTACCGGTATGGGCTTTAAAGCTATGCTAACCGAAGGTGCTAAACATATACTTGGCTGGAAAAGTCCAAACTTCCTTTATTGTAATACAATAAAACCCAGGCTGAAAGTTTTACTGAAAAATTATAAACTCAGTGATGACATAGCCTTCAGATTTGGCAATAAAAATTGGAATGAATGGCCATTAACAGCAACAAAGTTTATTAACTGGATTGAAGAGCTTGATAAACGTGAAGAAGTAATTAATTTGTTTCTAAATTATGAAACATTTGGGGAGCACCAGGACTTATCAACAGGAATTTTTGAATTCCTTGAAAATATCCCGGTTGAAGCTTTTAAACAAAAGAATATTTCCTTTTCCACTCCCTCTGAAGTTGCCGACAAATTACAGGTAATTGCGCCTGTTAAGGTTCCTCATCCGATTTCATGGGCTGATGAAGAAAGAGACCTTACAGCATGGCTTGGAAATGAAATGCAACAAGAAGCATTTAATAAATTATATAAATTATTACCCAAAATACTTCAGTGTACTGAACCCAAATTGCAAAAAGACTGGAATTATCTACAAAGTAGTGATCATTTTTATTATATGTGTACCAAGTTCTTTTCCGATGGGGAAGTTCATGCATATTTTAACCCCTATGAAACTCCGTATGAAGCTTTCATAAATTATATGAACGTATTGAGCGACTTCACCCTTCGCTTAAATGCCTCAGTACCTGAAAGTAGTACAGATAAAGAACTTTCTAATTTAAGCGATCTGCTTTTAGAAAAAGAAGAAAAAATTAAAAAGATGGAGGAAGAGATCAAAAAACTGAGGAAAAGAAAATCTTCTACTAAAAAACCTGCCACAAAATAGCAGGAAGTATAAACATTAGTTTTAAAATTTAAAATGGAAACTTTTAATAATAATAATATCGTAAAATCTGATTATCTTTTTGAAACAAGTTGGGAAGTATGTAACAAAATTAGTGGAGTACATGCTGTTTTATCATCACAAGCCAATACCCTTGTCAGCCATTTTGGTGATAAATTAATATTTATTGGACCTGACATTTGGCGTTCACATCATAAAAATCCGGAATTCATCCCTGACGATACAATTTATGCCGACTGGCAGGCTGCTTTGCTTTACGATGGTATAAGAATAAAAGTAGGGCGTTGGAATGTTCCGGGTAAACCCCTCGTATTCTTAATTGATTTTACATCTTTTGTTGCACAAAAAAATGAGATACTATCTTATCTTTGGGAAACATATAAAGTCGATAGTATAGCCGGACAATGGGATTATGTGGAAGCTGCTCTTTTTGGATATGCAGCAGGCGTTTTAATTGAAAATTTTTACCACTTTCATCTTACTGCATCAGATAAAATAATAGCCCATTTTAATGAATGTTCAACAGGAAGCGGAGTCCTTTATCTAAAAGACAAACTTCCGCAAATAGGAACTGTTTTTACAACTCACGACATAGGCATTGGGCGTATTCTGGCAAATAAAGGATTTGCTGTTTACGATGAAACTTTACAGTTCGATGTTGATGAAAAAGCTCAAGAATTTAATATTACAGCAAAACATTCATTAGAAAAAATTACTGCACAAAATGCAGATTGCTATACAACTGTATCAAAAGTTACAGCAGATGAATGTGAAAAACTGCTAAACAGGAAGGCAGATATCATAACATTAAATGGATTCGAAAATGACTTTGTTCCGGGAAAGGAGGAATTTGCAAGTCAAAGATCAAAAGCTAAAAAATTATTACTAAATGTTGCTTCTGCAGTTCTTGGTTATCAAGTACCGAGCAACAGCCTTTTAGTTGCCAGCAGTGGACGATATGAATTTCGTAATAAAGGTGCAGATCTTATTTTAGATGCATTAAAAAAATTAAATGAAGATCCTAAACAAGAGCGCGATATTATATTTTTCATGCTAATTCCTGCCAGTACTTATGGCCCCAGGAAGGATTTAATAGAACGATTACAAACAAAAAAATACAACGAACCCTTAGCCAATCCATTTCTTACTCATGGACTTAACGATCTTGGTTATGATCCCATTATCAATAAAATTCAATCAATACATTTAAGTAATAAGGCCAATGAAAAAATAAAGCTTATATTTGTGCCCAGTTATTTAGATGGTGATGATGGAATTTTTAATATTCCCTATTTTGAATTATTAACCGGGATAGACCTAACAGTTTTTCCTGCTTACTATGATCCATGGGGATATACTCCACTCGAAAGCATTGCATTCGGCATCCCAACAATAACATCCACCCTGGCTGGTTTTGGAAGTTGGGCAAAAGAATACTCCAAATCTATTTACGATGGCGTTGAAGTTATTAAACGCACAGAGTCAAATTATCAAGAGGCGGTTGCAGAAGTCGCCCGGGTAATTAAAGAGTTTTCTATTGCAAAAAACTCCGTTTTAAAAGAAACCGGAAAAAGAGCAAAAGAGCTTTCAACTAAGTTGGAGTGGAACAATGTAATTAAATATTATTTCGAAGCTTACAATATTGCATTAAAAGAAGTGAATAATCGCAAGGAACAGTTCAGTGTGGTTCAAAAAGAACCTAAGTTACGTGTCATTTCAGACACTATTTCTACTCCCGTTTGGAAAAGGTTAATTGTTAAATCAAAGTTACCTGAACCTTTGAAGGTACTTCATGAGCTTTCACTAAATTTATGGTGGACATGGAATTACCAAGCTGTTGAGGTCTTTGAATATATCGATTCGGAAATTTGGGAAGAAGTACATAAAAATCCGGTTCAATTACTGGAAAAGGTATCCTATAATCGCTTACAGGCTCTGTCTGAAGACCAGCAATTTACTGATATGCTGGATAAAGTATATCAAGATTTCAGGAAATACATGGATCGTCCTCTTCCTGATGGCCCTGCCATAGCATATTTCAGTATGGAATATGGTATAAACGACATTTTAAAAATTTTTAGCGGAGGCTTGGGCATACTTGCTGGTGATTACCTTAAAGAAGCTAGTGATAAGGGAGTTAATATTATTGCCGTAGGATTACTTTACCGTTATGGTTATTTCACCCAGTCACTTACCGAAAGTGGTGAACAAATAGCAAAATATGATATTCAAGAGTTTTCGAATCTACCTCTTGAGCAGGTAAGGGATCAAAATGGAGAACATATAAGCATAAAAATTGATCTTCCCGGCAGGGAGGTACATGCCGTATTATGGAAAGCTCAAGTTGGCAGAGTACCTCTTTACCTTATGGATACAGATATTCCTATCAATAGCATTCAGGATCGTGAAATTACACATATGCTATATGGTGGCAATTGGGAAAATCGCTTAAAACAGGAAATTCTTCTTGGCTTTGGAGGTATTCGTGTGCTTAAAGCTATACAATCAAAAGTTGACCTCTATCATTGCAATGAAGGACATGCCGCCCTTATAAATTTAGAGAGACTATTAGATTTATCAGAACAAAAATTCAGCTTTGCCGAATCAATGGAGTTGGTAAAAGCATCATCGCTTTTCACTACCCATACCCCGGTACCTGCGGGACATGATAAGTTTGATGAAGATTTATTAAGAGTTTACCTTCGTCATATTCCTGAAAAACTTAATATCTCTTGGGATGAATTTATGGCCTTAGGTCAAGAAAATCCCGGAAGTGGAGAGAAGTTTTCCATGAGTGTTTTAGCTGCAAAAAGCTCTCAGGAGATAAACGGAGTAAGCTGGCTGCATGGCGAAGTTACAAAAAAGATGTTTCGCAATTTATGGCGTGGCTACTTCCCTGAAGAATTGCACATTAAATATGTTACAAATGGAGTCCATTATGGGACCTGGACAACATCCGAATTCAGAAAACTCTATGAGTCGGAATTTGGAAAAGATTTTTTAAAAGACGTATCCGACAAAACAAAATGGGAAAAAATCCATGGCGTTTCTGATGAAAAAATCTGGCAAGTACGTAGAGAACTTAAAAAGAAACTTATAAATTATATTCGCTGGAGAATGGGAAGAGTGATGATTGACAGACATGAAGATCCATCACATATAGTGGATATTTTAGATGCAATTCGCGAAAATGCTCTAACAATAGGTTTCGCACGCCGTTTTGCCACGTATAAACGAGCCCACCTATTATTTAAAGATACAGAACGATTAAAGAAAATTGTCAATAATCCCGACAGACCTGTTCAGTTTATTTTTGCAGGTAAGGCTCACCCCGCCGATAAGTTAGGTCAGGAGCTTATTAAGGATATTGTTGATATTTCTCGTCAGCCCGAATTTATTGGAAAAATCATTTTCCTTGAAAATTACGATATGGATTTGGCAAAACGACTTATCAGTGGCGTTGATGTTTGGCTTAACACCCCTACCCGTCCACTTGAAGCATCAGGTACAAGTGGTGAAAAAGCCGAACTTAACGGAGTTCTCAATTTCAGTGTCTTAGATGGCTGGTGGTATGAAGGCTACAAAGAAGAAGCAGGTTGGGCACTTACAGATAAACAAACCTTTGAGAAGCCTGAATATCAGGACGAATTAGATGCAACCACCATATACAGTATATTAGAAAATGAAATTATCCCTCTTTTCTTTAACAAAAACAAAGATGGGGTACCTGAAGATTGGATAAAATACATTAAAAATTCTATCGCAGGAATAGCCCCGGAATTCACTACCCGACGCATGATCGATGATTATGGAATTAGATTTTATGAACCAATGTTCCATAAGGTTAAAAAGCTTTATGAGGATGATTACAGAATGGTTCGTGAACTTGCTTCATGGAAACGTAAAGTTTATGCAGGTTGGGATGATATTAAGGTGGTATCATATAACATGCCCGATATTGGAAAACATGAACTTGGCATAGGCGATAATTATGAAGTTGATGTTACTCTCGATTTAAAACGTTTGGCAGGAACAGACATAGGACTGGAAATTGTTATTGCTGATGCCAACGACAGCCCCTTCCCTGCTATTGTTCATATCGAACCGTTTCAACAAGTAAAAAAGGAAGGATCTCTGGTATATTATCATCTCAGTTACAAGCTAAATATACCGGGTGTTCATAAGTTTGGCATCAGAATGTTTCCCCTTAATAAAGACCTGCCTCACAGGCAAGATTTTGCCTTGGTAAGGTGGATCTAAATATTAATTTGTTTATATACACTTAAACACTTTTGATAAAGATAAAATGGGGTGGTCAAAAAAAATTGACCACCCCATTTTAAAATCAGTTCTATATATCATACACGCTTTTTATCTTTTGCCTCTTTAATACTAACACACTTCGTGCAGGCAAGTATAATTTAACCTGATATGTACGATTTCCTTCGGGAAATGCTTCAGAAGGATAAGTAATATTTTTATCAACTCTGTCAAATCCTCCAAAGTCGGGATGATCTGAAGACAAAACAATTTTAAACTTACCGGGATCTACCGGAATTCCATAGTCTGTAAATGATTGATTTGGATTAAAATTAAAAACAAACAACAAATTATTTCTTTCATAAGCCAATACCTGGTCATTGTCATTTTCCAACTTCAGAAATATTTTCGGAGCAGATAATAATTTATATTTATGTTCAAGGCCGGTCATTGCCCTGTCGAAGGCACCAAGCCAAGCAAACTTAAGCTCTTTATTGTCAAACAAACTCCACTGTCTTCTTGCATATTTATATGACCAGTTATTACCTTCTCTTGGGAAATCGATCCATTCGGGATGTCCGAATTCATTACCCATAAAATTTAAATAGCCTCCATAAGCAGTACTAAAAGTGATCAACCGTATCATTTTATGTAATGCAATAGCACGATCGATAACAAGACTATTCATGTTTTTTGCCATATTATCATACATTTCTTTATCAGCCAATCTAAAAATTATGGTTTTATCACCAACTAAGGCCTGATCGTGTGACTCAGCATAGGAAATAATCCTTTCTTCAGGTCTGTGTTGAGTAAGCTCGTGAAAGATTTCACTCACTTTCCATTCTTCATCTGCTTTCTCCTTTATTTGTTTGATCCAATAATCCGGGACTCCCATTGAAAGGCGATAATCAAATCCCAATCCATCCTTATCGGGTTTTGTGGTAATTCCGGGCAGACCGCTCATTTCTTCAGCAATTGTAACAGCCTGCGGTTTTAATTCATGTATTAGTCTGTTGGCAAGTGTTAAATACAATACTGCGTCATCATCAAGTGCCCCACTAAAATAGTCATCATAAGAGGTGAAAGCTTTTTCGAGACCATGATGAACATATAACATACTTGTAATTCCGTCGAAACGGAACCCATCAACATGAAATTCCTCAATCCAATATCTGCAATTAGACAATAAGAAGCTTTGAACTTCTTCTTTCCCGTAATCAAAACATCGTGAATCCCACGCAGGGTGATTCCCCCTATCTCCACGATGGAAATATTGATGATAACTGCCATCAAATCGGCTTAAACCCTCCTCTTCATTTTTCACTGAATGGCTGTGAACCAGATCAATTATAACTCCTATACCAAGATTGTGAGCTTTATTTATCAAATATTTCAAATCTTCAGGAGTACCAAAACGACTCGATGGCGCAAAAAAACTTGATACATGGTAACCAAAGCTTCCATAATAAGGATGTTCCTGTACAGCCATCAATTGCAATATATTGTAACCTGCTTTTTTGATTCTTGGCAAAATTAAATCGGCAAATTCCCTGTAAGTTCCTATCTTTTTTTCTTCCTGTGCCATCCCCGTATGTGCCTCATAAATTAAAGGAGCCTCATCAGGCAACTTAAAAGAACTGTCATCCCATTGAAAATCATCTTCCGTCCATACCTGAGCACTAAATAATTTGGTATCATTATCTTGAACAACCCGACGAACATAAGCAGGTAAACGCCAACCACATCCTCCTTCCCATACCATCCACAATTTATAATAATCTCCATGTTCAAGGCTGTCTTTCGGTAATTTTATTTCCCAATTCCCTTCAGGTAACTGAAATAAACGATAATCATTATGTGGCTTCCAATTACTGAATTCACCCACAAGATATATTTCTGTGGCATTGGGTGCCCACTCTCTAAACACCCATCCCCCATCACTCTTATGAAGACCATAATACAAATGTGAGGAAGCAAAATTTTTCAGATCACCGTATTTTTCGTTGATATGCTCCATCCACGACTGATAAATTTGCCGCCTGCGATCAATATGTAAGGCATATGGAGCAAGCCATGGATCATAATCTATTAATCTCATGCTATAATTTCATTAATTATTTGTTTGATTTAATATTCCTTTCAAACAACAGTATTAACTATTATAAATATTTCAGCAGCCTACAAGTTGCTTTTTATTTGTTCAAGGTCTTCAGGTGTATCAACGCCCATTGCCTCATATTCAACCGGTCGAACTGAAATAACATAACCATTTTCAATCCAGCGCAACTGCTCTAAAGATTCAGCAAATTCAAGGGATGAGGGTTTTAAAGTGGTAATCTCACGTAACACATCGCTTCTAAAGCCATATAAGCCGATATGGAGATAATAATCATGCTTTTTTAGCCACTCATTCTTTGGATAATCACGTATAAAAGGAATAACAGACCTTGAAAAATATAAAGCCTCATATTTAGGGTTGAAAACAACTTTTGGCTTATTAGGATTAAAAAGATCATCCTGATCTGTAAGTTTCTTTATTAGAGTAGCTATCTCAGTTACGGAACTCAAAAAACAACTCGACAAAGTTTGCAATAATTCAGGCTCAATAAATGGTTCATCCCCCTGAATATTTAATACTACATCAAAGCTTCTCTTTAATTCATTCTCAACAAGGTCTAAGGCCTCTGCACAACGATCTGTCCCACTTTGATGCTTTTCGGAGGTCATAACAACCCTTCCATTAAATGCCTTAACTGCCTTATAAATTCTTTCATCATCGGTTGCCACATAAACATAGTTCAAGAACTCCGAAACACGTTCATAAACATGTTGAATCATTGGTTTACCGGAAATATCGACCAAAGGCTTTCCAGGAAACCGAGTCGATGCATATCTTGCAGGAATTACTCCCAAAATGGAATCTATATTCATATTTTTTTACCTTAGAGTAAAAATAATCATTTCTAATGAGAGGGGAGCATTTAACACAAAAGAATATTTTATGTTGTGTCTATTTGGTGGAATTATAAAAAAATCCTTAATTTTGATATGAAATCATTTAAAACTTAAACTATGAACATACCAAAAAACCTAAAGTTTACCAAGGACCATGAATGGGTACGTATTGAGAATAATATTGCTATTGTTGGAATAACAGATTTTGCACAGGGGGAATTGGGCGATATCGTTTTTGTAGAAATTGAAACAGAAGATGAATTTCTGGAAAAAGAAGAGGTTTTTGGGACTATTGAAGCAGTTAAAACTGTATCGGACCTATACATGCCTCTATCAGGAAAGATTGTTGAAGTTAATCAGAATTTAGAGTCTCAGTCTGAATTGGTAAACAAAGAACCTTATGATGGTGGCTGGATGATAAAAATAGAAATAAAAGATACCAAGGAAATTGAAACACTATTAAGTGCCGATCAATACAAGGAACTCATTTCTTAAAGAAACGAAAAGAATATTTACAAAGCCCTCATAATCGGGGGCTTTTATTTTTTTTCTTGTTTAAGGAAGTTATAAATTGTTGATTTACCGATAGCCAATTTTTCAGCCACTTTCATAACATTATTGTATTTATCGAGATAGTAGCGTATGATAATTTGGTTATATTCTTTAAGGGTTAATTCTTCTGATAGCAGATCGGGTGCTTCATAGCTTGAATTAAAAACAATATCATCTTCTTCAATTTTCCCATTGTTGGTTAATACTGCCGCCAACTCGACCACCACTTTTAACTCTCTCACATTTCCGGGATATGAATAATTCAACAATTTACGTTTTGCACCTTTAGTTAATACTATTTTATCTATTTCATTATTCTTACAAAATTGTTTTAAAAAATAATCTGCCAATAATATAATATCTTTTCGTCTGTCTTTAAGTAACGGAAGATTAATAGGAAGCCCCTTCAATTTAAAATATAAATCTTCTCTAAAGCGTTTTTCTTTTACAAAGCCGTGCAAATCCTTATTTGTAGCTGAAATAATTCTAACATTGATTGGGTTAATGCCTGAAGACCCGGTCCTTGTTATTTCTCCTTCCTGAAGGACCCTAAGCAGCTTTAGTTGCATATCCATTCTCATTTCATGCAAATCTTCAATGTATAAGGTGCCTCCATTAGCTTCCTCCAATCGTCCTATCCGTGATAAGTTTGAGTGTTCAAAAACACCACTCTCATAACCAAACAGCTCTGTTTCAACCTCATCAGGAGGTAGAGCTGAAAGTCTAACGGTAACAAAAGGAGAATTTCGTCGTGCAGAATTAAAATGAATAATTTTTGCCATCAATTCTTTTCCTGTTCCATTTTCTCCAAAAATAAAGACATGAATATTAGGAATATTTAAGGCCTTATTTATTAATGACGACAGCTCTCTTACCACATTACTTCCACCAATAACAACCCGTTGTAAATCATATTTTTGATCTATTTCGGTCTTCAAAAGAGAAAGTTCGTTTTTTATTTTCCTTTGATTGATAATATTAGCTAAACAAATACTGAGCCTATCCTTAACATTTTCACTTTTTGAAATATAATCATAAGCTCCTTGTTTAAGTAACTGAACTACAGTAGGGATATCATCTTGCTCAGAAATAACGACAATCTCAGAATCGGGACATTTATTTTTAATAATTTGAAATATATCCATACCCTTATAATCAGGCAGCTCCAAATCAAGGGTGATAATATCAGGCTGTTCAAAAATTTTCTTTAAAAAATCTTTTCCATTATAAAATATCTCAACATTAAGGCTGTAATCATCTTTTAAAATTCCTTTAATAAGATTACAATAAAATTTATCTCCATCAAGAACAAAAGCCCTCATTCCATAGTATATTTTCTAATCAGGTTTTTCTACCTCTTAAAAATGCAGTATATTTTCACCCAATTAAATTTACAAAATCAATTAAACATCCCATTATGGTAAATTTATAAAAATGTTTTAGTTTCTTTTGTTATTTTTTATCAAGGAATAAAATAATTTTGCCAAAAGCATGTTTTTATTATATAAAGGGATTAAATTTTTCAGATGTTAAATCGCAAAACAATAATATTATTTTTGACAGTCATATGGTTAGCATCCTGTTCGACGCAAAAAAACACCTGGTGGAGCAGAAACTACCATAGTGTGACCTCAAAATACAATGCCTTATATAATGGCGAACAAAGTTTTTACAGAGGAGAGCATAGACTGATGCAGTCTCATAAAGACAATTTTAATCATATCCTTGAGGTTTTCCCCTACTCCGGAAAAGAAAAGGCCGGTGCAGTAAAAGGTGAGATGGATAGGGCAATTGAGAAAGGGCAAAAAATAATTGCAAAAAAATCAATCACTGCCCGTCCAAAACGAAAACCGACAAGTAGAGATCGCGGATATACATCATTTTATAATAAGCGTGAATTTAACAGAAAAATCGACGAAGCCTATATACTGATAGGTAAAGCTCACTTATATAATCATGAATTTAACGAAGCTCTTATTATTCTTGACTATGTATTACGAGAATATGCCAATCATCCTGTCAGATTTGAGGCTCTTATATGGATGGCGCGAGCACGTATTGAAATGGGAGATTATGAAAACGCCCATCTTCTCTTAAAAAGTTATGATTCGGAAGGCGACTCTCCTGAACAATATTATGGTGAATACATGGCTACATATGCAAGCTACCTAATAAAAACCGACCGTTATATGGATGCTATTCCATATATGAAAGTTGCTACAGACAAAGCTCAAGGGAAATGGTATCGCACTCGCAGAATGTATGCTTTAGCCCAACTTTATCAAATAACCGGACAACATCAATTAGCTGCAGAAAATTTTAAAAGAGTAATTCGTTCCAATCCCAGCTATGAAATGGAATTAAACGCAAGGTTAAATTATTTGGTAGCTCAAGGAAATGCTGATAATAATTTTGAAAGTGCACGACGCCAATTAGAACGTTATGCAAATCAATCTAAGAATATAGAATATAGAGATCGTATTTATCATGTTTTGGCTCTCAGTTATCTTGATAATAATGACTCTATCAATGCCATTATCAATTTTAGGCTCTCTGCAGGTTACAACTTTTTTAACGAAACATTAAAGACAGAGACCTTTCTGCAACTGGCTGATTTATATTTCAAGCTTCCCGACTACCCAAAGTCCTACACTTATTATGATAGCACCTTAATTGCACTTTCATCCTATGATGCACGCTATTCAAATGTTAACTTTCATCACAGTGGATTAAAAGATTTAACATTGAGATTTGAAACTATTGAAAGAGAAGACTCTCTCCTTTTGCTTTCCTTAATGCCTGAAGAAGAACTTGATGCATTTATTGAGGACATAATTGAACAAGAGCGCCAAGCACAAATACAGGCATCATCAGGTAGTGAGCGTAGCTATATAGGCACTCATAGTAGATTATTACAACAAAACATGAGTCATCAACTTGGAGGTCGCCAGACAACAAGCGACACGAAATGGTATTTTTATAACCCTGTTACAGCCAGTCTTGGTAAAATGGAGTTTGAGCGAAACTGGGGTCGAAGGTCCAATGAAGATAACTGGCGCAGAAGTGATAAAAGTACGGTAGAACCAGAAACTTATGCCACAGAACAAGGGACTCCGGGTGAGCCTGCCTTTCCTGAAGATGTTTACGATGAACTTGCCTCTGAAGGTTCTAATAATTTGCGCGCTACAGGCACCCTACCAACAAAAGAGGAACTGATGGCTAATATCCCCTTTACGGAAGAACAAAAGCAATTATCAAATGAGAAATTGGCAAACGCCTACTTTGAGGCAGGCATGGTTTTTCTAAACTATTTTAAAAATTCTGATAAGGCCATAGAAATGTTCAGGCTTTTTGTCACCAATTTCCCAAACCATCCATTAGCCGAACAAGCGTGGTTTTGGGCTTATATGTCATATATAGAAGCAGATAATATCGCCGGAGCAGAAGAAATGAAAAAAGGACTTTTAAGACATTTCCCTGACGGGAGATATGCTGAATTTGCAAATAATCCGCAACATGCAGAATTAACTCGTCAAAAAAAATCTGAATTAAACCACTTATACGAAAAAGCCTATATTGATTGGCAAAACAACAGCTATATCAATGTTTTACAGGCAACCAACCAAATTATTAATGAATCGGAAGAAGAAGAATTAATTCGTAAATCAAGGTTGCTCCGATCTCTTACTTATGGAGAACAGGGTAATACAAATTCATTCAAAAATGAATTAAAAATATTATCAGACGATTATACTACCACTTTAGAAGGACGTATTGCACAAAACTGGTTAGCTATGCTGGCGGAAGGAAAAACACCGGTGCCGGGAATAATGGGACTAAAAGGGGATATTGGAAAAACAGATGGTTATATAGTACCGGATAAAATGATCGAAGAAAGTCCTTTGTTTGAATACAATCCGGATCAAGAGCATTATGTAATGTTAATAGTGGAAGAAGATGCTGACATTAACAGGCTTATATTTAACATTGCAGACTATAATTTCAGCCGCTTCTTGCTTTCAGACTATGAAATTGATAATAAAGCGTTCTTGGATGAAAGAAAAATTATAACTATTGGACCTTTCTTTAATTATAGAGAATTAATGGATTATTACTATTCTCTCCGATCAAACCCACAACTATTTAGGGCCCCGAACGTTGAAGCACCAATGCTTATGGCAGGAACAAAAAGCAATATTGACAATTTACTTGAAAATGGCAACACCCTGCTATATCGCGATTTCTTCTCACATAACTATTTAAATGGTGGAGGAGGAATAATTATTCAAATGACATATTTAGAAGAACTTGCAGAAAAAGAAGAATACGATAGTAAATCTATATTTACCACAACAGATGGGACTCATTGGGCTATGGTAATTCTGCCACCACGCATAAATCAAAATCGTGTTTCGTCATTTTTAACGAGTCACGCATTAAATGTATTTAAACTGAGAATAGATACACGCATCATCAACCTTTCAGATGGAGAAACTGTTCTATTATTAGAAGCGTTTAATTCTTTAAACGAAGCAAAAGAATTTATTGAATCATTAAAAGAAAGCGCCTTTTGGAATAAGCAATTAAGAGCTGAAAATTGGCTTACAGCTTTTGTCAGTCCCGGCAATTTTGATATGATTCTGCAACAAGGTTCTACAAAAGAATATTATGAATTTATTGAATAGGATAATATTAATATCCGGATATTGATTCAATTTTGTTAATTTACAAGTGATATTTCATATTTATTCATAAAAATAATTTACAGAACACAAATGCCAATAAATTTGAGAACTAAATATTAATAGTGATCTCTATAATCTTTTCAGACTTCTGTAAACCAATAATGAATAATAATTTTTTAAGTATATGGAAAATACTACAAAATATAGATTGTTATGGGTCGATGACGAAATTGAACACCTCAAACCTCATATATTTTTCCTGAGAGAAAGAGGCTTTCAAGTTGAAACTGCAACCAATGGGACAGATGCTATAAATATGTTGGCAGACAATATATACAGTCTTGTATTCTTAGATGAAAATATGCCCGGTCTCACCGGGCTTGAAACACTAACACAGATTAAAGAATTGCTACCAAACTTGCCTGTTATTATGGTAACAAAAAGTGAAGAAGAAACTATCATGGATCAGGCAATAGGAAGTAAAATCACTGATTACCTTATTAAACCGGTACATCCAAACCAAATCTTATCCTCAATAAAGCGAACACTCGGGCGTCAAACCCTAATTTCAAAAAAAACAACAACTGACTATCAATCCGCATTCTCAAAAATTGGAATGCGCCTTAATGAACATTTAAATTATAAAGATTGGTATGAGATTTATAAGCAATTAGTTTTCTGGGAATTGGAACTTCAAGATGCTGACAGCTCTATGAATGAAGTTCTATTAATGCAAAAAAATGAAGCTAATAAACAATTTACTCGATTTGTAAGAGAGAATTATCTCAACTGGCTTAATAATGAAGAAGAGTCACCTTTAATGTCGCACATGCTTATGAAGAAAAAAATTGTGCCTTTGATAAAATCAGACAAGCCGGTTATTATGATAATCATAGATAATTTTCGCTATGATCAATGGGAAACTATTCACAGAGAAATAGCTCCATTTTATAATATTAAAAGTGATGAGCTTTATTTCAGCATACTTCCAACAGCTACACAATACTCGCGTAACTCAATATTTTCGGGTCTTTTACCATCCAACATTGCAAAAGTGCGACCGGATCTCTGGGTAGAAGACGGAGAAGAAGGCAGTAAAAATCAACACGAAGAAGAATTGCTTAAAGATTATTTTGTACGAATAAGGGAAAACGTAAAAACTTTTTATCAGAAAGTTAGTGACGTAGAATCGGGCAAAAAACTTCTTGAAAATTACCAACGTTTATTAAATTATGATTTATCTGCGATAGTAATAAATTTCGTTGACATGCTTTCTCACTCCCGTACAGAAATGAAAATGATAAAAGAACTAATTGCTGATGAAGCTGCTTACCGCTCACTAACAAGATCATGGTTTAACCATTCCCCTTTATTTGAATTATTAAAAAAACTGTCATCCGAAGATTTCACCCTTGTTATTACTACCGACCACGGAACTATTAGAGTTCAAAATCCAATAAAAGTAGTTGGCGACCGCAGTGTCAACACAAACTTACGTTATAAACAAGGAAAAAATCTTGCCTATGACGAACGTGCTGTTTTTGAAATCAAAAAACCTGAACAAGCTTTTCTGCCACGACCAAATATTTCTACAACTTATATTTTTGCGAGCTGTGATGATTTTTTTGCCTATCCTAACAATTACAATTATTATGTAAGTTATTATAAAGATTCTTTCCAACACGGTGGCATTTCTATGGAAGAAATTATGGTCCCTTTTATCGTATTAAATCCCAACAGATGATCCGCTTATTTGCTAAAAACCTTGAAGAATTAGAGCAAGTAGTTGAAAATATATTACCACTTCTTGAGCACTCACCAGTTGTTGCAATTTATGGCCCTATGGGAGTTGGTAAAACCACTCTGATAAAAAAAATATGCATAGCTTTAAATGTCAATGACATGGTTAACAGTCCAAGTTTTAACATTATAAATGAATATCTCGACGGAAATAATAATATCATTTACCATTTTGATCTGTATCGTTTACAAAATGAAAAGGAATTAACTGAGCTTGGAGGAGAAGATTACTTTTATAGTGGCAATACTTGCTTTATTGAATGGCCTGAAAATGCTGCAGAATTGTTGCCCGAAAAGCATATTAATATTATAATAAAAGAACTTCCCGATGGCACACGTGATATTACTATCAATAAATCCTTTACTAATTCTTAATATTTTATTAATTTCATAACCTTTATATTAGAGTTTTAACAAACTGTAAAAAACAAGCATGTCCGGAATAGAAAGACATACATCATATTTTGCAATAAGACAAACACAAATTATCCCGCGTGAAGAAATGCTGGAAACAAAAAGGCACAGGTGTTCTGTTACTATTGGTCTTCCTTTGGAGCTCAACAAATCTGAAAATCGCATTGCATTAACACCGCAAGGGGTTGAATTGCTAACAGAAAACGGGCACAAGGTAATTATTGAAAGTGGTGCAGGCACTAATGCTAATTACTTTGACAAAGATTTTTCAGAAGCAGGTGCAATAATTGCAAAATCGAAAGAGGAAGTATATAAAAGTGATGTTATCCTAAAAATATCCCCTCCTACCCGTAAGGAAGCAGCCCTTATGAAACCCGCACAGTTATTGCTGTCCTTTCTTTATGCCACACAACAAACAAAAGAGTCAATTCATGATCTTATAAACAAAAGGATTAATGCAATAGCTTATGAGTTTTTAAAGGACGAAAGTGGTTGTTATCCTGTTATCCAAAGTATGAGTGAAATTGAAGGATATGCTGCTATCACAACAGCTTCTGAATATTTAAGTAAAGCCCATGGGGGTAAAGGAGTATTATTAGGTGGAATTACCGGAATTTCACCAGCTGAAGTAGTGGTTATAGGAGCAGGAACAGCCGGTGAATTTGCTACAAAAGCAGCACTTGGCTTAGGCTGCCAAGTAAAGGTATTTGATAATTCCCACCAAAACCTCAGAGAATTGGAAAGAAACGTAGGACAAAGACTTTTCACTTCAATATTACATCCCAAAGTATTGTCCAAAGCTCTTAAATCTGCTGATGCTGTTGTTGCAAGTTTAAGATGCTATGATGTTAACCATGGTTTTTATATTACAAACGATCAGGTAAATCAAATGAAACCCGGCTCAGTGATTGTTGATCTAAGCATAGGAAATGGTGGTTGTTTTGAAACCTATAGTTCCGGATCTGATATGCATCCCTTTATAAATGAAAAAGGAATTATTTATTATTCAGTTCCTAATATTGCTTCGAGAGTTGCACGCACAGCATCCATTGCTTTAAGCAATATTTTTGTGCCTGTTTTAATGCGTCTCGCAGAAGCCGGAGGTGTACAACAATTAATAAAATCTAATACAGGAATAAGCAATGGAACTTACATCTTTAAAGGTATTCTTACCAATAGCCACCTTGGCAGGCAACTTGATATTCCATATAAAGATATAGGTTTGTTATTGGCAGCATTTTAAATTATACAGCTTCCACCCCTTTAATTTCAGGTACTATACTTTTAATTACCGATTCCACACCATTTCTCAATGTCTGTTCACTCATAGGACATCCTTCACATGCGCCTTGAAGCTGAACTTTAACTATCATATCATCAGTTAACTCTACAATGGCAATATCTCCACCATCAGCCTGAAGATAAGGCCTTATTCCTTCCAAAGCTTCTTGCACCCTGGTCATTACACTTTTTTTCTCCATTTCAAATTATATTAATAAACTTAGGTTAATTTTTAAATTTTATATACTTATAAAATTATCATCGTGTTACTTCCACTATTCTGGTAGGTGGTAAATCTTTATTACGCTTGTCAATAGCATCAGTTACAGCCTTTGCAAGATCAGCAAAAGCGCGACCTGTAATACTCTCCTCATTTAATGAAGTGGGGCGTCCCTGATCTCCTCCTTCACAAATACCTTGCACAATAGGGATTTGCCCTAACAAGGGTATATTAAGTCTTTCGGCTAATTGCTTACAACCATCCCTGCCAAAAATATAATATTTATGCTCCGGCAGTTCTGCAGGCGTAAACCAAGCCATATTTTCAACCAAACCCAATACAGGTACATTTATTTTCTGTCCTTCAAACATACTTATTCCTTTTCTTGCATCAGCCAAAGCAATCTCTTGAGGTGTACTAACCACAATAGCTCCGGTTAATGGAACTGTCTGTACCAATGTAAGATGGATATCACTGGTTCCCGGTGGAAGATCAACCAACAGATAATCAAGATCACCCCATAATCCATCATTAATCAATTGTCTTAATGCATTGGTTGCCATTGCCCCACGCCATACAAGGGCATCATCGGGATCAACAAAATATCCTATACTTAAAAGCTTAACCTTATATTTTTCAACCGGAACTATCCAATCTTTTCCATCAATTTTCTTTAATATCGGCCTTGATTCTTCGGTATTAAACATTTTTGGTATTGAAGGTCCAAAAATATCAGCATCCAACAAACCAACACTATATCCTTGTCGTGCCAAAGTAACAGCCAAGTTACTTGTTACTGTTGATTTACCAACTCCCCCTTTTCCTGATGCTACAGCAACAATATTTTTAACTCCGGGCAATACAGGTGCAGGCTCTTGTACAACCCTGGGTTTCACTTTTACATAAATATTCCCTTCTATCTCAGCATCCTCTCCAACATATGTTTTGATAGCCTGAACACATGCTTTTTTCAAAGCTCCAATCATTGGATCATTGGCACGATCAAACAACAAAGAAAAACTAATACGTTTTCCATCAATACTAATATCATCTTCTACCATCTCCAACGAAACAATATCTTTGCCTTTTCCGGGATGTACAACGTGACGCAATGCATCAATTATTAATTGAGGATAATATGCCATAATAGTCTAATTTAAAGCTAAAAAATTTACTGTAAAATTAAGAAAAAAATACGACTCTTTATCCCTGATTCAACAACATTTATATTATCCCGAATTACCCGGTAGAAGAGACATTTTCAAATAATTAAATGCTCTTTTGGCATTTCTCAAAATGATTTTCCTTGGGTTTATTCTTTGCTCAAATCAAAAAAAGTCTTTGCATAATCCCATATTTTTAAGTTACTTACAGAATATCTGTCTGTTTCAAACTCGCCATCCCAAGGAGTCGCTACTCTGAAATTACCTGAAGTGTTATCTGTACCCCAATCATTGTTTGTATTATTTACAGCCATTTTAACCCCATTTACATAAGTTCTCATGTATTCAGAAGTTCCATCAATACCGGTTCTATCCCAAACGCATGCAATATGTATGGGTATATTTAAAGGAGGGTCAAACCCTTTTAAATTAGCATCTCTGCCATTTCCATTAAAAACTAAAGAAAAATTAAACATACTCTCATCATTATGCCATGCGAATGACATCACATTATGTGACCAAAAATTAACATTTATAAAGCCATATGCACCATAAGAAAATGGTATAGGCTTATAATAAAATATTACCCACATCTCTACACAACCTTTTTCAGGGTTAACTACTGTTGTTGGAAAGTCAACTCCACTATCCGCATAACCACTATTAGGTGTTAGCCCTTGACCAAACTTCACAGTATTATTAAAATTAACATCACCAACAATAGTACCATTTGGTCCGACTTCACTATTTTCCACTTCTTCTATAGATCCCATTTTATTCCATAGAACCAAACCTTTTGTGCCTTGCAACCCAGTTTCCAATATTTCAATACGCTCAATTAGAATATCTACATAATCTTTTGTAGCGTAATTCTGCAAATCGCTGATTTGACTCTCGCTAATGCTGCCAACTATACTTTCAGCAACTTTAGCATGAAAAGCATAGGGTACACTCAATAACTGACTTGTGCCTGAAATAGTGTAGTCTGTGCCTCCTGTCGGGTCGGTATTTGTTTCAATAAAGTAGGGACCTGCCAACCAGTCAATAGCATCGAAACCTTCACCGCCGCCTATTTCAATATTCACTAAGCCATTGGCATTAGTAATTGGATTTTGAGTTTCGGTATATACTACCGCCCCCGAAACAGAGCCTTGACGGATATTTATTTCCATTCCAATTTGAGTGTTGATTACCAATACATCACTACTGTTGCGAATTACTGCCTGATAGCTCATTTCCTCGGGTGATTGAGCAAAAGCAGGAAAAAGGTACAAGGCGAAAGCTGCAAGTACCAAAATTGATTTAAAAGACTTTGCTTTCATTTTCTTTTGTTTTAGAGTTCGTTGATTAAACCAAATTACATTCTTGATATATTTAAAGAAAAAGAGAATAAAAATTTCTTATCAGAGGTGTTAATCTTTTTAAGTTCGAGAGCAACAATGAGCTTAGAGAGAACTTCGACATAAGAAGCTTTGTCTATGTTTAGAAATTGTTTGAATTTTTCATTGCTCCTGCGTTCAAAGTCTTATTCAATATTGTTCATTGCAAAAAATGAAGCTCGCTGTATCAGATCTTTAAAACCGAAATATGATAAAAGCTACATCCAAAGTTAAGCGTTTTAATCAAAAAACAATAGAACTAACCTGAAAATGAGTCGCTTGTTGTAAGTTGTGTTTCCAAATCTCAACCTTTTTGTTGTGCAAGACATTTAATTTAGAGATCTAATTTCCCGAAAACTTGATTATAAGGAATTCTAATGTTTATTATCTCAAATTTTGGGCTAATTCCAGTTTTTAAAGCATTAAAAGTTTTCAACGACCTTTCATCAGATGTTACAAAATGGGTGATGCTTTTATCAAGATCAGCTTGTGAAAATAGTTTTGAATCATTAGAGATTATTGCTCTTGGAAGAAGCTTTTCAATCGCTGTTCTATTATGAGCAAAAATTATTTGAGCAAACTCTCCTGTTTTTTCAGCATGATTTATATTGAATGGTACAATCTGAATGTCTTTTAGAGGTAAATCTTCAAGTTTTCCTATAACACAATATTCAGCAATTGAAATAGTTGAGACTTTTAGAGCAATCTCATTTTCAAGAAAATACTTGTAATATAAAAGTGCATTTCCATGTAATCCATCATCATCATTTAAAAGTCGGATTAAGAAACTCGTATCAAGTAATACACTATGCTTCATAAGTTCCTCTTATATTATTAAGCCATTCATCGGGATTGATACCCTTCCAGTTCTTTTTGGCTTTTGAAATTAATTTATTGAGATATGAAGCATCAAACTTAGGGTCATAATTTATTAATTCAAGTAATTTTAAAGTTTTAGTGTCAAGTTCACCTGTCTCTATATTTTGTTTTCCCTTTGCTCTTACACCAAAATTCTTATATAGTAAATTTTCTTCATGCTCTTTTAAGAAATCTTCACTAGTATCAATTGTGAGATAGCCATAATCTTCTGTATCCAAGTGGATATTGGCTTTGTTTTTTCCACCGGCATCTTTTAACACTCCATAAAAATAAAACTCAGCATCAACCCAAATATTTTCTGTTCTATAATATTTTGTATTAGGTGAAATTTGCAATTCACAACTTTCTTTTAATGAAGTCTTAATTTGAAATTCATAGTTTTTTTGTATGGATAAGTTCTGAATATCTTCAAAAGCACGTGCAGTTTTTAAATCCAAAAAATCTATCGATTGATTTTCATTGACTTGATTTAAAATTGCACTAAAACTTATAATTGTTTGTATTGTTGTCTTAAACACATGTTTTACAGAACCCTCTTGAATATCATATGTAATTAAAGGTCTTCCTTTTTTGTTGTTTGGGAAGAGTAAATCTTCAACATTTTGCAGAAGTGATGCAATATGCTTAATATCATAGTTGCCAGGCATTAACTCCTGATTACCAGACTTTCCGATCACTCTAAATTCTATGTCACCTAACTTTTCCATAAAACAAATATAAAAAATTCCTCCTAAATGTTGTAACGTTTTCCGGTCGCAATATGTTGCACATCATTATTACGAAGCTTTACATTCGGTCGGCCTTCTACTCAGAAACTGAACTTAAAGTTAATAAAAGGTTTTCAGAAAAGAAACAAGCATTCGCTTATCTCAAGACCATTTAATGTCCTGATATTAGTATGTTTCTAATAGGAAATTTTAAGCTAAGGGATAAAAACTAAGTCATCTTAATGTTTCAAAGTTTTGTTGTGCATGTTTTCTCGTCAATCTACCTGTTATAAACTCAATGTCAAGAAGATTAGCTAAAGCATCATTCATCAACTTAGAATTAACATTTAAGGAAAGCCCAACCCCCAAACTCATTTTGTTTCTAATAGCTATCCGAAACATTTGAATACCACGAATCTCCGGCATGTTTTATGGCTGCGTGTTAAGCAAGCAATTTTATTCAATAATTATCTGTTCTTCAAACAATTCTTTAAATAATTGAAATGCTTCATCGTAAATATCTTCGCAAGCATCAAGCATTACTGCATAAAATATTTGCCCATCAAATCTGTCTTTACTATCTCTTATTCTATAAATCGTCATATTTTCTGATTCTCCTTTAGGTAAAGTTATAGCTTGTTCAAGCAAAAGTCCTGCATATTTTGGACGTTCTCTTTTAATTCCAATCATTTGCATATGAGCTCCACCAATATCTTGATACATATTTTCATCTTTTAATTCGAAAGAAATCATATCAGGATATATACTTGAAAAATGGTATTTATTCCTATCAGGATATGCAGCAACAAAATTATTAATAAAATCGTCAAGTTTCTCTTCTGGTCGGGCAACTCTCATTATTAGAGCAATTGTATATGTAATTTTTCGACCACTTTTATTTGAAATCGCCGGGGGAACAATTGTAACAACACTCTGATTATTTTTATAATCATAGAAATTTATTTGTCACGTAGAATCAATAAGAAGTTTTAATCCAAATGGACGGCATACAAAAGAAATCAAAGTGATAATTGTCTTCATAAATATTTATTTCTTTGAAGTATGTTGTTACAACGGGTTGCAACTTGGGTTTTGGGCAGGTAAATGAGCAACTATAACAAGTCATTTATCAATTTTCGTATTTCTTTATCTGTTTTTTCCTGAGCATAGCCATTTATCACTTTTGTTATTATTCGATCTTTGTCAAGTATAAAAAACACCGGAAATGATGTAATCGAATATTCTTTAAGCATTTCTTTTGTTGAGGATAAAAATTTATAATGGAAATTATTACGACTCCTATATGTTTTTAGAACATTTGTATTATTACTTGTACATTCTATTGCAACAAAATCAAAATCACTTATTTCATATTCTTTGGAAAGCTCTTTTAAAAATGGAATAGATGCTTTGCATGGCCCACAACTTACGCTGGTAAATTGTAACATTAGCACTTTGCTTTTTAAGTCTGATAATGAAATCTCTTGTTTATCATCTATTTGCATAGTCCAATCAGGCGCTTTTTTGCCAATCAATGCATTTTGACTCACTTTTCCTTTTTGTCCATATTGCCTTATTTCATAATCTTTTGGGAAATAATCAGAAGCAACAAAATTTTCAAGTCTTAATTTATTAAACTCATAATCGGACACCGAACTAACAGAAATCTCATGAGACATCTCTCTTCTTATTTTCTGAGGTAATTTTGTTTTTTTACTTATCCACAATTCATATATCGATGTTGGATCATAGGTATATAGATTCTTTGGCATATAATGAGCTCTCCCAATGAACTCAACTTTTCTATCCTCATGAATAGTAAGTTTTATATAGATTTCTTTTCCCAAATCTATTTGTTCTACATACGTACTATCATTATTATTTAATATATATCGAATTATACTTTCTGCATAATTATAAAAAGGAGGAACCACAGGTCTAAAGGGCAAATTTCTTAATTTGAAACTGTCAATAAGCATTCCTTTTACATCGTCATAAATAAGGGTTCTCATTTTTCCATCATAAGCAAATTTTAAATGAGCTTTTTGTTCAGTTTCAAATACAGCCCAACTTGAACCTATGGCAGTATCTGATGGATTTCTATATGCTTCTACATAGTGATTTACAATATAATTTGCAGCAGTATCCCCGGGATTCCAAGCTTCTACTTCAAGCCAATAAGACGCGGATTGTATTATTTCAAGTTCATTTAATACTTGCGTCAAGTAATCCCTTGAAGTGTATTTATCATTGCAGGAACTTAATATAAAAACAATCAGACTAAAAAAAATCAGCATTTTATTCATTGTCCTTATATTTAAGTTTGTCTATGTCTTTTAAATTTTGCCCATACCTGTCGTTGAGCGTAGGGAAACCCCTTATTGTATAGATTGCGGTTTGTGTGGTCGTATTTTTATTAATTTATCAAAGAATTCAGTTTTAACAATAAAATTCTTTCTATCAAATATTTCACCTTGCTTTTCAATTTCAACTAAGCCAAAATAATCCATAAACCGATCAAAAGTCCTAATTGAATAACAATTAGCTGTGTATTGCTCAACAGTTCCATAATCCGGTATAACTAATTCAAAAAATTGAGGAAAGGCTTTAAAGTATTTCTTGGCATAAAACTGGTATAATTGTTTCTCGGCTCCATATTTTGATAAAAGTATCAATGAAAAGCCAAAACCAAATTGCGCGATTTGTTCGTTTTCATAATTGTCATAATATCCCCAATTAAATTTTTGGGTCATGGTTTTGAAAATCACTTCGAACAGTTTCTGATGGTCAGATGCAATTTTTTCTCCTGTTTTAGTAAGACTTAATTTACCCTTTCTTTTTTTAGTGAGTCCGGCTAATTCAGCTAAAATTCTTGTTAGATTAACGGTTAATGAGTCACGTTCTTTGTAAAGTTTCGTGATTCCGGATGAAATAAAATATTCTTCAAAAAAACCTTGATTATAAATCTCTTTGACAAACTTTGTTGGTAAAAATCCTTTTGCTGTCAGTTTAATTTCACCATTGTCCTTAACCAAGTCCAAAAAATATTTGACTAAATTGAACATTGGGCATTTTAAATAGTCCGAGTCTGAAAGTTTTTGCAAAACTATAGGGCTATTAGCTTCAAATGTATAATACAGAACATAACTCATTTCAGACGATGAATATCCTTCAAAGTCTTGAATTCCCCGATTATTCTGCTCATACATTGCTTGGTCAAAAATTCTTTGTATATCTTCTAAGTCCATTATATTTATTGTTTGTTACAAATTAAGTATGTCATATAAACTTTTGTTGGTCTGGCATTGGTTTTATAATTTTTTAGAAATATTTACAATAACATAGCCGTCAAAAACAATAAAATAAATTCCCAAAATCATACCTTTCAATCCGCCTGACGTAAAGTCCGTATTACGCTAGTTTGTTTTTATTTGAATTCCATTTTTTAGAATCTCATTTACCACAGGATTCTCTTTGTTAAAATCACTGAGCATAAATGGGTGTGGTTCTATTCTCAAATCGACTTTTCTTCGCAATTTCATCATATCTATTTGAACGTCAATTATATCAGAAACATTTTTCACAACTATTGCAATATCAATATCACTATCGTCATGATTTGTGCCTTTAGCAAACGAGCCAAAGATAAATGCCTGAAGAATCACATATTTACTGCTAATCATATCAATATACTGATTAGCTATTTTTAAAGCCTCTCCTTTATCCATGATTGCAAGATTTTAATTTTGTCAATCCACTCTGTTGTATAATCTCGAGTACATTTTTTATAGAATGCATCTTTATAACTATCATAACGTGCATTCAAGTTAAAAGTTGAAATCGTATCCAACCAATCAAGATACTCTTCTGAAAACTCTATTCCGGTCAACCGAGCTAATTTAGTTAAATCATGTGTGAATGGAGCATGCTTGAGCAACTTTTTTACAATGTGGAGATCAAAGGTGATTCCTTCGGAGTTTCACCCTGCATATCCTGCCACAAAGTTCCATAAAAATAAAACTTTTTATATGTTTGCTAAAGTCATTATGATCTATATAATTTTTCAATACCTACAAATAGTTTAAGACATGTTTAACTGTTTACTATTCTTTTATTAATGGATAAGCTTAAAATAAAATTTGAAGATTGGTTTGCTATTATAGCAACAACAATAATATTGGTGACAACAATCTCTTTTGGCACAAGAGAGTCCCCTTTGGATTATACTCTAAGTATGATTGGCAATAGGTTTGATGCACGATTAGAATTTATAGCTTGGGGTATTCTAACAGCAGGACTACTTATAATATATGTGCTACATATCTTCAAATTGGGAGCTTTTAAACACAAAAAAGCCAGAAAATATCTTATTAGATCAGGTGCTTTTTTAGTATTGACCGTGCTAACCCCTGCCATGGAAGAGATATGGCCCATAATGCATAAGCTGCATGCAATATGGGGAGCATTGTTTGGTTTATCCCTTGTAGTATCACTCTACTTTTTTATAAAATATCTTAGAGAGTTTAATGAGAAACTTTTCTCCATCTCCTTCCTTCTGCTTATGCTCTCTGTGGGAGGATCCATAAGCCTGCTATTCCTTTTTGGTAACACAGGCTTATTTGAACTCTTCTTTTTCATTTCCATTTCCTTAGTTCTGCTTTTTTTAGAGCTTACCATAAGGAAAAATAAAATCTAAAATAGTTTTTATCAATATTCTTAAATAAGAATTAGCCTTATTTAAGTTTTCTGCAATATGCTTAAATAAGGATTCGCCTTGTTTAAGTTTTTTTTGAAATTTAAAAAATATAGCTGTGTTTTTTTTGCCTCGCTGCTAACGATCAGAGGCTTGGCAGTCGTACAGGGAAGAATATCGAAGGGGAAGCTTCAACCCGCCTGTTATGCTTTGTATTTATTTTGTATTCAAGCTATATGTTATTCCAAGCCTAATTCCATCTTCCCAAATTCTTTGGTGATACTTTGTGTCTAAAAAAGGAATCAAAGAATGAACTTTTGTATAAGGATTTACAAAGGCAGATACTCCGTTTGTAAAGTCATATTTAACAGATACACCTACAAGTGCACCTATTCCGGTTTGACTGTCAATTGGGCTATTTGTAGAAGCGTCAAGATCTACAATCAATCCACCATTAACAAAAAAGTATTTCAAAAAATTTGCCCTTACTGTAAGGGGAACATTAATCAGCGAAAAACTTGCTTTTCGCAAGGAGTTATCCATATCGGGAGGCAGATTTGGTTTAATTATAATATTGTGTTTTGAGTATTCCATTCCGGTTTCAACTTCCAACCATTTATTAATTGGGTGGAGATAATTGATTCCCATTGAAAAAAAATAATCACTATTATAACTTGCTGCTCCAACTAATTCATCAGACCTAAACACATCATTCTCTCCAAATGAAGAAAAAGTAACTCCAATTTTATTGGTACTGAATTTTATTTCTTTCTCTTGGGCAAGTAAAAAACTTTGATTAACAAGCAAGATGGATAAAGCAATAAAAATCGTCCTTTTCATTTTAATTCGATTTTATGAGTTTGTTTTGTTTTTGTAAAAAAACTCGTTAAACAAAGTAACGAATTTTACCGCTATACCTCATTCGTATATTTTAATTTATTGTTGTCCGGTAAAATTATATTTCGTTCTCCTGCATATTATCAAAAAACAACTAAGTCGGGAGGATGAAACAGCCTCACAAAGACGGTTATTTAATCAAACAGGTCTTCCTTATAAAGATTAGAGATTGAATTTTTTCTTGCCCATAAAAAGAATAAAAAATGTACAAAAAAGAATGCTCCCCAAATTATTGCTGTGATATATATCGTCTCAATTCTCTCATAATGAGAGTTAAATCCAAAAATAAACCATAAAAAGGATATTAAATTATGTATTAAATAGGTTGCAAAGTGGAATCTAAAACCGAGATCAAAAATAGGTAAATATTCACCGTCTTTTTTTCCGAAATACCATCCGGAAATGAACATTGCAATTCCATAAATAATTGCAGAAATTATAATGATAACCGAAAGCTTATTTTCTATTCCATAACTCAAAAAATATCTGAATATTATGGTTAATACAGTTGCTGTTAAAGCAAACCTCAAAAGGAAAGGCGTTATTGTTTTCATAATTTAAGAATTTAAAAGTTTTTTGATTTCTTCTGAAAAAAATAAGTAGATATTTCTATTTACAAATCGATTAAAAAGTTCTTTCCCTAAATCTGTTAGATAATAATATTTTCTATCAGGACCCTTATTCCCTTTTCGTAACTCATGCTTTAATACATCAATGTGTTCATATTTTCTCAAAGCACGATATAAACTCTGTTCTTCACAGGTCATAGTACCTTTAGACTTTGTTTCCACAAAATCTTTGATTTCCTCAACATACTTTTCACCTTCCTGAAGTGAAAGAAAAATCCATAAAGTAAGTTGTCCTTTTTTATAAGTATCTTCCCAAGAAGATAAAAGTTCATTTAATTTAGCTTCACTCTTCATACTGTCTAACTTGTATTATATAACTTGAATAGTACAAATGTAATAAATTTCTTTTCTCTAACAAATGTTTTATATAAAATTCTGCACTGTAAACAATTAAAATAACAGCTAACGACTTGAGGCTAAAGTTTTGGAGAGCTACATAGTCAACTATAACAGGTCATTTATCAATTTTCGTATTTCTTTATCTGTTTTTTCCTGAGCATAGCCATTTATCACCTTTGTTATTATTCAATCTTTATCAAGTATCTAAAAAACAAATAATCACCTGCTTGATGCAAAGCGGATTGCCCTTATTTTTCCGTTTTAAGCAGCCAATCTATTGCATTTATTTGTTTCACTCCATTATGTGTTCCTGTTTGGTAATCCATTGTGATTAGAAATTTTTCGTTATGGTCGGAAATGTTGTTAAAAGGGGCTAATTCACGAGTCAAGGTAGTTGGGTTTTGCACTGTTTGCGAAACTTGGATGTACTTTGTATAACCTTCGTTGCTTCTAACTACAAAATCAACCTCCAAATTATCTGTCTTTCCTATCCAAACTTGATTGTTTCGGCGTTTTAATTCAAGATAAATTACATTTTCGAGCAAATGTCCTGCATCTGCAGAAAATTCCTTCCCGAGTAAAGCGTTACGAAAGCCCAAATCAACCAAGTAGTATTTTTCTTGTGTAGCTAAATATTGTTTTCCCTTTATGTCGTAGCGCTTTACTTTATAAAACAAGTAGGCTTCTACCAAGGTGTTAATGTATTTTGAAACCGTTTTATTATCTATTTTTTTCTTGTTTGCGGTTAAAACTTTTGCAATATTTCCTGCTGAAACACTTGACCCAACAGAGTCTATTAAAAAATCAACAACTTCTTGGTAAGCTGTTTCTCTATAAATCGTGTATCGTTTTGATATGTCATTTTCGTAAATATTTCTGAAAACCGTTTGCAAATATTCGTTTGCAAAGTGATTTCCACTTTCCGAAAGCCGAACCGCTTCAGGGAAACCACCTGTTTGAATATATTCTGCAAACGCACGGTCAGGATTTGCCGTTTTTCCTGTAAACTCTAAATATTCAACAAATGAAAAGGGCAAAACATGGACTTCATAAGCTCTGCCGGTAAGTAAAGTAGCCAATTCACCTGATAATAAAAATGCATTCGAACCCGTAATATACAAGTCTATATCTGGGTGAACATACAATCCTTCCAAAAGTTTTTCAAACTCGGGAACATTCTGTACCTCTTCAATAAAAACATAATTGGGTTCGTGCTTTTTAAGGTTTAATAAAATATAATCGTAGATTTCTTTCCAATTTTTTTCTGCCAAAAATCGAAAATCAGGCATATCCATATTGATTGCCACAATCGGAACATTTGGTTTTTCAGTTCGCAACAAGTCCTGGAACTGAACCATTAAAGTTGATTTCCCACAACGTCTTACGCCAGTTGCAACTTTAATTAAATTTTTGTCTTTCAATACAGAAAGTGTGTTTAAATAACTCTTACGTATAATTGTTTTCATATCGCAAAGATAAACAAAACTCCTAAAACTTGCCGTATTTGCTAAGTTTTAGGAATTACAGTGGCGTATTCCATATTTAATTTTTAGGATGCAAACCTAACGGAATAATTTTTACGTATCGCATCTTTTTTATCAACGCATCAATCTTACCGGATGGCTTTTAAATTACGGAACAGTTCAGTTTGTCGCAATCCGTAGGATTGCACTGGAGTTTGGCTAATTTCTTATATAAAAAGCTGCGGTTTCATTGTATTTAAAAT
>CAZODA010000007.1:64779-112667 GCA_964578485.1 uncultured Alkalitalea sp. | reverse complement strand
TTGCTTTCAAAGAAACGAAGACATAACTTTGAATACAAGATGTACTAGGCCGAAGACTTACGTTGTATAATACTCAAATAGCATCCACATCCGACATCCAAATACTTCTTTTTTATTTGCTCTACGGGTTCCTGATTCATCATTATAATCCACCCCTACATGTCTATTAATTCCGCACGAACAAAGTGCAATGCTAATCAGTGTAATAAACAAGTATCTCATAATTTACCATAGAAGGGGTTAAATTCATTGAAATATTCATATTTGTTGCTATCGCTATACGTTTCACTATCAAATGGGTCTCAATTCGCTGGATTGTTATAATAGTCGGCCTTGTATGAATTAATAACTGCATTTCCCCATTTTCGTTCTCATATTCTTCTTGATAAGAATACCAATCCTTACAATCTGGGTCTATTCTAAAAATAGTGTTGTTCTCCACGTAAGCAAATGTCGATACATGGTAATAATTCTAAGCATGTGGGCAACTACATGCCACCTCCCCAGAATCGGATCACACATCCTTGCTCCGTAATTTTACCGACTTACTTTTTGAGAAGTGGTTTCCGGTTTATCTTTCATTCATTATAAATACTATTTTTTTCTAATCCATACTTTTTGAAGTTCTTTTTAAAGTCTTGTATCTCACTATTATTCTTCAATCCCACAGGAATAACGTTAATAGGTGTTTTCAAATCATTTGGCAGCTTTGCAATGGAATTTGTATCCATATATACTATCAATGTGTCTACTCCTCGCTTTTTGTAATATATATCTGTGGTGTAAAAAATAACATCTTCACCCTTTATTGACTGTCTTTCTTTGTCAATAGGCGATGTAGACATTATTATTTCTCCATGAATTCCTGCAAGCCTCCAAACCTTTGCCCGAACATATATCTTCTCACTGAGTTCCGGAAATTCTATAATATCTTCATTTAGAGTTGAAGGGATGTTTATTTCTACTAAACTTTTCATGAATAACCAATACGCTATTCCAAGAAAAAAATCAATATAAAAATACTGATTATAATAATTTTATATGGTTTTTTCATTGTTGGTTATCTCTTTTTAGATGCGTTCCAACCAAGTTTACTCATGCGATATTGATACATAATTTCTCCATATGCTGGCGGTGGCTCATATGCTGTACCTTTAAGCACAATGCCAACTTTCTCGATATTTGTTAAATTTCCTTTAACGTGCAAAGCTCCTGCTAATTTCTGGAAGGTATCAAAAGAAATTCCAATACCAAAATATGTTCCACCTCCGGCATTATATCTAGCTAAATAATTTCCTGCAGAATGAGAAGATGCATATTTCCTATCTAATAGGCATCCAACATTTCCATATTTGGCTTTTATATCAAATAAATCTCTTGGTTCCGAATTAGCTTCAATCTCTTTTAAATTCATAGCATCTGCAGTTGTAGCCATTTTATCGATTATAGGGTCTCCTTATTTACTTGGTTCACATCCTGATTCATCACTAACATTAAGAGTATGGATAACCTTTTTTCATTAGTGCTGCCTTTTCTGGTTATCTCCTTCAGACATTCTTTTTTTTCCTGTGCTAAAGTCACCTTGTATCTTGTCATAGTTCTTGTGGTAAAAAAACAAAATATTTATAATTACGTCAAACTATGCATGACATGTCACTAGTGTTTAAGCTCTTAACTATTCCTTTTCTTTGAAGAACTTAATTTCTTTGACCATAAAAGGGTGGTTTTGCTCTTTAAAGGTCAATTTTATAGAC
The DNA here is from genome assembly GCA_964578485.1 of uncultured Alkalitalea sp. Lineage (GTDB taxonomy): Bacteria > Bacteroidota > Bacteroidia > Bacteroidales > Marinilabiliaceae > CAZODA01. The sequence continues at coordinate 110,913 of CAZODA010000007.1, read as the reverse complement.
TCTTCTTCAAAAATTATTATTATAGCGTATTCTAAATTATCATAACAACTTAATAACATACCTTCATATTTGGTCTTATCTTTTTTCTTCACATTAAATGATGATTCCTCTTCTAAACAGCAATCAATTCTTTCTCCATTCCCAGTAATAAAACAATGATTTCCATAAATTTCATTTCTATTAATACCAACTACTGTGATGTAAGATTCTTTAGTTTCGGTATAATATTTTCCTTTAAAATCATCTTGCCCACTATTTGTACACAAACCAAACCAAAATAAAATTTGTAATATTCTTAATACCATCTTTTTAATATGTTTGATATTGAAATTGATTCACTCCATTAGTCCACCCTTTTCTAAATGTATCTAATTTTGGGTTATCCTCAATTATGCGGAGCTGGTTTGCAAAAGAAATATTATTAAAGAATTTATTATTTCTCAATATTTTTAGCAGGTACTTCGGTTAGTGGTCAGCTTCAGCATTTACAGCTTGGCACACTAAATACATCACAACAGCCTGAAGTTCCTTTGGAGCCTTAAACCATTCTCCAAATAATTTGTATTCTTTTGAATCCTCATTTTCAAAGATTATTTCCACGTAAATAATAGGTGCTCCCGGCGCAAAATCTTTGCTTATAAATACAGATTCAAAATCTCCAACATCAAATTTGTATAAAATATTGTCCCTACCCTTGGATAGTTGTTTTTTATGTCCATTTATAAATAGTTGTCCTTCTGATGTCATTTTAATAGTAGAATATGGAAAACCAAATTCTTTATTCATAAAGCTTAAATCTACTTCCTTAATTTTATTTTTAGGATAATTAAATTCCATATTCTCATAAATAGTAGTATCAAGTCCAGCCAGCATGATACTATTGTCATTTTTTGCAATTATAACCCCATCACCAAATCCTTTATAATCGAGAGATTCACACTTTTGATTCACCAGCAAAGAACCATCTTTATCAAATAACAGCTTTTGAACACAAAAAATATTATAATTACTAATAATTAAGGAATCATCAATCAATAGCATCATCTTATTTTTTTCTGAAAACCAAAATCCATTATACTTGTTATCTTCTGTATTTGCACATGATACCATAAGAGACATTAGTATAACATAAAAGATATTGATGCTCACTTTATTTATCTTGAAATTCATGTCTTTTTGTCTCATAATTATAAACAACTTTATCATATTCACTAAGTTCCGAATTCATTTTTTTGCATAATCATAATGTTCTCTTTTGAATTCATAATTTAAAATTTATTTCTTGTTTCAATTCTAAGTCTCCATTTTTAATTTGTATTTCACCCTTTAATTCTATAAACTTACCATCGGGTGACAAAGCCCACGCTCCCTCACCTTGAAATAATTCTCCTCTTTCTGTATATAAGAAGGTGCTATCCTTAAAAAAGATTGTAGTATTTCCACCATCTCTTCTTTGTTGCATGCATAAGTTGAGTGCTTATTTCTTGAACCAGTATTTTTTAAGGAAACACATCCAACCATTAGAAAGAATATAATATATAATACCCCAATTTGTCTAAAATTCAAGAACTCGCTACGCTCTCCAGAAACACGAACCGCCCGAATGAAAAATGATTCCCAGATTTGTTACCTCATTATACATATCATTAAAATTGGCATAAATTACCAACAAGTTCTAATATCGTGAAAAAAATAAAAATCATTCTCATCGTGCCCTATAACAAAATCCTTTTTCTCACCAGCAGGTGGTCCATATCGCAAAATTGCAATAGATAAATCGTTAAGCAATTTCAAAATTTCCTTCGTCGTTAAACAGTTGCAATCTTCAAGTTTTTTAAAAAGCGAGTTATAAAAATAACTTGTATTGCAAAGGTCAAATATCTCTAATTGATTATCACTTTCAATGTAAAGATAAATAGAACCGTCATATACATTTCTGGCTGTGAATTGTTTAATATGAAAATCTAAGAAATATTCATGTGTTGGAATAATATTATTGATTTCGATAATATCATAAATACTATCTTTTCCCCTTTCATGATTAAGGCCTCCTCGTTCAATTAAATAATTAATTAAATATTTAAGCTTAACTTCTTCTTCGATTTGACCCAAAGAGAAATATGGGATTAAGATAATAAAGTATAGTAATAACAATCTTTTCATATTTTGTTTCTTTAATATTCAGTTCAATTTATTTAAATATGAAAGGTTTAATTTTTAACCAATGATTGTCCCATCTTGTTAGGTTTTTGTATTACACCCTTTCAGGGCTTAAATGAATAGAAAATTATCCTAACATAGGGCTACGCTTCGCTTCACCCTAACCTGTCCCGCCGAGGCTTGCCGAATGCGGGATGCTATTATATAGCGCACCTTCGGCGCTTACTATTTCTACCTGACCTATGCTATTTTTTGCCCTGTTACTAAAGCACGAACTGTGCCTAAGTAATCAGTCAGCTCAAAACGCAGATTGGCAGCGTATAAACATTGCTTTTACCAATATAGCGACTTTAAATCAGCCCTGAAACATCAACGATTCTTTTCAAAGCACCCTAAATAATTAGTTAGCTTGTTCTTTTAACTTTTCGTTTTTTATTATTTTTGTGTAATTTTCAATGATTGCTCTTGCTAAGAACATTCCAGAAAATAACCCAAAGATATACCTTGTTTTTGTCCGTTGGCAATATAAATGTACTTAATTGTCTGATTATCTGCAATGGTGTAATAGGAGAAATTTAATTATTAGATTTTAGTCTGTGAATGTATTTTTTCAGGCAGGGTGATATTTCTATACTAAATATTAGAATAATTATTCCGGAGTCAATTGTGCTACCTTCCTTTTTCTTTTGTGCTCAAACCGGTTTTCATTGCCAATATCAACGAACAATGACAATGGAAAAAATATATAATACCATGATTTGTTTAAAATAAAATAATTCGCTTCGCTCTAAACTCTAAACCCGAAACCCGAAACTCGAAACTCAAAACCCAAACTCCCTTTTACTGTTTACTGATCATTGATGACTGAACCCGGATGCTTTGGGTACATTAAGAAAGGAGCTGTTTTAGTGCGCTTGGCTTTTTGTGCTTTATAATTATCATTTGAGTGTTATAAAAGTTGCTTTTCTTTTATTTCTTTAAAAAAGCCTTATTTAATTGTTAGAAAAAATTAATTTTGGAGAGTAACATTCTTTCCAGAATTCATGAATAAGAAATCCGTAATAAAATTTTTATTAAAGTTGCTTATAAGTTTTGTAGCTCTTTATTATGTGATTTCACGAATTGATTTTTCCGAAATAAGAGACATGCTTCTTACGGCTGACATTTATATCTTATTATTGGCTTTATTTGTTTATTCATTGTCACAGCTTGCTTCTGCACATCGATTACGAAAGCTTTTTTTATTATTGCCTGTTTCAATTCGTTCTATTGAAAACATCAAACTCTATTGGTTGGGTTTATTCTACAATTTATTTTTACCCGGTGGTGTAGGAGGGGATGGTTTTAAAGTTTGGTTTATTAAAAAGCATTATAATATTGGGATTAAAAGGGTTGTTGGTGCTCTTTTGTCTGACAGGGTAAGTGGCTTAGTTGTAATATTGATGATGCTTTTAATTATAGTTCCTATATTGGATTATCCCATACCTTATAATCAATATTTTTGGTATTTTCTTCCTCTTGCACCTTTATCATTTTTCCTTTTTTTACATTTATTCAATCGTTCTTTAAAACCTGCTTTTGTAAGTGTTTATTTTTGGGCTGTAATTGTTCAGTTATTACAGATGCTTGCTGCCATAATAATTCTACATTCTATAAATGCTGATCTCAAGGGTAATTATGAGGAGTATATATTTTTATTTTTTTTATCGGCAATCGCCGGGAGTCTTCCATTAACTTTGGGTGGTATTGGTGCCCGTGAGTTAGTATTTTTTGAAGGAGCTCATTATTTGGGTATTGATGCTGGTTCTGCTGTTTTTTTAAGTCTGCTTTTTTATGCAATATCTGTCATTACCTCACTTCCCGGTTTATTATATACATTTAAGCCCTCACTAATTTTAGAAGGCAAAAGGCAACAGAAAGTAAGTGGATTATAATAAGACTTAAATTCCAAGTTTTTGCAGACGTTTATTTAGTTGTCTTAATCTGGAAATTTCAAAGTAACGTATAATCCGACGTAACAGATCGAGATAGAGGGTTGCATAAAGGAAGATTATACCAAGCCAAATTATGATGACATTAAAAACAGGAGTGGGAATATAAAGACTTCCTATTCTTTTTGATGAAGCATAAAAATGTGCACGTCCTTTATTTCCCAGTGGGGCTTTATAAACGGGATCTCTTTTTTGAATATATTTTTTACCTGTAAATTCAAATTGTCTCGGTTCTTTTCTTTCCAACATCCAATCGGCAAGTGCCTCATTATAATAGTTTTGTTTTAACTTAATGAGTGCTTCAACTGATCCTTTTTTGTTAATTAAGTCTTCAGTTTTTTGATCTTTTAAATCGGAATAGTATTGATATTGTCTGTTAAAGATTGTTTGTGAATAGTTTAATGATTTTTGTATTGCATTGGATAAATCAATAGAGAATGAATCTGCTTTTTCGGGCAGATTGTCATAACTAAATTTATCGGGAATTTCTTTTTTCAATTGTTTAAGTCCTGCATACAAATTATTCCAATTAGCATTCAGTGTTTCCCGGTCATCTCTTTCGTAGGCCCATTGGCAGGCTTTATTGATTTTTGTTAATTCCGGGATAATTATATTTCCATAATATGAGTTTTGGCTCATTTCCATTTCTTCATAAAAGAAGTTTTTTTGATATCTGTTATTTTTAAATTGATTTACTGAAAGGGCTTCATACGACCAGCGTGTTACCATAAGGTCGCCAATTCTTGGGACATATTCTTTTGAGGTAATAGAGTTGTGTAATTTATCAAAGCTCACAATTGTACCGCTGAATAAGAGGTGTGGGATAAGTATTAAAGGAATGAGCACATAAATTGCCACTCTTGAGTTTAACCCACTGCTAATATTTAATCCCATCATATTTGCAAAGCAGGCTGTAGAAAAAAGTATAAACCAGTAGCTGAGTGTAAGCCCTTTAATTTCTAAGATATTATTTCCAACGAGGACAAAGCTCATAGTTTGGATTGCAGAAATTGTAAACAGGACCACTATTTTTGAATTTAAGAAGCTGAATCTACTAAGGTTAAGGAAAGATTCCCTTTTAAGTAATTTTCTATCTTTTATTATTTCTACCGCACTAACGTTAAGTCCTATAAACATAGAAACAATAACACTCATAAAAAGGTAGGCCGGTATATTAACATTCTCTGAAAAAATATAGAGATCGGGGTTTTCGGGGCTTCCGATTAAAAACTTTGTAAAAAACCCAAGTATCAGGGCCAGTATGGGAGCTTCGAGGATATTAATTGCAAGGTATTGACGATCTTTCAATTTAGAAAGTGCATCTCTAAGGGCAAAAATCTTAAATTGTTCGTAACGTTTTGGGATACTGAACCGATTTTTCGGCAGAGCTTCTTTTTTTGTGATATCACGTTTATGCTTCCATTCAAATTTTCTCTCAAAATTTTCGATATACAATTGGTACCATTCTTCGGGTTTTACTTTTCTTTCACGTATAAGTTTACCGTATGGATTTACAATTCTTGCCTCTACAATTCTTAGTGGTTGTTCAGTTTTAACATTTCCACAAACATAACATTCTCTTTCTTCGGGGTTTACATAATTTGCTTCTTTTTTAAAATAAGCTATGGCATCCATGGGATTGCCATTATATATTATGCGTCCTCCCTTATCTATCATGAGGAGCTTATCGAGGAGTTTATATAAATCGGAAGATGGTTGATGAATATTGATGATTACGAGTTTCCCTTTATATACATGTCGTTTAAGTAACAACATAACCTTTTCTGAATCCATGGAAGATAGTCCTGAGGTAGGTTCATCGACAAGTAGAATTGAAGGCTCACGTATTAGCTCAAGTGCAATATTCAGACGTTTTCTTTGTCCTCCGCTTAAAATTTTGTTGAGTGGATTACCAACTACAAGATCTCTTGCTTCAACAAGGTCGAAATCTTCAAGGGCATTTTCAACAATGTTTTTAATTTCTTCTTCCGATAGGTTTCCAAAGCATAACCGGGCATTGAACCAAAGGTTTTCAAAAACTGTGAGTTCTTCTTTTAAGAGGTCGTCTTGTGGGACGTAGCCTATCACTCCTCTTAAAAACTCTTTTTCTTCATGCAGGTTGTAGCCATTTATATATATTTTTCCTGAGCTTAGTTTGTAGGAGCCATTCAGCACATTCAGCAGAGTTGATTTTCCTGTTCCACTGCCTCCAATAATTCCAACTAATTGTCCTGAACGTCCTGTAAAGCTAAAAGGGTGAACGCCATATTGGTTATTGCTGAATTTATATGAAACATCCTGTGCTCTAAATATTATACGTCCCGTTTCGGTATGATGAATGAATTTTTCTGAAACGCTGCTGTAATAAACGGGTGGCATTCGTGATGTTTTAATCACTGAGCCTACGGCCATTGGATAGGGTCTGTTTCTTTCAACTTTATGACCGTTCAGATATAAATTTCGTTGTCCGTCATAGCGAAAGATATAGGTATTTGTACTTTTCAAATGTAAAACCCAAACTGTAATTTGCTGTTTAGGATTATATAAAAGTTTTATTTTAGGATGGGGTTTTTCATTTTTTCCACTTATCAGCAATACTAAACTTTTATCAGCAACATCAAGAGGTTCACCAAGTATGAAGTTTTTCATATTACTGTAATCAGATGCTTCTATTCTGAATTTATCAGCAAGAAGGTCAACAAATTTAATTTCCTCTTTCCCAATTTCTTCGTCTTTTTTCAAGAAATCAAGTAACTGAACAAAGAGATGAATTTTCGGCTCTTGTTCTAATTCAGCATTTATTTTAGAGGCAATATTTAGTATCCTTGAAAGATTTGCATTATGTTGTTTGTCTCTTACCGATTGTTCGGAGCTGTTGATATGTGAGTGGTAACGCGTTAAATAAACTTCAAAGCGTGCTAAATAATGTAGTACATATTCCTGGTTAAAATGTTTTGAAAGGAAATCCTTCACAAGTGAGTGTGCGCGGCCCGTCTTGCTCTCTTTTTGGACATCAGTGAACAAGGCAAACAATTGCATCAGGGCTTCCAGCAGGGTTTCACTCATGACAGTGTTTTTATGTTAAAATCGTAATTCAGCTACTTTCCTTTTAAGAAAGAAATTCGGCATGTGAAGATAACAAAAAAAGCTTTGGCATAAAAAAGGTCTTAGATAAGCTTTCTTTTCATAATTGAAAAAATGGACAATTTATGTTTAACTTTGCTGATTAAAATTTTGAATAATTCATCTTGAATTTCAATTAGAAATGACCTAAAGGGATTGCTTTTAGGTGAACATTTTTTTTATTTCCTTAAAAAATTATTTCTAATTCAGATAAAATATATCAATTGTAATGAGTAAAAATGAATTGTTGGCACAAATTGCCGAAGAGCGGATTCTTTTGCTTGATGGTGCTATGGGGAGTTTAATTCAGGACTATAAATTGACTGAAAAAGGTTTTAGGGGTTCTATTTTTTCTGATCATTCTTATGATTTAAAGGGTAATATTGATATTTTATCTTTAACTCAGCCAGAAATAATTCAAAATATTCATGAGCAATATCTTGAAGCAGGATGTGATATTATTGAAACCAACACTTTTAATTCCAATAGTATATCTCAGTCGGATTATAATTTACAAGACTATGTTTATGAGATGAACAAGGCTTCTGCCGTGTTGGCATCCAATGCAGCCCGCAAATATTCAGCAGACGGTCAACAACGTTTTGTAGCCGGTGCAATTGGTCCTACCAATAAAACTGCATCTTTATCTCCTGATGTTGCTAATCCCGGCTTTCGTGCCATTACTTTTGATGATCTCGTAAAAGTTTACCATGAACAAATTTCGGGCTTGCTTGATGGAGGCGTTGACATATTACTTCTTGAAACAGTTTTTGATACATTAAATGCAAAAGCCGCTTTATTTGCTATTAATAATGAGTTAAAAGTCAGGGGGCTGGATAATTTCCCCATCATGGTATCGGTAACTGTCGCCGATGCCAGTGGTCGCACTCTTTCCGGTCAGACCTTAGAAGCATTTTTAATTTCTGTTTCTCATCTACCATTATTTTCTATTGGTTTAAACTGTTCTTTTGGAGCATCAGATTTACGTTCTTATGTTGCAGAATTGGGTCGTAAAACATCTCTTCGTATTAGCGCTTATCCCAATGCAGGTTTGCCTAATCAATTTGGCGAGTATGATGAAACTCCTGAGGAGATGTCGAAGCAGATTATTGAATATTTAAAAGATGGTTTGGTAAATATAATTGGTGGATGCTGCGGCACCACACCTGATCATATTGCATCTTTTAAAGCTTTGTTGGAAGATTCTGTTCCACGCATAGCTCCTGTAATTAAACCTGCAACCAGACTAAGTGGCTTGGAGCCTTTAGTAATAGGCAAGGAAACTAATTTTGTAAATATTGGTGAGAGGACTAATGTTTCGGGATCCAAGAAATTCGCCCGTCTTATTCGGGAGGAAAAATATGAAGAAGCTTTATCTGTTGCTAAGGATCAGGTTGAAGGTGGCGCTCAGATTATAGATGTTAATATGGATGACGCCATGCTTGATGCTAAAAAAGAGATGGTTTCTTTTTTAAATTTGATGGCTTCCGAGCCTGAGATTGCTCGTTTGCCTGTAATGTTGGATAGTTCAAGATGGGATGTATTGGAAGCCGGTCTTAAATGTTTACAGGGTAAATGTGTAGTTAATTCCATAAGTTTAAAAGAGGGTGAGGAGGTATTTTTACAAGAGGCATCAAAAATTCATAATTACGGAGCAGCTGTTGTAGTAATGGCTTTTGATGAGAAGGGGCAGGCCGATACTTTTGAACGTCGTATTGAGATATGCAAGCGTGCCTACGATCTTTTAACTTTAACAGTGGGTTTCCCTCCTGAGGATATAATTTTTGATCCCAATATTTTGGCTATTGCCACAGGCATTGAAGAGCATAATAATTATGCAGTTGATTTTATTGAGGCTACCCGATGGATTAAAGAGAATTTGCCCTTTGCTAAGGTTAGTGGAGGAGTAAGCAATTTGTCATTTTCATTTAGGGGGAATGATGTCGTTCGTGAAGCCATACATTCTGTTTTTTTATACCATGCCATTCAGGCCGGCATGGATATGGGTATAGTTAATCCCGGTATGTTGCAGATTTATGATGAAATAGAAGCTGAGCTTTTGAAGTTGGTTGAAGATGTAGTTTTGAACCGACATGCTGATGCAACGGAACGGTTAATTGCCAAGGCGGAGAGTTATCATAGGGAAGCTTCGGGCCTTGATCTTAATAATAATCGTAATGCATGGAGGAATCAAGAACTTGAGAAGCGTTTACATTATTCATTGATCAGGGGAATAGATGATTTTCTTATTGAAGATCTCAGCGAAGCCCGGAAGAATTATTCTTTTTCACTTGATATTATTGAGGGTCCTTTAATGGATGGGATGAATATTGTTGGTGAGTTGTTTGGCTCGGGTAAAATGTTTCTTCCTCAGGTAGTCAAAACCGCCAGAGTAATGAAAAAGGCAGTTGCTTGGTTACAGCCTTTTATTGAAGAGGAAAAAAGGGCTTCCGGTGAAGTCCCTTCCCGTGCAGGTCGTATAGTTATGGCAACTGTTAAAGGTGATGTTCATGATATTGGGAAAAATATTGTTGCCGTAATTCTTTCATGCAACAATTATGAAATTATTGATTTGGGTGTGATGGTGCCTGTAGAAAAAATCTTAGAGCATGCCATAGACCAAGAAGCCGATATAATTGGCTTAAGTGGTTTAATTACCCCTTCGTTGGAGGAGATGGTTAATGTTGCAAAGGAGATGGAGCGTCGTAAAATGACTATTCCCTTATTGATTGGTGGGGCTACCACATCGCGCATTCATACGGCAGTAAAAGTTGCCCCTGCTTATTCAGCACCCGTTGTTCATGTGAAAGATGCTTCACAGAGTGTACAGATTGTTGCTTCTTTGATATCTGACAAGGACAAGGATGATTATATTAGTAAGATAAAGGAAGAATATGCGCAGTTGCGTGAAGCAAATTCAGTAAAAAAAGAACATACTTACTTAGCTCTTGGAGAGGCAAGGAAAAGGAAATTCAGCATCAACTGGAGCAACTCTAAGTTTGTGAGGCCAAGTCGTCTCGGCATTCACGTTTTTAATGATTATCCGATAGATGAAATCTTACCATTTATCGATTGGACATTTTTCTTCCATGCTTGGAGGATAAGTGGTAGCTACAAAGAAATAGATCAGGTTAACAAAACTATCAGTGAAGATGAGTGGTTAAGCAAGTTTAGTTCTGAATCATTAAAAGACAAAGCTGTTGAAGCTCTTCAGTTATGGAAAGATGCTCAGCTTATGCTTGAAAGAATTCAAAGAGATAAAATGCTTCGTGTAAGGGGAGTTATTGGTTTGTTTCCTGCAAATTCTCTTGGTGATGATGTAGAAGTTTATGATCCTGTGGAAGTTACAAAGAAACTTGGAAGCTTTCATTTCCTTAGGGAACAGCAAGAGAAAAAAGGGAAGGAGCATTATTATTGTCTTTCTGATTTTGTAGCTCCCAAAGAAAGTGGAATTCAAGATTATATTGGTGCTTTTGCTGTTTCAGCGGGTGAAGGTATAGAAAGGTGGCTGCAAAAATTTGAAGCAGAAAATAATGATTATGATGCCATATTGCTTAAATCACTTGCCGACCGCTTGGCAGAAGCTTTTGCTGAATTAATGCATTTTAGGGTAAGAAGGGAATTTTGGGCTTATGCGCCAAATGAAGAATTTAACCATGATAATCTTGTAAGAGAAAAGTATATTGGAATTCGGCCTGCTTTTGGTTATCCGGCTTGTCCCGATCACAGTGAAAAGGGATTTCTTTTTGCTTTGCTTTCTGCCGAAAAAAATGCAGGTATAACATTAACAGAGCATTTTAGTATGTATCCCAATGCTTCTGTAAGCGGAATTTATCTTGCACATCCTGAAGCTTTTTATTTTGGTGTGGGAAAAGTACAAAAAGATCAGGTTCAGGATCTTGCTGCCAGAAAAGGTGTTGCTGTTGAGGAGCTTGAAAAATGGTTTCCCCTTAATTTGGCTTATTGATATGATTTCAATTAACGATTAACAATTAACAATGAACAATTAACGATGAAGAATTAACGATGAACGATTAACAATTAATAATTAACAATGCACGATTAACAAGAACAATGGACAATTAACGATTAACAATTAATAATTAACAATGCACGATTAACAAGGAACAATAGGCAATGAGCAATGAGCAAGGAACAAGGAAAATATTCTATGGATGCTGCAAGAGCTTTTAATCGTGCTGCCACTTTATGTGCTCGCCGGGAGCGTTGTTCTTCCGATATTGAAAAAAAGCTGGTACAGTGGGGTGTTTCTCCTTCTATTATTGATGAGGTCATTAAAAAATTGCATAATGAAAACTACATTAATGAGGAGCGTTATACCGGTTTTTTTGTTCGTGACAAATTACGGTTCAATAATTGGGGGCGTCATAAGATTCGATATCATCTGAAGCATAAAAAAATATCTGCTTCAGTAATTGAGGATGCACTTGATATGATTAACAGTGATGAATATATCTCTATCCTTGAGCATATATTACGGGTAAGAGCAAAGACCATCAAAGAAAAAGATGCCTACAAAAAGAAGGCATCTTTGGTACGTTTTGCTTCATCTCGTGGTTTTGAGATGGATTTAATTTTCACTGTTCTCGATCAAATTCTTTAATTTGTGACCTTATAAAACAGCTTTGAATTGTTCAAGGAAGCGTATATCATTTTCGAAAAATAATCTTATATCTTTAATTTGATATTTTAAGACAGCTATACGTTCTATTCCCATTCCGAATGCAAAGCCGGTATATTTTTTACTATCTATATTACAATTTTCCAGTACATTAGGATCCACCATTCCACAGCCAAGAATTTCAACCCATCCTGTATATTTACACATCAGACATCCTTTGCCTCCACAGAGGGAGCAGGATATATCCATTTCGGCTGATGGCTCGGTAAAAGGGAAATACGAAGGCCTTAAGCGTATTTGGGTATTTTGTCCAAACATCTCTTTAGCAAAATACAGTAAGGTTTGTTTTAAGTCGGCAAAAGATACCTCTTCATCGATATATAATCCTTCCACCTGATGGAATATGCAGTGGGCTCTTGCCGAGATTGCTTCATTTCTAAATACCCTTCCCGGGAATATTGCTCTTATAGGAGGTTGTTCCTTTTGCATTACACGAACCTGCACTGATGAGGTATGAGTACGGAGGAGGATATCAGGATCTTTACGAATAAAAAATGTGTCTTGCATGTCACGTGCAGGATGTTCCGGTGGAAAATTAAGGGCAGAAAACACATGCCAATCATCTTCAATTTCAGGTCCTTCAGAGATAGTAAACCCGAGTCGCGTAAAAATATCCACAATTTGGTTTTTCACTAATGAAATGGGGTGTTTTCCTCCGAGTGGGAATGATGTTCCCGGGAGTGTAAGATCTGTTTTTTCGCTTGTTGTTTTCTGCTGTTCAAATTCTGCTTTTAGTTGGTTTATTTTTTGGGTAGCTTCATTTTTCAGCAGATTTAATTCTTTTCCTATACTTTTCTTTTCTGATGCAGGTATAGTTTTAAACTCTTCAAACAACAGGGCTATAGCACCTTTTTTGCTTAAGTATTTAATACGAAGTTCTTCAACTTCTTTCGGATTTGATACTTTTAACTCCTTTATTTCTTTTTGGAGTGACTCAATTTTATTAATCATTTGATATTGTTTTTGATCATTGAGTATTTGGAATGCACAAAAGTAATAATAATAAACTAAGATACTGTGGCGGCTTTAGAGATTTTTAATTTTGTTAATTTAAAAATTATATCCCAATCCCAAATACCATCTTGCTCCTTTTCTAGGAATACTCTCTGATCTTCCAATTCTAATAGGTCCAAGTAGGCTATAATATTCAAACTGTAATCCATATCCGAATATTGTCTCCCCTTTTCCAACTCTTACATAATCTATAATTGGCGGAGTATCAGATTGGGAAAATAGCCCATTCATTATTAGAGAAGCATATAATTTACGTTGAATTTGATATTTCAAATTCATTTCAAGTAAGAGATAATTTTGCACAATTTTCTCTCTTGACGAAAGTCCTGCAAAGCTCACATCATTATTTCGCAGGTGGTATGGCATTCCTCCTACATAGCTTAGAGCTGTTACAGGTAGAGGTGAGCTGGCATAAACGGCATTAATTCGTGAATTCCATACTATTTTAGGTGAGATGGATAGATATGGTTGATAGCAAGAGGCAAAATAAAAGGCATTTTTGTTTCCTATATTAATTCCCTCTTCTATTGTAGGTTTTCCCTCTTTGTTTCCTTTATATACTTGATCAAAATCAAGGAAGAATTTAAAATGAAAAAACAGCTTACTTCCTTTTGTAGGAAAATGTTGATGGTTAAGTGTGTGACGTGTGGCATCGAAACTTGATGAAAGGAAAGAATTTCCAAATTTTTTTACTCCTGATGAAAATAGTTCATAGAATCCGCTTTGGCGGACTAAAACCGACCGTTCTGTTTCCACAAAAGCATTCAATTCCCATTTTGTTTTAATCGAAGTTGTAAGTCCTGCCGATAGGCTAAAATAGTTTTGCGAGAAGATTCCATATTTTGTTCCGTCTTCTAAGTGAACCGGCATATAATTATTTTCGTAATCAAAATTCAGTTTAGAAGCTGTTCTTTGATTTTGTCCGAAATAATTAATAATAGAAGTATTAATTCTTGGTTTTTCTGATATATCGAATGTTGTAGAAAGTCGGTTTCCTCGTAGTAAGATATTTCTCAGTGTAAAATTTGTTACCAATCCTGCTTTATAAACATTATCATAGTGAACAGATGCTTTAAACTGCGATCTTTCTGCTTCTTTTACCTGTATTGTAATCAGGCTTCCTTCTCTTTGTGGTGTTAGTTTATATGATACTGCTTTATAGTAGCGTGTTCCAACTATCTGGCTTATTCCTTTTTCGAGATCAGCTGTTGTTATTGAATCTCCAACAGCAAATCCGAGATTACTTAAAAGGAATCGTTGTGTTGTCCTTTCAATTCCATTTATAATGATTTGACTTACAAAAATTGTTTCGGTACGTGGTAGTGCTACAGTTTCTTTAACTTTCAATTTTTCAGATAATTCAATTAGTTCCGGTAGCATGGCTCTTGCTGCAATTTCCCCTTGTGCAATAATATCTTCTGAATCGAAGAAACTTGCAGTATGGAAGGCGCTCATATCGGGGGTGATAAGATAATCGACATATGGAGATTGCAAGCGAAGCGACAGGTTATTCCCTATCATTGTAGCAGAGGTAAGTACGCTTATAGGAGTATTAAAGTCGGTAAATTTGATATCATCGGGTGTACCTACATGCACTCCTATTATTATATCGGCTCCCATATTTTTACACAGTAAAACAGGAAAGTTATTTAGCACGCCACCATCAACCAAGATCATTGAATCGAGGAAAACGGGTGCAAATATTGAAGGTATTGCCATACTGGCGCGTAATGCAGTTGCTAAGCTTCCATTTTCAAATACAAATTGATTTCCTGAAACAAGGTCGGCGGCTACACATTTAAATGGTATAGGAAATTCGTCGAATGAGTTTATCCCTGCTGTATGCATAGCCAATCCTGATATTAGAGCTGTAATAGAATGGCCGTCAATAAATCCTACGGGGGTTTTGAGTCCTTCTTTTGTGATATCAAATTCAACATGAAAGCGGTTATAATCGTGTTTTTCTTCCGGAAGGACTTCGGAAAGGGGTATAGCATCAGATAACAATTGTTCCCAATTTGTAGTTCTTACGAGGGAGTCCAATTCTGAAGCATTATATCCTATTGCATACAAGCCTCCTATAATACTTCCCATACTTGTTCCTGTAATATAATCAGGTCGAATTCCTGCTTCTTCAAGGACTTTTAACACTCCTATATGTGCAAATCCTTTTGCTCCACCACCGCTAAGAACTAATCCCAGTGTAGGATGGCTTTCTTGGGCTATTGCCTCAAAAAAGATGGGGAAGAAATTCAAAAAAGCGATTAATAAAAATAAGAGTCGCATGATATTACTAACAAGTAAGAGGTTTTAATTCGATATCAATTATACAAAGCTAATTAATATCCTTTAAAATATAAATCAGCTGTTATTGGATGCTTACAACTATATTTCTATAAGCGTATTATAAGTATTTTTATTCAAACAATGAAGGAGACTTTAGGGAATAGCGTTCTTACTTTTGTTTGTATGCTCGAAGATCAAATTATCCCTTTTGCTTTAAATTCAAGGTAGAGATTTATTGTTTCAGTGCTTAAGTTTTCCGGTTTGGTGAGTATGGTATATATTCCGTTTCTTTCAAATTCTTTTACAATTTGTTTTTTCTCATAGATAAATTTTTCAGCAATAGCTTGTTTGTATATATCTTCTGTATTATCAGATTTTTGTTGTCGTAATTTTGATATTTCATCATTCTCAAAAAAGACAATCATCAGCAAATGATTAGTAGCCAGCTTTTTAAATACCGGTAATTCGCGAAGTGCCGAATTAAGGCTTTCAAAATTAGTGAACAGTATAAGCAGGCTTCTTTGGAAGATACGATGTTTAATTTGGGAATACAAGGCATGTAGGTTATGTTCCAGAAATCCGCTTTCTTGTTTATATAGAATTTCCATTATAACCTTCATTTGTTGTCCTTCACGCCGTGCAGGCAGCATTGCCTGTATCTTTTCATTAAAAGTAATCAGTCCTGCTTTATCATGTTTTAGTAAGGCAATATTTGAAATAATCAGGCTGGTATTGATGGCATAATCCAACAGTGTCATACCATTAAATGGCATTTTCATTGTTCTTCCCATGTCTATAAGGGAAAATATTTGTTGTGATTTTTCATCTTGATATTGGTTTACCATTAATTGTCCTTTTCTTGCAGTAGCCTTCCAGTTGATTGTTCTTACATCATCTCCTTTAATATAATTTCTAATTTGGTCAAATTCTGAATGTTGCCCGAGCTTTCTAATTTTCCTCACTCCTAACTCTGTCAATCTGTTACTAATAGCCATTATTTCAAATTGTCGCATTTGTATAAAAGAGGGATAAGTTTTTATAATGGCATTTTGGTTAAATTTGTAACGGCGGCTAAATAGTCCAATTCTACCTTTTATGAAAACTATAAAAGCTCCAAATTTATATTCACCTCTTTCAACAGGTCTCAGCTTATATTTAAAGATTGTTGTTTTCCCCGGAAGAAGTTTTTTGTTTAGTTTAAAATCACGGATTTGGAATTGAACGGGAATTTCATCTCTTACTTCAGCCAAAGCCGGGAAAATAAATTTACTTTTAATTTTCAGTATTACTTCGTTTTCATCTCCATTTGAAAATCGTTCCGGCAAAATTCTTGAGCCTTCAATTTTTGAACTTGTTTTTGGGCCAAAAAGAATTATACCATCTACTATAATCAAGCCAACAAACAAGGCTAAGCATGACCATGCCAATACAAATAGAAACTCCCATAAAAATGCCAGTACAAACAAGATAGAGAGGCCCCATATCAATCTGTAGAAGAGCATATTTAGAAATACCGGTTTCAAAGGATTTTTCATTTATTGGAATTTATTTCGGAATTTCAACTGAATCTATTATTTGCCTTATAATAGTTTCCGGCTTAATCCCTTCCATTTCTTTTTCGGGAGATAAAATAATTCTATGGCATAATACAGGATAAATAACTTCATGTATATCCTGCGGTGTAACAAAATCTCTTCCTTCGAGTGCTGCGTATGATCTTGCTGTTTTAAGGATTGCAAGTGATGCTCTGGGGCTTGCACCGAGATAGAGTGCACTATTGTTTCGTGTTTTTTCTACTATTGTCGCAATATAATGTAACAGCTGTGGTTCCACTATTACTTTATGTATGAGATCTTGAAATTCTAAGATTTCATTTTCTGTTGCTACGGCTTGTATTTGATCAATTTCTTTGATATTTCCTCCTGCGTAAGAGTTTTGTAAAATACCAAGCTCTTGTTCAATTGTAGGATAGTCCATTTTTATTTTAAACATAAATCTATCAAGCTGTGCTTCCGGCAGTCGGTATGTTCCTTCGTGTTCAATGGGGTTTTGTGTGGCAAGTACTACAAATGGCGCCTTCATAATATGTGTAGTTCCGTCAATAGTAATTTGGCGTTCTTCCATTACCTCAAAAAGAGCTGATTGTGTTTTTGCAGGAGCTCTATTAATTTCATCAATTAAAATAAGGTTTGAAAAAATTGGTCCACTATTAAACTCGAATGTAGTAGTTGCCGAGTTAAATACAGTAGTTCCTAAAACATCGGATGGCATGAGGTCGGGAGTGAATTGAATTCTGGAAAACCCTGTGCTTATACTTTTGGCGAGCAGTCGTGCAATTAAGGTTTTAGCAATTCCCGGTACTCCTTCAATTAACACATGTCCGTTTGCAAGCAGAGCCGTGAGTAGTAGATCAAGTACAGGCTCTTGTCCAACGATTACTTTTCCTATTTCATTTCTTATACGATAGGCCAGGTGGTTTAACTCCTGAACTTTTATACGGCTTTGAAACAGATCATCTTCTTGTTTATTGTTATTAAAATTTTCTTCCATGGTTATCGGCAATTATTATAAAAAAATTCAAGCTGACGGTTAAATTGTTGTAAATCTTCTTTTGATATTTTTTCAATCTTGTTTAAATTTTCTGCCATTTGAAAAATAGCAGAAACACTTCTTTCAGGAATTCCTGATTTTTTTGTTATTTCCTGTATTATTTGATCCTTATTGGCATTTAAATTAATGAAATATTTTTCGCGCAAGAAATTTCGGAAAAACAAAAAGCGTTTGCGTGCAATTCCTATATGATCGTTTTTGATAAAATAGAGGTGACTAATTGTCTCAATAAAAGACAGGCTTTGATTTTCGGGTGGTTTTATTATCGGTACGGGTCTTTGGCGTCGTTTCCCTTGAAAAATAAAAAACAACAGTATGCTTAGTATCAGTAAGTACCATGAAATACGCAAAGCAGGGTTTATTAGTATAAAATTTATTTCTGAACCAATTTGTGCAGCACCTGCTTTAATATTTTCATCCCAAACAGTTGATGTTACCGGGAGATATGATAAGCATTTGAATATATATTCGCTTTTGTTGTCTGACAGTAGATGGTAGTTTGTAAAACAAACCGGATTGCAGTTTAAATAAAAGTTTCCATCTCCGAAGGCGACTTTTATAAAATTGGTATATCCCTTGTTGTTATATCCTAAAACAGTAGTTTTTAGTGAGTCGTAGGCTGCAAAGTAATTATTGGTAATAACATTGTCATACCAGTAGAAGTCAATATTTTTAAGTTTTTTATTAGTAAAATTAAATCCTACCAAATTGTTTTCCAAATGGAAAAGGGGAGGGTTTAAATTATTGATTTTCAGTTTAAGTGTGTCAGTTAGCAGATTTGAGAATATTTCTGCAGCAATAAAAATATTATTTCCTGCTTCAGCTACTGTTAATAATTTTTTTGTTTCAAGGCTGTCGGCATTGTAAACATTGTTTATATAAATAAAATTGGTATTTACCGGTTTGGTAGAGTTTAGAAATTCTTTTAGAGTAGAGTTTACAACAATAAGGTTCTGGTTTGGGAATAATGTTTCTATAACATTAAAAAGTAATTTATTACCCAATGGTTTGCTATGAGATTTTGAAAAGCTGTATGACCAGTCTATTGGTTGGGGGGCGAAGAAAGAAGCAACTATTAATGCAACAAGTGCTGCACTAATTAGTAGGACTAATATCCTGTTGGTATTTTTCTTTCTTTTCATAATTTCTTTTTTACTCGGGGTAAATTTACCAATGCTTAATAATATCTTTTATTTCTGCTTGTAATTTTAATTAAGATGTAGCCATCCTTCGTAATATCTTTGCTCTATTTTTTTAAATTGTTTAATTGGCAGGTCATACTGTCCATACCATACATATTCATACATTTTTGATAAGCTTTGAAAAATATTTTGATCTTTCTGATTTTTGATTTCTTTGTAATATTCACGATTCGTTTTCCAGTACCGAATTTTAATCAGATTATTCTTCTCAAGTTTTTTTAAGTATATCAGGTATAATATTCTTACTGCTTCTCTATAGGCACCATTATTAAAATAGAGTTGATATAATCTTTTAAGTTCTTCTTCATTTGTGTTATTTTCCTTATCAAAAAGTTCAAGTTGAGCACTTGGATCTTCTTTTCCGGAAAAACTAAACAGTCCGGTAACAGGAATATTTAGGAATTTTAATATCACATATACAAAGCCAAGTATAAGTAAAATTAAAACAGCATATTGTGTCCATCTATTTACCTCTATTTTGCTTATCAGCTTCTCCATCAACATGTTCCACAAACGTCGAAAGAAGCCGTTGTTTTCAGGATGCCGATTATAGTTGTATGAAGGATTTTTTTTAAAATTTTCAATCTTTTCGTATGGCGGGCTACGATAATCTATTTCACTTCTTTCATCCCATGGCATCAGTTCATCTGTTGATTCTTTTTCCTGTCCGTTGATTTGAATTGAAAGTAGAAAAAAAATCAAGAAATATAATAGTTGTGATTTTTGTTTTAATATCATTGCATTAAGGCTGTTAGTTGCATAAGGCAATAATTTTCATTTATGGTTTTATCAGTGGCTATTCCTGAGAAATTTCAGAAATTTTTTGAAATAATTCAGGATTTTCTTTTTTCTCTTTCAAATTATAGAATTGAATACCCAAGGCTATATATACTATGGGAAATATCAAATATTGTGCGATGTTTCCTAAGAAGTTAAGAAGGATATATACAACTGATTGTCCACCATCACCTTCTCCGGCATAGGCAAGATAAGTTTTAAAAAAGGTCAGCAACGTAGTTGGAAGCGCAAATAATGAGCCTACAAGAAAAACAATGATCATTACAATAATTAAAATTCCGAAGCTTATCCACCAGTTGTTTTTAATCAGGTAAAATGCTCTTTTGATAGCCTCTATTACACCTTTATTTTCATCAATTACAGGTATGTAAGAGAATGATAATGGCACTGAGATATAAAAAATTATAAACAAGCTAATTATAGCGAAAAACACAATGAAAGCATTTACCACGACGCTAAAAGCGGCAAAAGTAGCTAATAATACTATTACTATTAGTGAGATTAAAGCCAGGCCTAATAGAATTAAGAAATTGACAATATTTAAAAAGAATAAAGGAATTATTCTGGTATAAAAATACTGCCATACATCATTATGAGAAAATTCAGAGCTATCTTTTTGTGAGTATAATGTGAGGTATGAAGCGCTTAACCCACTAATAAACATATAAGCCAAAAATGTTAAGAAGAAAAATAATAATAAAAATAAAAAATTTATGCTTTGTACCGGTTGCAAGCTTGGATTTTGCAAGATTTGAATTGCTTGCGTCAATTGGCTGCTTGAATAATAACCTCCTGCAATAGAGGATGCTAAGATAGGTAGTCCTGCATATAAGATAATTACCTTTCCAAGTGATTTAAATTCTTGTTTTATAAAAGTAAATGTTGCATTAATTACTTCTGAGAAATCCCGTTTTTGATTAAGATTAATTTTAGATGTTTTCATTTTGAGTGGGCTTTAATTTTTTATGTAAATAATATGGATAAATTACAAAGTAAGCTATAATTATAAAAATTGAAGAACAAATTATGAGGATTGCAATACTTTTCGACATAGTGTGATAATGTCTTGTGATGTAACTTTCAATCCATGCGGCAAGAATAAAAAATGGCACTAAGCCCAGCATTATTCTAACTCCATTTTGCACTCCTTTAATAAAGCTGTGTTTTCGTGGGTAGCTACCCGGAAATAATATGCTGTTCCCCAATAAAATTCCTGCTCCTCCTGCCAAAATGATGGCACTAAGTTCAAGGGTCCCGTGTATCATTATTGTTATAGAGGCAACTCCTCCAAGTGCTTGTTGAAAAAAGAAAGCTAAAAATGAACCTACCATTATTCCATTTCTAAAGAGTATAAAGGCGGTGCCTAAGGGACTGAAAACACCGAGCAAAAAGACTAAAAAAGCTACAAATATATTGTTTGATGAAATCTTAAGGAACATCAGTATTGGTGACATTTGTCCATATACTCCCAGGGGGTTTCCTCTTGCTATATTATCAAGGGTATTATTTACATAATCATCGCCAAGTATTAATCTTATAAGGTTATCATCCATATTGCTGCCAATAACTCCCAGTATAAATGAGGCGATAAAAATAAAAAATGACAACAAGAATTCTTTGCGTGCATTATATAGTGCTATGGGTAGTTCCTTAGTCCAAAATTTTATCAGTCGAGATCCTTTTTCTTTTTTGCTTTGATAAATTAGGGAGTGAGCTTTAGCACTTAAGCTGTTAAGGTAGTTTACAATGCCGGATTTTGGAAAGAAAGTTCGGGCATAGGATAGGTCATCTGTTAACAGAATAAAATTATCGGCCAGGTCGTCAGGAGAAATAGCTTGTTTTTGTTGAAGTTGTTTTTCAAATTTACTCCATCGGTTTTTATTTAAATTAATAAAGGATATTTCTTTCATCCAATTTTTATTTGTTGTGCATCTCTTTAAGATCCTTGATAGTGTGTTTATTCATTAAAGAGTAAAGCACAAGGTTTTCTTTCGGGTTCTTTGAATTATTTTTTTGTAGTTTTGTAACAAATTTAGCATAATCTCTTTAATGAATGTTATTTCATGGAAACTTTCCGCTTAGAAACTTCACAAAATGTTGCACTTGAATATTCAATTGCCAGTATTGGTGATCGTATATTGGCATATTTTTTAGACGCCTTGTTTGCTTCTGTTTATTTTATTCTGTTAGTTAGCATTTTCTCTTCAAATATTTTTAATTTAAATATTTGGTCTATTTTTTTATTGTTACCTGTAGGTTTTTATCATTTTATTTTTGAGACCTTTTTCAATGGTTATAGTCCCGGGAAGATGATTATGCAAATAAGAGTATTTAAAGCCGATGGCTCTCAATTAACTATTGGTTCTTGTTTTATACGTTGGATATTTCGACTTATTGATATTACGATGTTTATGGGAGGAATAGCAGTTCTTGTATTGATAATTAACGGGAAAGGTCAGAGACTTGGGGATTTAGTTGCCTCTACAACTGTTCTTCGGGTTCCTCGTAAAGCAGGTCTTGAGCAGACTTCATGGATGCAGGTTGATGAAAATTATGAAGTGCAGTTTTATCAGGTTGAGTTGTTGAGTGATAAAGATATTCGTATTATAAGGGAGGTTTTGGATGTATCTTCAAAACACTCCGACGCCCTTACTTCATTTAAGTTATTGAAAGAAGCGCGCGAAGCTATAGAAGTAAAAACTTCAATACGCAGTGATTTATCCGACAGGGAATTTTTACGTACTATTATAAAAGATTATAATGCTTTTCACCTTGCCCGATAGCGCGCTACTTTAATTTTATTATTTAATCTCTTCTTCCTAAAAACAGCATTACATAATACGCTAATGTAGCAAGAGCCGAAAGTGCTGCAACTACGTAGGTATATGCTGCCCATTTCAAAGCATCTTTTGCTTCAGCATGGCTTCTTCCACTTGTTATTCCGCTACTTTGCAGCCATACTAATGCTCTATTACTTGCATTTATTTCTACCGGCAGGGTAACAAAAGCAAAAAGTGTAAATATTCCGTAGCTTGCTATAATTATTAGAAGGGCAAGATCAATTGAAAAAATTGTAGGCAGCATAAATGCTCCGAGGAACATCATAATAAAAACAAAGTTGAGTATTCTGGCGCTAACATTTTGTAGTGGCACTAATGCAGATCTTAATTCAAGTGGTGCATATGCACGTGCATGTTGAACTGCATGTCCGCATTCGTGTGCTGCAACTGCAGCGGCAGCTACATTTCTGCCATAATAAACTTCATTACTTAAATTAACAGTTTTATTAGTTGGGTTATAATGATCAGTTAGTTGTCCTTTAACCGACATTACTTTTACGTTGTAGATACCATTGTCATAAAGCATTTTTTCTGCGATTTCACGACCTGATAATCCTCCTGCTATTGGTGTTTGTGAATATTTTCTGAATTTATTCTTCAGTCGCGAGCCAACTATCATGCTCGCTATCATAAAAACGATAAAAATAATTAAAAGGGGTGATGAGTACATAGTAAACAATTTTATACATTATATGTAGTTATGTACAAAAAGTTTGCCACATCCTTATATAGTTTGTTTTACTCTTGGTAAGTCAAGAATATATAAGCTTAGGTCTAAACTGACAGTTTTACCTCAAAAGTCAGGATCTCGGTTTAATTCTCAAACGTTGTCCCGGTTGAATACGTCGCACATCTGTTATATTATTCAGTCTTATAATATCTTCATTGCTAACGCCCGGATATTGTTTTGCTATCGACCATATATTATCTCCTGAACGAACAGTATGGTATATATAGTCAGCATCATCTGTATTAATTATATTTGAGGTGGTTTTAACCGGTGCCGGGCTTCCCATGTGTCGAGCTGCAACTTCTCTGTAATGTTCTGCTTTATCGGCTTGTACATAAACAGTTAATTTTTGTCCAACTCTTATAACATTTCTATTTATATTATTCCAATATCTCAAATCGGCAGCTCTAACATTAAACCATTCGGAGATTAGTCCTACTACATCTCCTGATTTTACGGTATAAGTAACCGGTACTGTCCCCGATGGTGGCACAACAGCGTGTATTACATTTGATGGTGATACTACAAGTTGGTTTTCGGGAAAGAATTCATTTCTTCGGTGCTTATAAATAGTATCTTCAATTGCAGCAAAAAATGTAGTATGGTCAAAAGCAAGTCTCAAGGGCATAGATGTGTTTTGTGCCGGAATTACATCGCGTCGGTATTGTGGGTTTAGTTCTCTTATGAGTTCGACAGGGATTCCTGTCATATCATTTATTTGTTCGAAATGTAGTGGTTTGCCAACCATAATTGTATCGGTTATTGTTGGTAGGGCAATAGGTTTAGCTTTTAAATTATGCTCTTCAGCATATTTAAAAGAATACACAGCCGCAATAAATGCCGGTACATATCCTCTTGTTTCTCTTGGTAGGCGATAATAAATTTCCCAGAAGTTTTTTTTGTTTCCGGATCTTCTTATCGCTCTGTTAACATTTCCCGGCCCACTGTTGTAGGCAGCTAATACTAAGTACCAGTCGCCATATATTTCATACAAATCTGACAGGAATTCTGCAGCAGCCATGGTAGCTTTAACCGGATCTCTTCGTTCGTCTATATAGGAGTTTACTTCGAGGCCGTATTGTCGTCCTGTTTGTAACATAAACTGCCAAATTCCTGATGCACCTGCGCGCGATAGGGCCCTGGGGTTTAATGCAGATTCAATTATGGGCAGATATTTTAATTCCAGTGGTAGATCTTTTGCATCAAGGATTTCCTCAAATATTGGAAAGTAGTACTCTGCAAGCCCCAGCATATTTTCCATTTGTTCCGTACGTCTTTGTGTATATAAACGTATATAGGATTTTACCTGGCTGTTAAAGTTGAAGTTTATTGGTGAAACTATGTCTTTTAGGCGTTGTATATATACGGAATCCGGCAGTTCGTCATATAGGTTTTCTTTTGCTTCGATAATAGTATCCACAACAAGGTCTTGCGAGCTGATATTTGATCGTATATACCATAAATTTACAAGGCTGTCGAGGGAAGTTGAAAAGGCATTATTTTCCTCTTGGATATTATTTTCATTGGGGTTTATTGCTTTAATAATACCGGAATTAAGCAACATTAAGGATATTATCAACAACTGTAATTTTCGCATAGTATTTCCTTATGATAATTATTGGTTTATTAATTTAAAATTTTGGGTTCCGGTTTCATTAAACATCTTTCAATCAACATTTAAAAACAAAATTGGAGCTGAAGGCCAAAAGCCATGTTATTATAATCTTGTTTCATCATTGAGGGTTCTATTCGTAAAGAAAGGTCGTCGCTAATATCAAAGTCATAAAAATGAGCATCTACAGCAGCATCAACAATATTAACAATATACAGTGCTACCATTCCAATATAACTCAAATCATGAAATCTTTTGTAATACTGTCTTTTATTTTGGAGTGCTCTTTGAAACCATTCTGCATATTGTCCGTGCACATCCTCAATAGTTAACGATGGTGGAATAAATTCTTGGTAGCTTGTATTTCCCGGGTCTCGAATTAAGAAATCACGATATGCCGAACGATATTTATTATAATATTTTGTATTAAAAGATATTGCATATACTACTCCACCTATACCTGCATATAATATTGGAACTTTCCAATATTTTTTATTATACACTTGTCCCAGCCCCGGCATAACAGCTGAAAAAAAGGTTGCTTTGTGGGGTGAATGATAATATTCATTTGTAACTAATGGGATAACAGAATTATCATCTGCAATAGAGGCCGTATCAGAAATTTGTCCTTTTGCCGATATTGTATGCAGGAAAAAAAGGAAAAGCAGCCCTCCGGCTTTTAGCAACAATTTGCTCATCTGACCCGATAAAATTCGTTATTAGTTTATTTATTTTTTGCTTTATCAAGGATTGAAATAATCTTTTCAAGCTCTTCATCCGAATGGAATGGTATGATAATTTTTCCTTGCCCTTTTTCTGATCTGGAAAATCGGATATTTGTTTTAAAAAATTCTGATAATTGCTGTCTTAATTCTTGATATTCGGGACTATCAGAGCTGTCACTTTTTTTTGCTTTGGGGCTTTCCTTATCTTTAGATGCAATTGTTCTAACTATTTCTTCAACCTTTCTTACTGAATAGTCATTTTTAACAGTCTCGTTAAAAATTTTTATCTGTGTTGCAGCTTCACCAACATTTACAATAGCCCTGGCGTGTCCCATAGAAATTTGCTTTTCCCGTAGTCCAAGTTGAATTTCTGCCGGAAGTTTTAAAAGTCTCAGGTAATTCGATACTGTCGATCTTTTTTTTCCAACTTTATCTGAGAGGCTTTCTTGAGTAAGGTCGCATTCTTCAATTAGTCGTTGATAGCTTATAGCAACTTCAATAGGGTTTAAATCTTCCCTTTGAATATTTTCAACAAGTGCCATCTCAAGCATATCATCGTCTTCAGCTTCGCGTACGTATGCCGGCACCTTGTTTAATCCGGCAATTTTAGCTGCCCTGAAGCGTCGTTCTCCTGCTATTATTTGATAACGACTATGATTAATTTTTCTAAGTGTAAGGGGTTGTACTATACCCACACCTTTAATTGAGAGGGCCAGTTCATTAAGCGCATCTTCGCTAAATCGTGCCCTTGGTTGCCAGGGATTAGCTTCGATTTTATTAATATCAACATCAACAATTGAAGCTATTGGACGTCCCCTTCTTATTTCATCCGTATCCTCAATTAAGGCACCTAATCCTCGTCCTAAAGCATTCCTTTTTGCCATTTTTTCAAGTGGTATTAAATTATTTTATCTTTATTATCCATGCGTGTCATATTGTTTTTTTGCAACAATTCGCGGGCTAGGTTCAGATAATTTGTTGCTCCCTTTGATGCTGCATCATACATTACTACTGCTTGTCCATAGCTTGGAGCTTCGCTAAGTTTAATATTTCTGGAAATAAGGGTTTCAAACACCATATCTTGGAAATGTGTTTGTACTTCTTCTACTACTTGGTTTGAAAGTCGTAGTCGCGAATCATACATAGTTAAAAGGAAGCCTTCAATTTCCAGTTCAGGATTAAGTCGATTTTGAATAATTTTAATAGTATTTAGCAATTTGCCTAATCCTTCTAATGCAAAATATTCACATTGTACCGGAATAATTACTGAGTCAGCAGCTGTAAGGGCATTAACTGTAATAAGGCCAAGAGATGGTGAACAATCTATAAGTATAAAATCATAATCATTCCGCAGCAATTCCAACACCCCTTTTAAAACATATTCGCGTTTTGGCATATTCAGCATTTCAATTTCGGCTCCAACCAGATCTATGTGTGAGGGAAGAACAAAGAGGTTTTCTATTTCAGCTTTTAATGTGGCTTTAACCGGATCTGCCTTGTCAATAATACATTCATACAAGCTGGTTTCAATTTTATTAATATTAAATCCCAGACCCGAAGTAGCATTTGCTTGTGGGTCTGCATCTACAACCAAGACTTTATATTCCAGCACAGCCAAACTTGCTGCCAGATTAATAGCAGTAGTTGTTTTTCCTACTCCTCCCTTTTGATTTGCAAGAGCAATAATCTTTGCCATAAAATATGTTTTTAAATAAAATCTGACAAATTATTTAATAAGTCAGTTCTTGTCGAAAGCCAAAGTTAAGCTTTTATTAAAAATAAACAGAAAATACAAGCATAATTTTATGCTTGCATTTGAATATCTGAAACTTATATTTTTTTAAATTGTAGTTGTTATTTTAGACCGATTAAATTTGAAAAGGTTAAATTGATTTTTAATAAAAAGATCAATTTCGGTCTGTTAAAGTTTAGCCGATAAGTTATATAAAATATTTCAATATCAAATAAGGCAGCTTATATCATTCCTTTTATTTTTTGTATTTCTCTGTGATGTTTAATAACCAGATCTTCTTGTTTTTTTCTTGTTTTTTGTCTGTAATTTTCAAAATCTTCTTTTAGTTCTGCCAACTCATCTTTACTTTTTTTTGTTGCGGTAAGATTTTTTTGATAGAGGAAGGAGATAAAACCGATTATACTTATAGATCCTATAATCAGGAAAATTACTACACTTAAAAAAAATCGTTTTTGCAAAGAAATACCAAAAAATTCAAATGAATTTTTTTCTTTCACTGTATTATCCAGTTGTTGAGAAATCAAATTCATTTGTGCTTCAAGAGAAGCGATATTTAATTTTTGAATTTGTATTGAATCTTTCAGGTTGCTAATTTGGAGGTTTTTACTGTTTATGGTATCTGAAGTATTTGTTCTCAGCTGATTGATCCACCGTTCCAGAACCATTTTATAAACTTCCCATCTTGATGATTCGTCAATTACATAATTAAATTGTTCTTCAATACTTGCATTTGTTATGTATGGCTTGTTACGATTTTCTTGGCTGTATATAATAGTAGCAAAGCAGCAAAGTATAATAAATGTGAATAAGCGCAATCTTTGTTTCATAGTTTATTATTTGAAATATGGCAATTTTAAAATGTTAAGTTGTATTAACAGTTAAAATACGGTGGATATATTATATGTTTTTCAAACGTAATAATATGATGAATTATTGTAATAAACTCCCAAGATGTAATTTAAATTTTATCCTGCCCATCCTTCTCTATCGAGATTTCTGTATTGTACAGCCTCAGCAATGTGGTGTGATTTGATAGTTTCAGAATCTTCCAGATCAGCAATTGTTCTTGACACTTTTAGTATTCTGTCGTATGCTCTTGCCGACAGGTCTAATTTTTCCATTGCATTTTTCAACAATTGATTACCAACAGAATCTGGGGAAGCATATTGAGTTAGTTGTCTATTATTCATTTGGGCATTGCAATATATTTTTTTTGATTTTTTATATCTTTCGGTTTGAATTTCCCGCGCTTTCATTACTCTGGATCTTATTTCCTTGCTTTTTTCTGTGGCTGTTGTTTGCGATAATTTTTCGAATGATACAGGAACAACTTCAATATGTATATCGATTCGATCAAGTAGGGGTCCTGATATTCTATTTAAATATTTTTGCACCACTCCCGGGCTGCATACACATCGTTTTTCAGGGTGGTTGTAATAGCCACAGGGGCATGGATTCATGCTTGCTACCAACATGAAGCTTGCAGGATATTGAAGTGCAAATCTTGCTCTTGATATACTTATCATTCTATCTTCCAGTGGTTGTCTGAGTACTTCCAGCACCGAGCGTTTAAATTCGGGTAATTCATCCAAGAAAAGCACTCCGTTATGTGACAAGGAAATTTCTCCCGGTTGTGGGTAACTTCCTCCTCCCACCAATGCAACATCTGAAATAGTGTGATGAGGACTTCTGAATGGTCTTTGTGTAAGTAGTGCTACACCTCCTGAAAGTTTTCCTGCAACCGAATGAATTTTTGTTGTTTCAAGGGCTTCTGATAGTTCAAGTGGTGGCAAAATTGTAGGCAGGCGTTTGGCAAGCATTGATTTTCCTGAACCCGGTGGCCCAATCATAATTATATTATGACCTCCTGCAGCTGAAATCTCCATTGCTCGTTTAACACTTTCCTGTCCTTTTACATCGGAGAAATCCATATCGTAATACGACACTTCTTTTAGAAATTCTGAATGGGTATCAACTTTTGTTTTTTCAAGCGAAGGTTTTCCGTTTAAAAAATCAATAACTTCCCCAATATTTTCCGCACCATAAACATCAAGTCCTTCAACTACAGCTGCTTCCCTTGCATTTTCTTTAGGTACAAACAATCCTTTAAATTTCTCTTGATTCGCTCGTACAGCAATTGGCAGGGCTCCTTTAACAGGTTTAAGGGTACCATCGAGCGACAATTCGCCCATCATAAGGTAATCACCAATTATATCATTTGAGATTTGTTCATCAGCAGCCAGTATGGCAATTGCCAATGGAAGGTCATAGGCCGATCCTTCTTTTCTGGTATCGGCGGGGGCCATATTTATAACTATGCGTTTCCCCGGCCAATTATAATTGAATACTCTAAAGGCAGATTCAATTCTTTGTTGACTTTCTTTTACAGCATTATCGGGGAGGCCAACCATAAAAAAACGAATTCCACGTGAGACGTCAACTTCTATGGTTATAAGTATGGCGTCGATACCGGTAACTGCTGCTCCATAAGTTTTTACTAGCATATGGGTTAATATTAAGGATATAAACCATTTTTTTACAATATAAACAAAATAAATAAGTATTGAAAAGGAAGAATATTTACAAATAGGATTATTTTTCTTTTAGAATAAAAAAATGGGATGAAAAATTTAATAACAATTTTCATCCCATTTTTTTTATATGAAAGAAGATCTCAGTTCTATTCTATTATTTCACTTCTTACAATATAAACTTCATTAGTAATATCTTGCATTTGTTTTTCTGAAATAGCTCCCTCTTCAATTGAGTTATAAATTTCATGTAAAGGTTTAAGTAATGCCATAACTTCTTCAATAGCAGCTTTGTCTTTTACTACTTCCATTAGTGAAAAGAGTTTGTTTAATGAAGCTTTCTGATCCATAACAATTTTCACCATTTCTTTGTTGTTATAGGTATCTTCAGAAATGTGTGTTGCAATAAAGAGTGCTTCCACCCAGCTGCCTGCCAATATAAGCATTGAAACAGATCCTCTTTCAGCTCGGTTTAGAAATTCATAGGTATCGTAAAATGTATTAGTGATAATATCTATGAGTTGTTCTTTATTATCAAGATTAGTTTCAATTTCTTCAATTACTTCAGAGTTAATGGCCCCTGAAATATTTAGTTCTTCAATAAGTCGTTTTGAAACATTCATATAATCAATTGTGGCCTGACGCTGGTTATAGGTGCTTGCATAACTCAAATCGGCACTATAAACACCAAGATTTAAGGCTTTAGATTTTTCTTTTAAATAGCGTTCAACATTTGAAGTTGGATTATTCAGCGTAAGGATGTAGGCAGCCCCTATTCTGTTTAACATCTCTGTAACTTCAAAACTTGTTGGGAGAGGATAAACAAATTCTCTTACATCTTGTTCTACACGAGCCTTATCCAGGGTTAAATCTTTTTGGTCGGTTTTTTTATCAGCAGATTTTTTCCCCATATTACAGCTTGTTAAAAGTATAGTGGAGAATATGACCAGGGTAACTACCTTTGTAAAATTTAATTGTCGTTTCATAATAAGGTCCTTTTAATTTTCACAAATATAACTTATAATAATTTATTTTGTGCGTCCTTATCGTATTTTTGTATTATAGATTACATAAAAATATATGTCTAATTCAACTAAAGGAATATTATTAGCCTGTTTAACTGCATTAATGTGGGGAGTTCTGGCGATAGCTTTAAAAGTAGCATTAAATTATATTGATTCATATACCATTGTATGGTGGAGATTTGCTGCTTCATTTGTTATGCTGGTAATTTATTTTGCTTTTAGCCGACCTCAGGCGCTTTTAATTTTAAAACGTCCCCCGATCTTATTACTCTTAGGAGGTTTTTTATTGGGGTTCAACTTTTTGGGCTTTCAACAGGGGGTTGAATTTGCAGGGCCTGCTGTTTCGCAGGTTATTATACAAGCCGGACCGGTAGCTTTAGCATTGACTGGTTTTTTATTTTTTAAAGAAGCTATAAATCCTGTAAGGATAGCAGGTTTTATTTTGGCAGTTATAGGATTTTATTTTTTTTATCGTCAGCAAATGCAGCTTGATCAATATGATATGTTTTCTTTGCGCAAAGGTATTTTATGGACCTTTTTTGGAGCTGCTGCCTGGACAGGATTTGCCATAATTAATAAAGTGTTGGTAAAGCGAATTTCTTCCATTCAAATTAATCTAATCATTTATGGAGTTCCCTCCTTATTGTATATTCCCTTGGTAGATTTTCAAAGTTTATTTATGGCTCATTCTTTTTGGATTTGGTTACTGTTTTTGTTTTTGGCTTTAAATACTGTTTTGGCTTATGGAGCTCTTTCGCTTGCATTAAAATATATCGAAGCCAATCGCATAAGTTTTATAGTTGCGATGAATCCGATAATTACCTTTATTATTTTAGAACTAATGTTAGCCTTAAATATATATTGGTTTGATTCTCCTCCTATGGTTCCTGCGGCTTATATTGGTGCTATCATGGTACTTGTAGGCGTTGCTTTGGCGGTTGGAGTTACAAATATTAAACGTTTTAGGTTTAAGAGAGACAGCTAATTTAGTTGTTGTAGGGGAATCTTATATCTTTAATCATTAATTGTATTGATGATTTTCCATTATATAAATTTTCTTCAATGGTATAACATATATCAAAATAATTTCCAGTTTTGATTTGTTTAAAATATTTAGCCATTGAAAATCCTATACCATGCATAATTGTTGCCGAAGCTTCTTCTATTAATTCAAATTTGATATGTTCTCTTTCTTTCCCCACAAGTTTGCTGGTGCCATAGTCTATTACCCTTCTCGACATAAAAACGGGTTTTGGATTACCCGGCCCGAAAGGGGTGAATTGTTTTAATATTCTATAGAATTTTCGGCTGATATCTTTCAAGGAAATTTCTGCATCAATTTCAATTTGAGGTATTAGTTGATCGGGTAGGATATTATTGCTGACATATTCTTCAAAGCGTTTTGTAAATTCGGGTATATTTTCAACTTTCATGGTCAGACCTGCAGCATACATATGCCCTCCAAAGGTATCCAACAAGTTGCTGCATGATTCCACTGCTTTGTAAAGATCAAAGCCATCTACCGACCTTGCTGAACCTGTTACTATTCCATTATTTTGTGTAAGTATAACGGTAGGTCTGTAATAATTATCTATTATTCGTGATGCAACAATTCCAATTACTCCTTTGTGCCAGTCGGATTTATATAGAACTGTTGATTTACGGTTTTTAAGTTCTTCACTTGATTCAATAATATCGAGGGCTTCTTGTGTTGTAAGTCTGTCGAGATCTCTCCGTGTTTCATTGCAGACATCTATATTTTGGCTTAAGATATTTGCCAGGTCTTCATCTTTGCTGATTAGTAATTCAACAGCATCACGCCCTGATTCAATTCGTCCGGCGGCATTAATTCGTGGTCCGATTTTATAAATAATATCGCTTATAAGGATTTCCCGATTTTCTATATTTGCAATACGCATAATTCCTTTAAGCCCTGTAAGCGGATTTTTACTCAGTTTATTTAATCCAAAATATGCCATCACACGATTTTCCCCTGTAATGGGTACAATATCTGATGCTATGCTTACAGCTACCAAGTCAAGATATTCAAAGAGATGTTTTTCCGAATAATTCATTTTCCGACAAAAGGCCTGTAATAATTTAAATCCAACTCCACAGCCTGATAGATCTTTTTCCGGATAATTACAACCTTTCTG
The DNA here is from genome assembly GCA_964578485.1 of uncultured Alkalitalea sp. Lineage (GTDB taxonomy): Bacteria > Bacteroidota > Bacteroidia > Bacteroidales > Marinilabiliaceae > CAZODA01. The sequence goes on along the minus strand of CAZODA010000007.1, from coordinate 77,655 downwards.
TTTAGGATCAAGGCATGCAACAGCATTGGGCAATTCATCTCCCGGGGTGTGGTGATCACAAACAATAAAGTCAATGCCTAATTTTTTTGCGTAGTCAATTTTTTTTATTGCTTTTATTCCACAATCAAGTGAAATAATAAGATGACAGCCTGCATCTGCTGCATATTCAATTCCTCTTGCAGAAATTCCATAGCCTTCGAGATAGCGGTCGGGGATATAAAACTCCATATTTGGATAATAGCGCCGCAGGTATGAATAGACTAATGCCACCGAAGTAGTGCCATCCACGTCATAATCGCCGTAAATCATTATTTTTTCTCCTATCCTGATAGCTTCCAACAGTCGTTTTATAGCCTTTTCCATATCCTTCATCAGGAAGGGATCGTGTAAATGAGATAATGATGGTCTAAAAAAAGTTTTTGCCTTATCGTAAGTGTCAATATTCCTTTGGATAAGTAATCTCGCTAATATTTCGTTAACATTAATTGCCTCACTTAATTCCTTAACCAATGCCGTATCAGCAGGATCATTTATGTTCCAACGCCTTACCATCATAAGTGTTTAATAATAGATTTCCCGGTCTTTGAGTTGAGACAAAGATAGTCTTTTTAATCTTTTTAATACGGCTATTATAGTGATTCTAAAAATTGGAGATGAAAAAGTTCTTGTAATTTATCTTTAATTATTTTATTAATTAGTGATGTCTCTTGAGCTTTGTTTAATTCTTTTTCAATGGAAGTTACCCCTTTATCAATAAAACCGCAAGGATGAATATAACGGAAATAATTTAGGTCGGTATTAATATTTAGGGCAAATCCATGCATGGAAACATAACGGCTGGCTCTTACTCCAATAGCACATATTTTACGTGCTTCATTGGGAGATTCTGAGTCAAGCCATACACCGGTTGCTCCTTTAAGGCGTGAAGCTTTTATATCAAGTTCTTTTAATCCAAGTATTATAGCTTCTTCCAGCAAGAAAATATATTCTTTTATTTTTAAATGCATGGCCTCCAGGTCAAAAATCGGGTAGCCTACTAATTGTCCCGGTCCATGATATGTAATATCTCCACCTCTATTGGTTTTACAAAAGCTTGCTCCTATCTTTTTCAACAGTTCGTCTGTAATCAATAAATTGGAAGGAAGTCCACTTTTGCCTAAGGTAAAAACATGGGGATGTTCACAAAAGATCAGATGATGTTTTATTTTCTCCTTTGAATCAGGATTTTCTCTATTATGAATTTTTGTTTTTACTACCAGGTCAAATAGTTCTTCCTGCTTCTCCCAGGCAGTCTTATAATCAATTAAGCCTAAGTCATGGTAAAAAACGGGATTATTCATTTTGTTTTTTTAATGCATTAATATGTCGTTCCGCACGGTAGGAAGATCTAACAAGCGGTCCACTTTCAACAAATTTAAATCCTTTTTTTAAACCTTCAGCTTTATAAAACCTAAATTGTTCAGGTTTTACATATTCTTGAACTTCAATATGGTTGGGACTTGGTTGTAGATATTGCCCAATTGTAAGCACTTGAACACCTACATTTGCCAAATCATCCATAGTTTCAAGGACCTCATCCGGTGTTTCACCTAATCCAAGCATAAGGCCTGATTTACAAATTACGTTTTTACCGGCAATATATTTCAAAACATTCAGGCTGGTGTCATATTTTGCTCTTGAGCGAATTTGTGGTGTAATTCGGCGTACAGTTTCCACATTATGGCTTATTACTTCAGGATCGGCATCAATTACTTGCTGAACAAGACTGTTAATTCCCTGAAAATCAGGAATCAGTACCTCCATAGTGATGCCGGGATTCATCTCCTTTACCTTTTTAATTGTTTCCACCCAAATACCTGCTCCTCCATCAGGTAAATCATCACGATCTACAGAGGTTATCACAGCATGTTTTAGTTTCATGATTTGTATAGAGCGTGCTATTCTAATGGGTTCTTTAAAATCGACAGGACCCGGCTTGCCTGTTTTAACATTACAGAATTTACATGCTCTGGTACAAATATCCCCGAGTATCATAAAAGTTGCTGTTCCGGCTCCCCAGCATTCTGCAGCATTCGGGCATTTTCCGCTGGTACATATTGTGTGAAGTTTATGATCACGTATAGTTTTATGCATCCAGTTATAATCGGAAGTATTTGGTAATTGGATTTTCAGCCAATCCGGTTTTGATATTTTTCTTTTAATTTTCTCCATTTTTATTATCTGTCTTGATAAATTAATATAGGGCGGAAATTATTGAAATTATATCAATATTCCGTAGTTTTAATGGATAACATATAAAATTTCAGTTTGTTTAAAACTGTACTTTACTATTGGCGATGGTAGATATAAATTTAAGGAATGATTAGTTTAATTTGCTCTTAGAACAAAAACTCCAAAGGTTTTCCCCGGATTATCACTGCCTGTTATAGCATTTGGAAATCCGTTAGGTTGTGGCGGAGCAACTGTTCCCATAGGTATGGCGACAGATCCTCCGTTATAAACTCCACTTGCAACAGCTTCTCCCCATAGATTGAAAACGCTGTATATTTTATATGATTTTCCATTTTCAAGCAGGCCACTTAAATTTACATTTACCTGATTTGTATTGTTCCAGTTATAAATTATCAGATCTATTCTGTCGGGGTCATAATTGTTTTTTTGGCTTACTATTTTTGTTCCGGTGGGCAGAAAAGTTGAAAAATTGTTATTGGGATATTCTGAAGACGGAGGATTTATTACACTGTAAAAACTATTGTTAACAACTTCAGCACTTTTCCAATAGCCACGAGGGGCAACATCACCAACAAAATAATTATCTTTTAATGAAATAAATTCATTCCAAAGAGTTTCAGTTCCATTAGGGCCGATAGTGCCACTCCATCCCAATAGGACATTTCGAGCATTAGTAACCGGCGACCATGAATGGTTCCCTATTACCCTGGTACGGTCAACAGGCTGGTGACCTCCTATTAACATTCCTTCATAGTTTCCTTCTAAGCTGCTGCCTTCCATTGATGCCCCTACTCTGAACCATACATTATTTTCTATATCAAAGCCTTCAAGGTTGCCATTTTCTGTATAGGCATGGATGCCATAGCCGTATCCAAAAAACAAAATATTATTGGCTATTATTTTGGTGCCATTTTTATTTTGGCTGTAAATAGCATGTCCTCTTCCTCTTTCTTGGAAATAACCATTATTATAGATTATGTTACCATAGAGCTCACTATTTTCTGCGCCTTGCCAAAAAGCAATACCTGCAGCATTATTATGAACAACAGTATTTACAAGCTTTGAATTTGAAGCAAGAAATTCAACGCCACTAACCATTTGCATTCTGTTATTTATGTTGTTTGTTATTTCTAAATTTCTAAACTCAACCCATTCTCCTTCAATAGTTAAAACATATGTACCGCTACCGGAGCTCCCATCGATGGTAACTCTTTTACCCGGTTCTCCCATAAAAACTATTGCTTTACCACGTGTGCCTCTTACTTTGCTTGTAAACCTACCTTTATATGTTCCTTCCAATAAAATGACCAGATCTCCGGGGCGTGCCGGACTTCCTGAATTAATTGCCGTTTGTAGGTCCAAAGGATCAGCAAGACTACCTTTAGCACCGGCCCTTCCCGAAGGAGATACATAGAATGCTGCCATAGGAGGGTTATCGGGCTCTTTGTCTGATTCTATTTTTACGGCGCGAATTGCAGTAGCACTGCTGCCACAATTATTTATTGCAACAACAGATATGTTACCGCCATTTTGACCTGCATCTACTTTTATTATATGACTTCCTTGTCCGCTTTTAATTACCCAGCCATTTGGGACTTCCCACTCCCAACTTATGCCTGATAAATTATTTACTGAATATTCGATATTTGTTTGTCCGGGCATTACTTTTTCCGGTCCTGCAGAAAACACCGGCTTATCGGGCAGGAATCCGGCAAAATCGAAAAGTATATCTTTATTTGTAAAAGAAGTTTCTGTTATAATTTGAGATTCAGTTTTTTTCTCGGGTTTAGTTATATAGCCTGTAAATTTCATAAGATCTCCGGTTTGATATTGCAAAATACTGAGTGATTTTGTTTTAACTTGAGAATGATTATTCGCCGGAGCACTTGTTGAGGAGCTGCCATTATATTGAATAAGAGGTGCCGAACCGTTTCCCGAACCTTTTTGCAGCATTTTTATCCGCCCTTGTTCTTTTGTTGATCTTACAGACAAAAGATAGATGTTTTGAAGACCGCCATAAAATGTGAAGTTGTGAATACCGGTATCGAGCATACATATTTTTGATGTTAGATTCCGCCCTTGCAAATCATAAACTTCAACAAGGTATTCATCATAGTTATATACCTCTACATCAAATTTTGTTTGATCGTTAAATGGATTTGGATAGTTTTGTGATATTTTCAAAGATTTATTTCCATTTTGAATTTCATTATTAGAGGTTATAATGAAGGTATATGTGTTATTGGGATAATATGTTTTGGCAGAAGTTTTATTTGTAAGATTTTCAATCAACACACTGTCGAGCTTAAAAGGTGCACATTCATAATTCGCATAGAAGTTAAATGTGATGTCCTGTGCATGGCTCATTGTAAAAATAGAAGTTATGATTATGGCAATAAATGCTGAGAGAAAAATATATCGTTTCATTTGTTACAAGTTTTTGAAATTTATAATTCAGTGGTCGGCTGATAAAAACTTATAGGATTAATTTGTTTAATAGCGTAAAAAATAATTTTTGCTTATCGGGTATTAGAGCTAATCCTACAAACAAGAATTGAACAAAGGTTAAGAAATATAAAGGTACTACGGGAATTGGACTTAGAAGTTTTTCAATAATTGGTATTTAAACAAGTATTTCATTATTGAAATAAACGTTATAAGCTTTATTTTATTTTAAACTGCATAATTAAAAGGCAGTTTATTTAACTTGTTTTATTCTTTGTTTACCTATAAAAAGATGAGCTTAAGTTTTTTCATATAAATATGAAATGTTTATTAGCATTTCATATTGTAGAAATTGGAATTATCTTTGTCGTTATTCAAAATAAGGGTGTTCCCATTTTGGATTTCTTTGCTTGTAATGCTTTAAGGCATTCGGGAATTAAATTGCATGTTATCTATTAACAAAATCTTTAGAAAAATAACAAAATTATGTTTCAGACAGATTATAGTGAACAGGAACAGATCCGTCGTCAAAGTATGCAGGAGTTGCAAGATCATGGTATAAATCCCTATCCGGCTGATGAATATAAAGTAACACATTATTCATCAGATATTTTAAAAGATTTTGATGCTTATCCCGAGCGCTTTCAAGAGGTTAGTCTTGCCGGTCGCATTATGAGCCGTCGTATTATGGGTAGTGCTTCTTTTGTTCAGATCAAAGATAGCAAGGGTCGGATTCAGTTATATTTACGCCGTGATGATATTAGTGAAGGAGATGATAAATCGCTTTATAATGTTGTGTTTAAACGTTTACTTGATATCGGTGACATAATAGGCATAAAGGGCTATGTATTTAAAACTCAAACCGGCGAGATTTCTGTACATGTAAAGAGCTTAGTAGTTTTAGCAAAATCATTACGTCCTTTGCCCATTGTAAAGGAGAAAGATGGGAAATTATATGATGCATTTACTGATCCGGAGCTTCGCTATCGTCAGCGTTATGTTGACTTGATTGTAAATGATCATGTTAAAGACACCTTTATTATTCGCACTAAGCTCATTAATACCATGCGCGATTTTTTTAACAGTCATGGTTATCTTGAGGTAGAGACTCCAATTCTTCAGGCCATTCCGGGTGGTGCAGCAGCGCGTCCTTTTGTAACTCATCATAATGCACTTAATATTCCTTTATACTTACGTATAGCTAATGAGTTGTATTTAAAGCGGCTTATAGTTGGAGGTTTTGATGGTGTTTACGAGTTTGCAAAAGATTTTAGGAATGAAGGAATGGATCGCACTCATAATCCTGAGTTTACGGTTATGGAAATTTATGTAGCCTACAAGGATTATAAATGGATGATGAATTTTACCGAAGAGATGGTTGAAAAGGTTGCTTTAGCTATTCATGGTAAAACAGAGCTTATTGTTGGTGACAAAACTATTGATTTTAAGCGTCCTTTTAAGCGTGTCACTATGTTAGATTCAATTAAAGAGCATACCGGCATTGATATTTCGGGTATGGATGAGAAGGAGTTGGTTAAGGTTTGTGAGAAGCTTGGTATTGAGACAGATCCTAGCATGGGAAAGGGCAAATTGATAGATGAGATTTTTGGTGAGAAATGTGAACATCACTATGTTCAGCCTACTTTTATAATAGACTATCCAATTGAAATGTCGCCTTTATGTAAAAAGCATCGAGACAATCCTGAGCTTACTGAGCGTTTTGAGCTTTTTATCAATGGAAAAGAGTTGGCTAATGCCTATAGTGAGTTGAATGATCCTATTGATCAGCTTGAAAGATTTCAAGAGCAGCTATTGTTGTCGGAGAAGGGGGATGATGAGGCAATGTTTATTGATCATGATTTTGTGCGTGCCTTAGAATATGGTATGCCTCCAACTTCAGGTATGGGTATTGGCATTGACAGGCTTGCTATGTTAATGACTAATCAGTCTTCTATTCAAGAGGTATTGTTTTTCCCACAAATGCGTCCCGAAAAGAAGATTGAAAAAGATAATGATGAGAAATTTATAGAATTAGGAATTCCTGCCGACTGGGTTGATTTAGTGCGAAAGGCCGGTTATCAGCGCATTAAAGATCTCAAGGAGCTTGACAATCCCAATAAATTGCATCAGCAGCTGTGTGGTTTAAACAAAAAGGGTCGTCTTGGTCTTAAAAATCCAACTAAAGATGAAGTTGCCGGATGGATACAATCTTGATATAATTTAATATTTTATTTAAATGGATATTAGCTCATCTAAGATCGGCATTATTGGCAGTGGGAGTTGGGCTACTGCTATTTCAAAAATCGTATTGCTCAATAGTGCTAGTATTAACTGGTATTTTCGTGATCCAAAGCAAATAGAGCAATTTAAACATACAGGTCACAATCCCAATTATCTTACTTCTGTGGCATTTGACACAGAAAAGATTTCTTTTTTTAGCGACATCAATGAAATAGTTGAAGAATCGGGGATATTAATTTTTGCGAATCCTTCCGTATTTTTAAAAGGGATTTTGTCACCACTTTCAGTGTCATTGAAGAACAAATTTATTGTTTCTGCCATCAAGGGTTTGGTTCCTGATAACAATATGGTTATCAGCGAGTTTTTTCATAAAGTTCATCAGGTGCCTTTTAATCAGATAGTAATTATTTCAGGTCCTTGTCATGCTGAGGAGGTAGCTCTTGAGCGTTTATCGTATCTCACAATTGCTTGTCAGGATGTTAAGCGGGCTCGTGATTTCGCCGGACGCTTAGAATGTAATTTTATAAAAACTGTTGTTTCCGACGATACTTTTGGAACTGAATATTCTGCAGTTTTAAAGAATGTTATGGCGGTAGCTTCCGGTATTTGTCATGGCCTTGGTTATGGAGATAATTTTCAGGCAGTACTTATTTCCAATGCAATTCAGGAAATTAAGCGTTTTGTAGATACTGTTCATCCTATTCCCCGGGATATAAATAGTTCGGCTTATTTAGGGGATCTTCTTGTAACAAGTTACTCACAATTTAGCAGGAATCGCACATTTGGCACCATGATAGGCAAGGGCTATTCTGTAAAAAGTACCCAGTTGGAAATGTTAATGATTGCTGAAGGTTTTTATGCTGTTAAAAGTATAAAAGAGATAAATGATGATTTTAAAGTAAACATGCCTATTACAGATGCTGTTTATAATATCTTGTATGAGCGAATTTCTCCTGCTATTGAGATTCATTTATTAACGGGGTCTTTAAGGTAGCAAGGTCAATAATATTTTAAAAAATTAATATAATAGGAATACTATAATGAAAACAATTTCTATTGATTTAAATAAAACTGAAGGTTTTATTTCTTCCTCTGAATTTAAAAAACATGAATCGCAGGTGATGTTATGTCAGCAAAAGCTGCATGATAAAACAGGGCAGGGGAATGATTTTTTGGGTTGGTTAAACCTGCCTTCTTCAATGGCTCCCAGCGAATTGCATAGGATTAAAAATACTGCTGCTCGACTTAGTAAAATTTCCGACATTGTAGTAGTGGTTGGTATTGGTGGTAGTTATCTTGGTGCACGCGCTGTTATTGATGCTTTATCCGGTTCTTTTGATACTTTTCAAAAAGATCGCCAACATCCCTTTGTTGTATATGCCGGTCAAAACATTAGTGGCGATTATCTATATGAATTGCTTGGATTACTTGAGAATAAGTCATTTTCTATTATTGTAATAAGCAAATCCGGTACTACTACAGAACCTGCTATTGCATTTCGTGTTTTGCGGGAGTTACTGGAAAAGAAGTACAGTTCTGCCGGGCTAAAGGATCGTATTGTTGTTGTTACAGATTCCAAAAAGGGAGCCCTTCGTACACTTGCCGATCGCGAGGGCTTTGAGTCTTATATTATTCCCGATGATACAGGAGGTCGGTATTCGGTACTAACTCCTGTTGGTTTACTTCCCATAGCAGTAGCCGGCTATGACATAGAAAAGTTGGTAGAAGGGGCTTTGTCAATGGAAAAAGCTACAGCTCCCGATATGCCCTTTGATAAAAATTTATCTGCTGTTTATGCTTTAACTCGTAATCTTTTGTACAAGCAAGGCAAGAGCATTGAAATTTTAGTTAGTTATCATCCGAAGTTGCATTATCTTGCTGAGTGGTGGAAGCAATTATATGGTGAAAGTGAGGGTAAAGAACATAAGGGAATTTTTCCTGCAGCTGTTGACTTTACTACTGATTTACATTCAATGGGTCAATGGATACAAGAGGGGGAGCGGACAATCTTTGAAACCGTTCTTTCTATAGAAGCTCCTGAATATAAGCTTGAAGTACCTCATGACAAGGATGACCTTGATAAGTTGAATTATTTGGCCGGGAAACAAGTTGATGACATCAACAAAATGGCTGAATTAGGCACTCTTATTGCACATGTTGACGGAGGAGTTCCCAATATACGTATTTCAATACCTGCTTTAAATGAATATTATTTAGGTCAGTTGATATACTTTTTTGAAAAAGCTTGTGGTATTAGTGGTTATTTGTTGGATGTAAACCCATTTGATCAGCCCGGGGTTGAAGCCTATAAAAGCAATATGTTTGCACTATTAGGAAAACCGGGTTTTGAAAAAGAGACTGAAGAGATACGCAAAAAACTTTAAAGTTAGAATATGGATTATTTTTTTCGTTCTAAAGTTTCATAACTATAAATTAATCCACTTTTCTCATCAGTAAAGGGTCCTTCTTTATTTATAGTATTCCAGTTATTACGGTCAATGACAGGAAACCAGGTATCTACATTTTTAAAGCTCTGATGTATATGTGTAAGGTATATTTTGGTAGCTAAGGGTAAAAATATTTTATAAATTTCTGCCCCTCCAATTACAAACATTTCTTGTTTGTCATTATATTTCTCTATTATTTCCTCTACTGAGGAAACCATTTCACAATCAGGAAAATTAAGCTTAGTGTTATGGCTAAGAACAATGTTGGTTCTATTGGGAAGTGCGCCCTTTGGAAGAGCTTCAAATGTTTTTCTGCCCATTATAATGGGGTTTCCACTTGTGAGCTCTTTAAAACGTTTCAGATCTTTGCTTATATATGCCAGTTGATCTCCTTTATGTCCTATAGCGTTTTGTTGATCGATAGCAACAATCATCGATATTCGCATGATAGAATTTGTGGTTTAATGGTTTGTATTTAACGAGTCTTTTTTTAAACAGAAATGTCTCCCTTTATATGTGGATGGGGATCATATCCTGTTAAGTTGAAATCCTCATATTCAAAATCATCAATAGACCTAACATCAGGGTTTATCATCATCTCCGGAAGTGGTCGTGGTTCCCTTGATAATTGCAGTTTAACTTGCTCAAGATGATTGGAATAAATATGTGCATCTCCAAAAGTATGAATGAATTCGCCGGGTTTCAGATTTGTAATTTGTGCTATCATCAAAGTAAGTAATGAATAGGAAGCGATATTAAAGGGCACCCCGAGAAAAACATCAGCACTACGTTGGTATAATTGGCAACTGAGTTGTCCCTTGCTCACATAAAACTGAAATAAAATATGACAAGGAGGTAGTTGCATTTCATCTAATTGGCCAACATTCCATGCGCTTACTATATGTCGGCGCGAATCGGGTTTTGTTTTCAGATCGTTTATTACTCTAGCTATCTGATCAATGTGTTCATTATTATATGAGGGCCACGACCGCCATTGGTATCCATAAATTGGTCCAAGTTCACCATTTTCCAAAGCCCATTCATTCCAAATTCTGATTCCGTTTTTTTGAAGATAGGCAACATTGGTACTTCCTTTCAGGAACCATAATAATTCATGAATAATTGATTTTAAATGTAGTTTTTTAGTTGTCAACATTGGGAAGCCTTCCGACAAGTTAAAACGCATCTGATGTCCAAAAACACTAATTGTTCCTGTTCCTGTTCTGTCTTCTTTATGGCTTCCTTCATCAAGAACCCGTTGTATTAGATTGAGATATTGTATCATTTAATTTTTTTATGAAAATTAATATTTTAAATCTAAGGTTGTTATTATTGGGAAATGATCTGAATAATAAAAGGGTAAAACCCTGAAATTATAAGCTTCAAATTTTTGATCATGTAAAATATAATCTATTCTGAATGAGGGTAAGCGTCCATTATATGTTCCCCCAAATCCTATACCGGATTCAGAGAATGAATCTTTTAAATTTCCTTTTACAGTGCGGTAAACATACGAGACCGAAGTATCATTAAAATCACCACATACAATAACCGGATAAGGTGAGTTATTAATATGTTTGGCTATTGATTCGGCTTGATCAGCACGAGATTTTAATGCCCTGGTAATTTTTCTGGATATCTTCCATAGTCCTTGCCTTTGCGTGTTTGACATTCTAAAATCCAAGCTATCCAAAAAGCTCAGGTCATGATCTTGAAAGCCAATAGATTCCAGATGATTGTTAAACACCCTGACAACTTTTCCGTTAATATTTATATCAGAATATATTGCTAAGTTTAAAGAATTTTCAAAACGTATAGCCCCTTGGTTAACAATAGGATATTTTGAAAATACAGCTAAGCCGTAGCCCGTATTACCACGATGGGTACGAAGATATTCTATTGTTCTGTGGCCATATTTTCTGAATCGCGCAATAATAGCGGTAGGGCTGTATTCGTCGCGTTTTAGGCTTGTGTAATATTCTTGAAAACAAATAATATCAGCATCTTGTTGCAAGATATAATTAAATATTTCATCCGGTGCTCCCTCAAAATTTGAATGTCGATAAAAATCAAACATTCTGGTATTGTACGACATAATTGTTATGGGCTGTTCAAGTTGTGTGAGGTCGTCTATTTTTTGTCCTTTTATTCTGAAAGTATTGTTCCAATGTTTACATGACACCACTATAGCAAGAAGAGGTATCAAAAGCATCCATTTACGGCGAATTAATAAGCATAAAAACAGCACAAAATTTAATATCCAGAAAACCGGGAAGCCAAAACCTGTTAATGCTAAAACATGCAGGCGTGCCGGATTTATATAGGCAGTAGCTATGGACCCCAACAATAAAAGTGCTGATATAATTACGAGAATAAGCTTTATTGAATAAATTATTTTTCTCATTGCTTTAACACTTTTAATTTCATGTTAATCGTTGTTTCGGCTGGCTTCAAAGAGTATCTTTTTTTCCTCTTTTGAAAGGCTGTCATAGCCACTGTTTTTTATTTTTTCAAGTATTCTGTCAACTTCCTTTTGGCGTTTAATTCTTAAGGAATTATACTCCATATCTGTCAATGGCCTTTTATGTGTAATTTTCATATCTCTTTTTTTTGCAAATAATTTTGCCATTTCCGATTTTTTAAAAGAGTCAAACAGTGCCGAACTAGTTCGTATTCCTTTTTTTGACCATTGCCAACCGAAATATAATCCTGCCAATGAGCCCCCAAAATGTGCAAGTAATCCTCCCATATTATTAAAAAGGGGATTTGTATTAGCCGGAATACTTAAAAGGTCAATTAAAAAGGCAACAAGTGCTATATATTTTAGACGCGCCGGTCCAATTAAAAATAAATAGACAGAATGATCCGGTTTATATCTTGCTACGGCAAATAGGATTGCCAAAACTGAAGCTGAAGCACCAAGCAGCATTGAGTTCGGGAAGTTGTTTTGTATTGTTGGTATTGTATTATAAGCAATAAAATAGAGTGCGGCACCTGCTATTCCGCCATAAATATATGTTCTCAGCAATAGAGCAGGTCCTATAATCTGCAGGAATAATCTCCCAAACCAATATAGATATAAAACATTAAAGAGCAGATGTAAAAACTCAAAATGAAGGAACATATAAGTAAATATGGTCCATGGTTTAAATAGGAGAGCAATTGGTTCCGATGGGACTGAAAAAAAAGCAAGCCATGAATTTATTGTTCCTTGCGACCAGCCTCCCAATACAAGAAAGAGCTGTATAAAACGCATAAAAAGGAAGACCCCAATGTTTATATAGATCAACCTGGTAAGTATAGTACCGTATCTGAAAGATTCTTTTATTTCTTTAATAATGCTCATTTCTAACAATATTTGTTATTAATAGCTTCCTTTTTTTTGCCAGTATTTGATTATTATATAACCAAAGAGCATACCTCCAAGATGGGCAAAATGTGCAACATTGTCAAACTGAAAATTAGCTACTCCCATAAACAAAGTTAAGATGCCATATCCAATTACAAAATA
>CAZODA010000007.1:0-64679 GCA_964578485.1 uncultured Alkalitalea sp. | reverse complement strand
TTTTTTTACAAATTTATTGGAATCTTTTTTCTAATTCATCATTTTCTAATATTGAAATTACAGGCTTTCCTATTGGCGAAAAGTGTGGATGTTTACATCTGAAAAGCCGATTTGTAATTGTCATCATTTCTTTTTCGCTAAGTGCTTCTCCACTTTTCATGCAGGCATTTTGAGCCATAATTGTTGCAAATTGTTCTTTAATTTCCCTTTCCGGATCAACTTCTCCTGTTTTATATGCATTTAATAGGAGTTCCATTATTTTTGAAGCATTAAAGTTTTCAAATTCTGATGGGATACCTCGTAAAAGGAATTCACCATTATCTTGTTCTTGAATATCAAATCCAAAAATCACAAGATCTTCTTTAATCTCACGTATAAGAGCAGTTTCTTCTTCGTTAAATTTAAGTGTTTCAGTAAAAAGTAATTGCTGCGTTGTTGACTTTTTAGTTTTTATTATATCTAAAAATCGTTCATATAAAATACGCTGGTGAGCCCTTCTTTGATCAATAATCATTAATCCTGAACGTATGGGGGTTAGAATATATTTGTTTTTTAATTGGAAATAACTAGTATGTTCTATTTGTAATTGATCTTTTTCATATAAGGAATCTTCATTAAAACGGAAATCCTTATCGTTTTCCTTTGATGGAATTACGATAGTATCTGTTTCAAAATCAAGGCCATGCTTGTCATTTTTAAAACCTTCATAAAGTTCTTCCCAGTTTGAGGGTATATATTTTGGTTTTCCTGAAACAGTGTTATCTGTTTCAAAGGGATTAAAATCGGGGTTTAATATAATTTCCGGTGCTTTAACATCATCTTTTACTGTTGTAGGTATATGAATTTGCCCGTCGGTATCAAAATCTATTGAAGGTATAATATTGTGTTTACCAAGACTTTCTCTTATTGCGGCATTTAAAATTTTCCATATCATTCTTTCATCTTCAAATTTAATTTCTGTCTTTGTAGGATGAATATTTACATCTATCATTTTTGGATCTATATTAAAAAACAGAAAGTATGAAGGATAAGTTTCTGATGGGATGAGATTACTATATGCTTCCATAACAGCCTTGTGTAAATACGGATGGCGCATATAGCGATCATTAACAAAGAAAAACTGCTCACCTGTTGTTCTTCGGGCATTTTGAGGCTTTCCAACAAAGCCGGAAATATTTGCAACTGTTGAATCTATATTTACAGGCAAAAGGTTTGAACTACACGACTTACCCATAATATTCGTAATCCTGAGCTTATGATTCGCCGGCTGTAGATTTATTAGAGGCTGATCATTGTGACTTAATGAAACCGCTATATGAGGGTTGGCAATTGCTATTCTTTGTACTTCATTAATAATATGGCGTAATTCTGTAGTATTGGATTTTAAAAAACGCCTGCGCGCCGGAACATTGTAGAAAAGATTCTTAATTATAAAGTTACTTCCTTTAGGACAATTAACGGGCTCTTGAGATTCTACAGCGGAAGCTGCAATTATTATTCGTGTGCCAAGTTCTTCTTCGGAATGTCGCGTATTTAATTCAACATGTGCAATTGCAGCTATTGATGCAAGAGCCTCACCCCTGAAACCCATGGTTTTTATCTCAAATAAATCGTTGGCTGATGTAATCTTTGAAGTAGCATGTCGCTCAAAAGCTAAGCGTGCATCGGTTTCAGTCATACCACTTCCATTATCAACAACTTGGATTAAAGTACGTCCGGCGTCTTTTATTATTACTTTTATTTCACCGGCTCCTGCATCAATTGCATTTTCAGTTAATTCTTTAACAACAGATGCAGGCCTTTGGATTACCTCACCTGCAGCAATTTGGTTGGCAACTGAATCGGGTAATAAATGTATTATGTCCGGCATGAGAACTTATACCTCCTGGAAGAATTAAAAAGTTGATAAATTAAGATGAAAAACAGTATTTTGTTATTTAAAAAATAGGCCAAACAAGTCAAAGCCCGATTGTAATATCAAATAAAAGAGAGCAAATAAAATAATTAAGATAACAAATAGTCTAAAATTTGATTTACGCCGAATACTTCTGCTTACTTCAAAATTTGATTTGATACCTGATTCTCGTATTTTCCCCTTTATTCTGTCTTCAAAACTAACTGATTCATCCCCTTCTATGGGTTCTAAACCCATTTCTGATCGAATTCGCCTTTCACGTTCTATACGTTTTTCTTTAGCTTCGTCATAATAGATGGGATTATGCTGAAATCGCCGGTGTGAAGGTATTTTAAAAAAGGTGATCCTCATGGTTTTCAACTAATTTGTTCTTTGTTGTAACAAGTATTTCGTTTAATGGTTTTTGATCTTGTATGTTTATTTACTCTACTATGCAAAAATACAAAAATGAAACAGGCTTTGCATATTTTCATTCAATAGATTTGCCGTTTTTTCCGCTAAGTTTCAAATTATGGATAGATATTTCTAAAAGTATCGGTGATTTATTTTTCACTTTCAGAGATGTTTTAATCTTGTTTTTTACCGCGCGGCACTATAAACCAAATCGTCAAAGTTCCTATTATTCCGGCAGTTATAACAATTAATTTTATTATTAAATCTGATATAAAGAATATAGATGAAATTGAAATCATAAGAGCGATAAAAATTATTGCTGATAATTTTTCTTTTTTCAACATTCCTTTGTTTTTCTTATAGTTTAGAATATAAGGTCCTGCATATTTGTTTGAAATCAGCTTGTTATACAGTTTGTTCGAGCTTTTTAAATATAAACCTGCAGTAAGTAATAAAAAAGGCGTAGTAGGTAATCCCGGTACCACAATTCCTATTATCCCCAATACTAAGGATATAGTACCTAATATTGTTAAAATAATTTTTACAAACATTTTTCAGTTAAAATATCAATTTAAAAATATTATGCGAAACAATAAGATAATTGTGTATTCTAAGAATGTTTGCGTGTTAATGAAAGTTAAGAATTATAAAATACTACAAAATTATGATAAGAAAGTATTAGTCTTTCATTCGTTTCAAACGTAATTTTGTTTCTTATTAAAGTGTAATTATTACACTTTGATTATTGATCTTTATTTTTTCTGCTTTAAGCGGATAGAGTTTCATGCAGATTTTAATTATTTTCAAATAATTGACTTCTTAAGCTTATAGTATTCAATATAACCTTTTTAGTTATTATTAATTTAATATAAATATTATGACAAGAAAACTAGGTTTGTTATTATTGTTTTTCTTCCCTGCAATATTGTTTGGACAAGCAAGGACAATTTCAGGGATTGTAACTGATAATGCAAATAATCCTTTACCTGGAGTTTCAATTGTTATTGATGGTACCACTATCGGCACTGTTACTGATGTTAATGGTAATTATCAGATAAATTTGGAACCAGAGCAAGAGGTGTTGAATTTTAGTTTTATAGGATTTGAGTCGCAACGTGTTGATGTTAATGATCAAACAATTATTAACATTATTCTCGAATCTTCGGATTTTTATCTTGATGAAGTTGTTGCAGTTGGTTATGGTGGTATGCGAAAGAGTGATATTTCGGGTGCCAGTGTATCAGTTTCTGCTGAGCAAATTTCCGGTTCCCTTGCTTCCAGCATAGATCAGACTTTACAGGGTCGTGCTGCCGGTGTAACAGCCATCACGACTTCAGGTCAGCCCGGCGCTTCAGTTTCTATTCGTATTCGAGGCCAAGGTACTCTTAGTGCCAATGCAGCAGAGCCCTTGTATGTTATAGATGGCATTCCTGTTCAGAACATTTCCTTGGGTGGCCATGCAATCGGGGTTGGTGATAAGCTTGGTAATGCACCTGTCGGAACCTTTGGCGGAGGTTTATCCAATATTAATCCTGCTGACATTATTTCGATGGAAATATTAAAAGATGCTTCAGCCACTGCCATTTATGGTTCAAGGGGTGCCAACGGTGTTGTTTTAATCACTACTCGTCGTGGTGAAGCCGGTGATGCAAAGTTTGAATATGGATTTAACTATGGTATTCAGGAGCAGGCTAAGCGTATAAAAATGATGGATTTACCAACCTTTGCAAGCTATAGTAACAGTGTTGCTGAGGCAACCGGTGGTCGTGATCCTCGTACTGAATTTAAGGACATAGATTTACTTGGTAAGGGTACCGACTGGCAGGATGCTGTTTTTCGGACTGCAGCTATGCAAAGTCATCAGTTAAGTGCATCGGGAGGTACTGACAAGACTCGTTATTACTTTTCCGGCAGTTATTTAAGTCAGGACGGTACAGTTATAGGAAGTGATTATGAGCGTTTTACCGGTCGTGTTAATTTAGATGCGGATCTTAAAAATTGGTGGACTATTGGAACTAATATCACTTTATCTCGAGTTGAAGAGAATTTGGGTCTCAATAATAGTGAGGAGGGAATTATAAATGTTGCCTTGCGCAGTTCACCTGATATTCCAATTTATAATGTAGATGGCTCGTGGTCGGGGGATGAACGTGAAGGGTCTCCGGGTAGAATAAATCCGATTGGAAAAGCATTGGATGAGGAAATAAGATTGAAGCGTTATAATATTACTGCTAATATTTTTAGTGAAATTAAATTTATTGACGGATTAACATTAAGGAGTGAGGCTTCCACCGATATAGGTGATATTAATTCCTATTTGTTTAAGCCCACTTTTCAGTATGGCTCAGTAGTTAATACTGTAAATGATTCAAAGTGGCAGTTTAACAAAAATTATTTTTGGGAGCTAAAGAATTATTTAACCTTTATACGTTCCTTTAATCTGCATAACACCACTTTTATGGTAGGTCAGGAAGCATCAGAATGGAGCTGGGAATATCTTTCCGGCAGGAGTACAGATTTAACGAGTAATATAATTAATTCTCCGGCACTTGGCGAGCCTGCTACTATGCAGGGGCAGGTTGATTCAGGCTTTGGAAGTGGTGCTATGGTCTCAGTATTTAGCAGGTTAAATTATGATTTTAATAACAAGTATTACTTCACTTATACTTTCCGTTATGATGGCTCATCTAATTTCGGTCCTGAAAATCGTTGGGCTCCTTTCCATGCTGCATCGGTAATGTGGCGTATATCCAACGAAGACTTTTGGACCTCGCTTCAGCCTTATATAAATAATTTAAGGATACGTGGAGGATGGGGCCAAACCGGGAATTCTAATATTGGTTCTTATAAATGGGGTGCTGCTATTTCAAGGATGCCGACAGGATTGGGCCTTGGATATCGTCAGACTAATATTGCCAACACCTTTGTACAATGGGAAAGTCAAGAGATGTATAATTTAGGTTTAGATCTTAGTTTCTTGAACAGTAGAATTGATCTTGTCGTAGAACTTTACCATAAAATATCTCAAAACATGTTGATGGAGATGCAATTAGGTTCTTATATGGGTAATCGTGGTAATGAATCATCTCGCATAGATGCTCCTACGGGAAATTTTGGAGAGATACAAAATCAGGGTTTAGAGATTTCTTTAAACACGCGTCCTGTTGTAGGTTTGGTTAAGTGGGACAGTGATTTGTCTCTTACTTTTAATAAGAATGAATTAAAAGGTTTAACAGACACACCTGCAGCTCATATCGAAGGTTATGGACAATGGAACGATGTTGTTTCTGTAACTCGTATAGGAGAATCCTTATTTGGTTTTTACGGATATAAGGTGGAAGGAATTTATACAAGTAAAGAGGATATTCTTACAAGTCCGCGCCCTGAAAAATATCCTAGCGACATTGATAACTGGAAGCCCGGTAACAATACCTGGGTTGGTGATATTAAGTTCAAGGATATTTCGGGTCCTGAAGGTAAACCTGATGGTATTATTGATGAATATGACAGAACAAATCTTGGTTCACCCTGGCCAAAGTTCACTTTTGGATTTAACAATACTGTTAGCTATCGGAATTTTGAATTGAATGTTTTTATTAATGGTAGCTACGGCAATAAAGTGTTGAATTACATTGGTAGAGATCTCGGACGTATGGCTTCTTTGTGGGATAACCAGTTGGCATCAGCTGCCGACCGTACTATTTTAGGCCCTGTGGGAGACGAAGTGACAATTTATACTAAAGATGGGGAAGATTATGAACTGGCTTGGCATCAGGATATTGATAATGTTAAGATAGTTAAAATGGGGAAAAACAATTTGCCAAGGGCTGTTACTAATGATCCAAATAATAACAACAGGCTTTCTGACAGATATATTGAGGATGGATCTTACCTTAGGTTCAAAAATATTTCTCTTGCTTATTATCTGCCGTCAAGGATTACATCTTATCTTGGTTTAAATAGTGTTAAAATTTATACCAATCTTCAAAATATGTGGACTATTACCAATTATTCGGGTCTTGATCCGGAAATAGGAGCCAGTCAGACCAGCGTAAATGTTTATGGCTTGGATAATGGACGTTACCCATCGCCTCGCATATATTCCTTTGGTATTAATGTTTCGTTTTAAAAAGAAAATTTTATTCTTATGAAAAAGATATTGATATATAAACTTTGGGCGATGGTGATATTATTATTTGTTACCACTGCCTGTGAAGATTTTTTAGACCGACCTACTGAAGATACTTATGTGATTGATAATTTTTATCAAACAAACGAACAGTGTTTTCAGGCTGCTAATGTTATATATAATTCTCCCTGGCATGATTTTATTCGTGGTTATCTTTGGATAGGTGATGCTATGGCCGGCAATATTTTTGCAGGTATGGACAATAATTATTTAAACATTATTCTTAGTTCATCTGATAGTGATCTTACAGCAGCCATAACATCATTATGGGCTGTAAATGCCAATGCCAATGCTGTAATTGAAGGTGTTGAAAGAGTTGCAGGACCAAATGTAAGCCAGGAAGTAAAAAACACAGTTTTAGGAGAAGCCATGACTTGGAAAGCAATGGCTTACTTTTATCTTGTTCGTGGATGGGGAGAAGTTCCAATAATTCACAGTAATAGTGAAATTATTGGCGCAGGCACAGCCAATGAGCTCAGAAAGAACAATTTGGAGGATGTCTATGAATATATTGAAAGGACACTTTTAAGAGCTATTGAATTACTTCCAGAGACTAATGATCGTGGCCGTATTCACAAATATTCGGCAATGGGTCTTCTTTCAAAAGTTTATCTTACCCGTTCAGGTTTAGGTCAAAGTATGAGTCGTGATCAGAAATATTTGGATTTAGCACGTGATTATGCAAAAACTGTGATCGACAAATATCCAGGTAAGTTAGAGCCTGTTTACAGTAATCTTTTCAGAATTAGTACCGGAAATTTCAATGAAGAAAATCTTATGTCGTGGAGATGGACTATTTCTTCACAATGGACTTCCCAGAACTCAATACAATCGGATGTAGCTTTAAATAATTTTACCGCTATTGCCGGTGATACTTGGGGTACTTGGCGTGGAATAACCATTGATCTTCAACAATTGTTTGGTGAGGATGCTTTAAATCCGGTTCGTAATAATGACGATTCCAGACGTAAGGCAACCATGATGATGTGGAACGATCATTATCCTTATTTTTGGCGTCATGTTGGTGGTTTTACTGCAACAATGGATGATGATAATAATGTTGCTGATGCTTCTTTTGGTGTAGCTACAGGTGCCAATATTGTAAAACATGTAGTTGGGCATAATTCCGGCGACCATACACCTGAAGCGGGCCGTCCCAGCGAACGTATGTCAACTGATTTGGCTACCCACGTACTTAGATTGGCTGACATATACCTTATTTATGCTGAGGCAATTCTTGGAAATAATGAATCAACAAGCGATAGCGAGGCTCTTGAGTATTTTAATCTTGTGAGGTCTCGTGCCATGGCAGGGGTTTCTCCAGTCTCATCTCTTACTTTTGATATGATTTTAAAAGAGCGCAGAAAAGAGCTTGCCTGTGAGGGTGATAATTGGTATGACTTGGTTCGTTTGTCGTATTACGATCGTGATCAAGCTATTGATTATATTCAGAATCAAGAGAGGGGGCAATACGAAGGAGGTTTATATGATTATTATAAAGATGAGGTTGATAAATCTGAGATAGAACTTGAAAGCCACAAGCTAACCCTTGATCGTGCTAATTTTAGTTTTAAAATTCCTTTTCCTGATTTGGATGTATCAATGAATCCAAATTTGTTACTCGAGCCTGTTCCTTTTGATTTTAGCACCATTCCATATTAATATATTGTTTAAGCCCTGTATCATATGGATAATAAAAAAGGATTAAAAGCTTTATTAACGCAAGTTTCAAAAGAAGCTAAATTTTAGAAAAATATATGCACATGAAAAAATATATCATAAAAAGTACATCTGGTTTTTTGATGTTTCTGATGCTGGCAGGATTTTTTGCAGCAAGTTTGTTAACTTCTTGCGATGATGATAAAGAGAAGGATCATGTACCTGAAATTCACTATGTTCGATTAACAGATCCTGAAAAATCGGATTCTCTTTTAGCAAGAGCTTATCTTGGGAATATTATCGCCATTATAGGAGATAATCTTCAGGATGTTACTGAAATATGGTTTAACGATCAGCCTGCTAAATTGATTGTTAATTATATTACCCCAACATCAATTATTGTTACTATACCATCCCGTATTCCTGAAGTTGTTACAAATGAACTTCGTATGATTACCCGAGGAGGCAGTGAAATTGTGTATGAATTTTTTGTAGATGTTCCGCCACCTTCAATAAATAGTATGTTATGTGAGTTTGTTGATATGGATGATATTGCTGTTATAAAGGGAAACTTTTTTATTGATGATGAAAATGTTCCTCTTGAGGTATATTTTCCCGGGAATATTCCCGGTGAGGTTGAGGAGGTTTTCTTGAATGAAATACATGTAAGAGTACCTGAAGGGGCCGGTGTTGGTCCACTTACAGTGAATACAATTTATGGTTCGTCCCGTTCTTCATTTTATTTTCGTGATGATCGAGGTATCATTCTCGATTGGGATAACTTGAATGCCAATGGAGGTTGGCGTTCGGGTAATCTTAGAGATTCAGATCCTGTAGAAGGCCTTGATGGAAAGTATGTTTTGTTTCAGGGCGACCTAGACGGTGAAGCAGGAGAATCATGGAATGAGGATGGTTTCTCATTTAATTTATGGGGTGTTGCCAATGGCAGACCTGAAGGTGATTTATTCAACATTCCTGCATCTGATGCCATAATAAAATTTGAGATTTATGTGCTTGAAGAATGGTCGGCCCATGCTCTACAAATGATTTTTACTCCTTGGGATGTAAAAGATGATAACAGTTATATTGCTGATGGTTCAACACCTCGAGGTCTTTGGTATCCATGGAAAGAAACCGGTAGTTATAAAACAGATGGCTGGGTTACTGTATCATTGCCGTTACGTGATTTCCTCTTTAGTCATGAAGGAACAGCAGTTGCTACAGCACCACCGGGTGAAGGGAATTATGGGGGTTTAACCTTTTTTGTTTATCATGGAGGGATAGACGGACAGGATTGTAGTCCGGTTATTGCCATTGATAATATCAGGGTGGTACCCGCAGAATAATTTGGCTAACATTAATAGATAAGAAATATGAAAAGAAAATATAATATAGCAGCTTCTTTTGTAATATGCCTAATATTAATAAGCAGTTATTTATTTGTGGCATGTGAAAAAGATGATGATAAGAAGAGTGATCAAATAGAACTTCTCAGCTATGGTCCTATGCCTGTTGCACGAGGTGGTGAACTACGTTTTATTGGCAGAAATCTTGATAAAGTTACGGAGATTATTTTGCCTGATAACATTGAAATTCCCGCTTCTGAATTTACAAAAAGAGAAGCAACTTTATTGGCCCTTACAGTTCCACAAAATGCTGTTGAAGGTTTTGTTATTCTTAATACTCCCCAGGGAGAGATTACAACTAAAACCCCTATGGGGTATTCTGAGCCTATTTCGATTGATACTTTTTCACCATCATCAATCAAGCCCGGCAATGAGATAACTATTAATGGTGATTACCTAAATTTAGTAGGAGAAGTTATTTTTACTGATCGTATTGCTGTTGACAGCTCATTGTTTATAAGTAAAAGTCGTAAGCAGATAAAATTAATTATTCCTTTTGAGGCGCAAACCGGAATTATTGCTATTTCCGATGCTGCCGATAATCCTATAATTGTTTATTCGGAAGAAGAGTTGGA
Source organism: uncultured Alkalitalea sp. (assembly GCA_964578485.1). Classification (GTDB taxonomy): domain Bacteria; phylum Bacteroidota; class Bacteroidia; order Bacteroidales; family Marinilabiliaceae; genus CAZODA01. The sequence goes on along the minus strand of CAZODA010000007.1, from coordinate 54,542 downwards.
TATTGTGTTACCTCTTGCTGAAAAGGTAGCGCCAAATCCTGTTAAGGCCGGAGGTGATCTTACTATTTCCGGTTCAGACCTTGATCTTGTTGAGAAGATAGCTCTTGGAGGGGATATATTAATTAAAGCTGATGATTTTGAGTCACAAAGTTTAGAGGCTATTAAACTTGTAGTTCCTGAAAACACAAAAGATGGTGAGATAATATTAATACCTGCCTCAGAAGTTGAAGTAGTCTGTGATGAACTTGTAATGGCTGTACCTGTTGTTTCGGACTATAGCCCAAAAACTCTGAAAAATCTTGAGGGGATTACCATTAGCGGTGAGGATCTCGATCTGGTTGTTTCCATAAGCTTTGAAGGAGGAGCTGAAGGAGAAATTGTAAGTATATCGGAAACGGAAATTTTCCTAAATGCACCTGCGACAGCTCTTAGCGGTATGATGGAATTACATACTATGGCTGAAAAAATTGTTGAGGCCGGGAATGTTTCTTTTATTGATCCTGTTTTTACCGTTTTTTCTCCCAATGAATCAAAGCCAAATAATTTAGTTCTTATTAATGGTGAGAATTTGGACTTAGTTAAAGAAGTATGGTTTGCAGGGGATATTTCAGGAGAAATAATGGATCAAGATGAATCAGAAATATCGGTATTGTTACCTGTTGGAGCAAAAACCGGAACCATTACTCTTGAAACCTTAAATGGAACAAAAGTAAGTTCTGCAAATGACATTACAGTTCTTTCAAATCTTCCCACAATAAGTGGCTATGGTGAAGGAGTTGGTATTCCGGGTAATATATTAACTATTCAGGGTGCAGAATTAGCCCTTATTAAAGAATTAGTATTTCCGGGTGATATATATGCAACGGCTTATGGTCTAAAAACCGACACAGAAGTGGAAGTATATGTTCCCTTAGACATTGAAATTGGAGTGGGAAGAATGAGAATGATTACCTATGAAGGGGAAGAAGGGCTGTTACCTGAAATTTTCTTTGGTTCAAATGAACCTGTTAAATACCCCGAATTGGTAATTAATGACTTTGATGAGGATCCTGAAGTACATAGTTATGATTGGGACAACTGGGATGGAATTGGCAAACTTATGAATGATGAAAACAGTGTTTCGGGAAATTATATTCAAGGTAATGCCCAGTTAGGAGCTTGGGATTGGAAATGGTTGTGGGGTTGTAATCATAATTCTGAGTTGCCTAAACCAGAAGTTGATGCCGAAGGTCATGTTCTGAAAATTGATGTTAAAATTGTTGGTAGTGTTATAGAAGATGCAAACCGTTTTCAGTTTAAACTTGCTGGCAATGATTCGGAATGGGTGTCTCTTGGTGTTCGTAATGCCGATGGAACATGGGGTACCAATGATGTTTGGTTGACTATTACTTTTGATTTAGTCAATGATTTAAAAATTAGTGGAAATATTACAAATTCAGGAGACTGGGGAATAATTGTACAACCTGCTGCTGAAATGGATCTCACACAATTTAGTTTCGATAATTTACGCTTTGAACCCAAATAAATAATCTATTGAAGTAATAAATAGGATGCCTGATATGGGCATCCTATTTATTTAATTTTGTTCCTTAAGAGTGCTGAATTTGTAGAACTTGCACCCCTTCACCCCAATATATTTCTATTTAAGGTTTTCAATTTTAATTGTATGTCAATTGTTTAAATGTTAATTTCAAGCAATTAATACTTATATTACGCTCTTAATAAGCAGTATAAAGATGGAATGTTCGAAATTTATCGGATGTGAATCTTTATATTTATTAGACAAAGGAGAAGTGATGAAGAAGGCACTATTTTTTTTACTTTTTTTTGCTTTTGTTGCTATATCCTGCAATAAAGCTAATAAGAAGGCAGCAGCTCCACCTGAATTCAGAACCAGCATGCCTGAAAATGATGCAGTTAATGTGGCTCTGAGCACTAATATTATTATAAAATTTGATGAGGTTGTTACCTTGGCTTCTCCTCATAATATTACAGTCAACAATACAGAAGTTGTTGTTACAAGCCTTTTGACGGAGATTTTTATTGATTTGGAACTTGATGCTGATCAGTTTTATGAGATTATAATTCCTGCCGGTTCAGTTATAAACACTTTTGGAGTAGCCCTTGCTGAAAGTGTTGTGATACGATTTTCTACCCGTAAATCTTTTAACGGGCTAAATCTAAAACCTATTGTTTCAAATCCTTCGTCTCAAGTACTTAATTTATATAATTTTTTGTTGGAGCAATATGGTAAAAGTTCAATATCAGGTGCTTGCACCAATGTGTCATGGAATATAAACGAAGCAATATGGGTTCATAAACATACAGGAAAATTTCCTGCCTTAAATGGTTTCGATCTTATTCATTTATTTGCTTCGCCTGATGGCTGGATAAATTATGAAGATATTTCAGTAATTGAAGATTGGTGGAATAGCAATGGTGTTGTTCATTTGATGTGGCATTGGAATGTGCCTGTTGAAAAGGATAGTAAGGAATATTCTTTTTATTCTTCCTCCACCTCATTTGATATAAGAGAAGCAATTAAAGATGGTACTTGGGAAAATGATATTATTACTTCTGATTTAGAAAAAGCGGCCAATATAATTGAAAAGCTCCGTGATAATGGAATCCCTGTAATCTGGAGACCACTTCATGAAGCCTCAGGGCGTTGGTTTTGGTGGGGTACCAAGGGGGCAGAACCTTTCAAAGCTTTATGGCACATCATGTTCGACTATTTTGAATATAGAGAACTTAATAATCTTATTTGGTTATGGACATCACAGTCAGGAGATGAAAACTGGTATCCCGGTGATAGCTATGTAGATATGATAGGTAGAGATATTTATAATAATATAGACCCAAACAGTCTCGCTTCTGATTTTGAATCTTTACAAGAGGTCTATCCCGAAAAAATGATCGCTTTAAGTGAATGTGGAAATGTAGCGCCACTATCCCGGCAATTGACAGAAGGCGCCACATGGTCATTCTTTATGCCATGGTACGATTTCTCACGCACAAAAAATGTATTGGGTCCCGACTTTGAAAGCGAAGATCATGAATATGCTTCAGCAGAATGGTGGAGGCAGACCTTAAGTTCCTCCTTGGTTATAACACGTGAAAATATGCCGGACTTAAAGTAAAAGACTGCTTGTAAATTTTAACAAACAGTCTTATATGAAAAATTAAATAAGGCGGATTTCACTTGTAAGAGGGATTACCTTCTTATAAAGGGCAGACACACCACAATACTTTTCTTCAGATAATTGTACTGCTTTTTCAAGCTTATCTTTTGGAAGATCCTTACCCTTAAATTCGTATATTACCTTCATGTTTTTATACATTTTTGGGTGTTCTTCGGTTAATTCACCTTCAACTTTTACTTCAAAACTTTCAGGCTCAACCCTCATCTTTTTTAATATTGATATAACATCCATGCCCGTACAACCGGCAAGGGCCAATAACATAAGAGGTTTAGGACGTAAACCATTATTTTCTCCACCTACCTCTTCTGATGCATCTAAAATTACCTTTTGACCAAATAGTTCACTCTCAAAGGCCATTTTGCCTTGCCATTTTATACCTACTTCGTTTTTCATTTTTTGAATTTTAATTATAAACAGCAGATTAATCGGTGGTTATCGCACCACAACACAAGTTCTACACATCTACATATCTAATTTTGTAACTTTAATCTGCAAATATAATCTTTCTTTTATATATTTGTTAATATAAAAAACAAAAACGCTAAAATTATTTATATTTATGAGTAGAGGTGATCCGCCGGAAGAAGTAGAACGTTGCGATTTAAAAAATCATGCGATCTTCAATGGCTTAACTAAGGAACAAAGAGACAGGACTTCCAACAATATGCAATGTTCTGTTTATAAACGTGGTGAAATAGTATATAATGAAGGTAGTCGGATAAATGGCAGTTACATTGTAAACAGTGGTATTTTAAAGATTTATAAAACCGGTGTTGATGGCAAGGAGCAAATTATTCGTTTTGCCCGTGAGGGTGACTTAATTGCTTTTCGTTCTGTTATAAGTGATGAACTTGCATGTACAACGGCCCAAGTAATTAAAGATGCTACCCTTTGCTATATTCCCGGTGACATTTTAACAGGTCTGATAAAGGAAAATTCTGAATTTGCAATGGATTTGATGAAACTAACTTGTCGTGAGTTGGGAGAGTCCAATAAATTTTTGACAGATATTGCCCAGAAGACTGTAAAACAACGCTTGGCTGAAGTGTTATTATTATTGATGGATTCATTTGAATTGGATGATGAAAATGTTCTTCAAATTTTGTTGACTCGCGAAGAACTTGCCAATATGGTAGGTACAGCAACAGAGTCAATAATTCGTTTATTGTCAGAGTTTAAAGCTAAAAAGCTTATAGAACTTAACGGACGTAAGATTAAACTTTTGGATATACCAAAATTAATAAAGATTGGAAATGTATATGTGTAGAAAATTGTTGTGATATAAAAACTCTTAATATCTTACTGTTTTTTTTGAATTAATTATTTTCTATATCCCGATTTATTTGTTTTTGGCAATAAGGCCCGCAACAACCGCAGCTCTTAATCCTCCGTCTATATTCACAACAGTCAGATTGGGAGCGCATGAGGCCAGCATTGAGGTAAGAGCTGTTTCCTTAGCGCGGAAACCATAGCCTATTGATGTTGGAACTCCAATTACGGGTAGGGGAACCAATGAAGCAACAAAAGGTGCCAAAGCTCCTTCCATACCTGCAACAACAATCACCGCTGCAACATCATTTTCTATGCCTGTTTTTATTGCATCTAATACTCTGGTAGGATGAGAAATCCCACGATCTTCGAATACAAGCGAATTTACTCCTATGCATTTTAAAGTTAGATCGCATTCTAATAATATAGGCTGATCGGCAGCACCCGCACTAATTACTAAAACACTGCCTCTTTGTTCCGGCAAATCTCCTATCATAAGTAAATTTGGAGTTTCAAAGACATTCTTTAAATCCTTGAAATGATTGGATAGTTCACTGTTGAAAGGACTCCTTGATATTAAAACCCGTGGATGATTTTTCAACATAACTTCAGCTATTTCAATGGTTTGAGATAAAGATTTGTATTCTCCGTAGATAATTTCCGGAATATTGATCCGTGAGCCTCTGTTAACGTCGGCTATATAGTTGCGGGCTGTTTGCAACCATTCTAAGGTAAAATGTTTGCGTGCATCATTGCGACTGAGTTGCCCATCTTTTATTTTATCAAATAATTCATCAAAAGTCATAACTCTTCCTTTTATTTTTGCTTTTTCAAAACTAACAAAAATGGAGCAACTACACAATCCCGTTTTTCAGGGGGATCTCCACCTAGCACAGAAAATACCATTATAAAAAATCATTCCTCCTGTCTAAAATTCAATCCCGTCTCATGCTCACGGCTGCACTCGGGAACCTGTCCCTTTGCTACCTGTCCCGCCAAAGGCCTGAGGCGTGAAACGGGAAGGGTTAAACTGGTTAAAATATTTGAATTAAGCGAATATATTATGCCGCAATTTGTCTAATTTTTCGGGATAACTCTCGCAACATAAAATGGATTTTCCATAATTCATTTTATTCTTTTTGTCTTGCCACTAAAAGCGCCCTATTTAAAATCAATCTAAATAATTGCGGTTTTATAATTTAATTTTCATATATTTGCAACATGGTTGCAAATGACAGATCTGTTACAAAAATACTTAGGAGTAAAAAGCTCAATAATACTGAAATAAGGCGTCAGGTTGTATCTATTTTTCTTGAGCCGGGTACAGCTTTAACACAAAAGGAAATAGAGAATCTTTTAGGTGAGGTTGATCGTGTTACTCTTTATCGTACTTTAAAGGTTTTATTAAGTAAAAAGATTATTCATAAAATTCCTATAGATGCCCAAACAGTAAAATATAAGTTAGTCGATGGGCATTTAAAAAGTGATCATCCTCATTTTCATTGTTCTCGGTGTGACAGATTGCTTTGTATGCCTGAGATAAAAATTCCCGGTAAAGTGCTTCCCGAGGGCTTTGTCATGCATTCGAGTCAGTTGGTAATTGCCGGTATTTGTGCTCCTTGTAATCGTTTAAACAAAAGAGTTAAATAATTAATTAGTTGCTGTTTTAATCAGTTTAGGTCTAACTTTAAAAATCAATTTATGAACTCAAGGATTTCCGTAAATATCTTTATAGTTTTCTTCATTGCATTATTTTTAATTGGATGTGATGATGGTGGCAGAAAGAAAGATGTTGTAACTGTTAGTCTTCTGCCTCAAAAGTTTTTTGTTGATCGTTTAAGTGGAGCTTCTTTGGATGTAAATGTCATGATTCCTCCCGGTGCCAGTCATGCTACTTATTCTCCTACCCCCCAACAGTACAAAAAACTTTCGGATTCAAGGATTTATATCGGTATTGGTCATTTAGGATATGAACAGTCGTGGATGCCTCTTTTAGGTGAGCTTAATCCTGATATTAAATTGTTGAATCTTTCGGAAAAGACACAACTAATAACTAGTGATACAGATCATGGGAAGGATGATCATAGTGGTCACTCGCATCATGGCGTAGATCCTCATATTTGGATGTCGCCGGCTGTAATGCTTGAGTTGTTGCCATATTACCGATCTGCATTAATTGAGAATTTTCCTGAGCTCAAAGATACTATTGAAGAGAATTATGTTGGTTTATACAATGAAATTTATGATACACATACAAGGATGGAGGAGCTGTGTAGCACACTTACTTCCCGTACTTTCATGATATTCCATCCTGCTTTAACTTATTTAGCACGTGATTATGGCTTAAATCAACTTTCTATTGAGCGTGAAGGTAAGGAGCCCTCGCCGGGCGAATTGGTATCATTAATTCGTCAAAGTAAGGATAAAAATATTTCCGTAATATTCATTCAGCAAGAATATGACATAAGGAATGCTCAGAAGGTTAGTGAAGAAACCGGAATACCAATTGTTCAAATTAATCCTATGGCTTATGAATGGTTGGAACTGATGGATCAACTTATTGATTTATTTAAAAAATATATGTATGAATAAGATTCTGGCTAAAATTGATAATATAAATGCCGGTTATAACGGCAATGTAGTATTGAAAAAAGTTTCTCTCGAAATACGTGAGAATGATTTTATTGGAGTGATAGGTCCGAATGGTGGCGGTAAAACAACTTTATTGAAAGTTCTGCTCGGCATTTTAAAGCCCTATTCCGGAAAGATTATTTTTCCTGATGGAAAAATAAAAATTGGTTATCTACCTCAAAGTTCTCAAATCGACAAATCTTTTCCTATTACTGTAAAAGAGCTTGTTGAATCGGGTTTTCAATCGGACTCACGTTTGTTATTTTCTTTAAAATCATCACAAAAAAAGATGGCTGACGAGCTGCTTCATGAAACAGGCATGATACAATATGCAAAAAAGCCCATTGCTGAACTATCAGGTGGTCAGCTTCAGAAGTTATTAATATCTCGTGCTATTATTAACGAGCCTGAATTGTTAATTTTAGATGAGCCAAGCACTTATGTCGATAAAAACTTTGAAGGGGAACTTTATGATTGGCTCAAGGAGTTAAATAAAAAGATGGCAATTATAATGGTAACACACGATGTAGGCATTATTCCTTCTTTGGTAAAATCAATAGCCTGTGTTAATGGCAATTTACATTATCATCCATCTAACAAAATAACAGCAGACTTGCTTAAAGTATATGATTGTCCAATTGATCTTATTACCCATGGAGAGGTTCCACACAGGGTGCTTAACCAACACTGATTATTATGAATAATTTTATTTCGCTTTTTCAATATCAATTTTTTCAAAATGCTTTAATTGCTACTGTTTTAATTAGCATTCTGGCCGCCATTACCGGAACTTACATAGTATCGCGCAAAATTGTTTTTATTAGTGGTGGTATAACTCATGCTTCCTTTGGAGGTATAGGTTTAGCTTATTATTTTGGTTTTAATCCTTTTCTTGGCGCTGCAATATTTGCAATATTAACCGGAGGTGGTATTGAATGGATATCGAGTAAAGGAAAAATTCGTGAGGATAGTGCAATAGCAATTTTATGGTCCTTAGGCATGGCTGTTGGAATTATATTTGTTTTTTTAACTCCCGGTTATGCTCCTAATTTGATGAGTTTCCTTTTTGGAAGTATTTTATCGGTTGGTAAATTTGACATAATAATGATTCTTATCGTTACCCTTATAACAAGTTTATTTTTTCTTATTTATTACCGTCCAATAATTTATTCAGCTTTCGACCCTGAATTTTCTACAGTTAATGGTTTACCTGTTAAATTTTTCAGATATGCTATGTCTGTTTTAATGTCTTTGGCTATTGTTGTCAGCATTCGTGCAATGGGAATAATTTTGGTGTTGAGTCTTTTTACCATACCACAAACCACAGCAATTTTGTTTACTCAACAATTTAAAAAAATTGTTCCCTTGTCTATTCTATGGGGATTAACAGGTTCTTTGGCCGGTTTATTTATGGCAAATGAAATGAATATTCCTTCGGGTGCAGCTATAATTTTTATGCTTACCCTGCAATTTATTATAATAAAAGGTCTTATTTTACTTATTAGTTCAATACGTATCAGAATCGGCGAAAAAACAAGATCATCACTTTAATTATCTGCTAATATTGCTTCTGCAATTATTAAATCAAAAGGAGTTGTGATTTTAATATTTTCAATATTTCCTTCAACTAAGGCAATAGCGTGATTAAATTCACCAACCACACTTGCATCGTCAGTAGCATTGCTATTATTGGAACTATTATATGCATTTTTCAATAAGTCGGTTTTAAATACCTGCGGAGTTTGCACTAATCTATAATTATTTCTGTCTTTCGGAATATTGCCTTCTGCAGTTATTTTACGTATTGATTCAATTGGTGTCAACACAGGGATTGCAGCATTATATTTGGAAGCAGCTTTAAAGCATCTATCGATAGTTTCTAATGAAACAAAGGGGCGAACTCCGTCATGTACTGCAGTTATTCCTTTTTCTTCTATAAGATCCAAACCATTTAAAACGCTATAAAATCGGGTTTCTCCACCATAAGCAATTTTATGAGGAATTATAAAATTATAGTCGAGGCATAGTTGTCTCCAATATTCTAAATGTGGTTTTGATATAACCAGGATAATCTGAATGTTTTTGTCATAAAGAGAAAACGCCTCCATTGTATGCATTAATATTGGTCTTCCTCCAATAGGTAAAAATTGTTTTGGGAATTCAGCTCCCATTCGCAAGCCACTACCTCCGGCAACAATTATGACATTTTTATTCATATATAAAGGTAAAAAATCACCAAAAAGAATCAAAACTATAATTTTACTTATACGATAAAAAGTTCTTACAATTAAAAGGGAGACAGTTTTTTCTGTCTCCCTTAATATAAAATGCAAAAAACTTATTTCATATATTTAAATCTCTTGATACTTTTCTTTGGTGTTTTTTCAAACTCTTCAGGGAAGATTATCATTTTTGAAATAGCCATATATGCAGGAAGCTCTTTGTTAACTTCATTCCTAAGATTTTGAAGTACTTCTTCTATCTCTTCGGATGAACTGGCTGACAAATCGCAGACCTCATAATCGGGATAAATCAAAGCTTCAATCCTTCCATCATTTTCACGAACAAGGCATTCTTGTACTATTTCTTTATTGGCAAGAATAGTTTCAATTTCTTCGGGATAAATATTCTGCCCCGAGGCTCCTAAGATCATATTTTTACTGCGTCCACTAATAAAAATGAAATCATCTTTATCAATTACTCCCAAATCACCTGTTTTTATCCATCCATCTTCAGTAAAAATCTCACTATTTGCTTTTTTATTTTTATAATAGCCTATCAGAGCATTATCACCTCTTACCTGTATTTCTCCAACTTCCTTATAAGGGTCTTTACTATCAATTCGAACTTCCATACGATCCACTATTCTACCGGCCGAATATAAACGGGTTTCATTCCACGGTGCATAGCTAATAAGTGGGCCGCATTCTGTCATTCCATAACCTACAGTCATAGGAAATTTAATTTTTCTCAAGAATATTTCGACATCCTTATTTAAAGCAGCTCCACCAATAACGAGCTCACGAAATTTACCACCAAACACGTTTATTAAGGTTGCCCTAATTTTGTTATGGATCAATTTATTTGCCAAAGGAACTTTGAGTAAAGTGCGAAGACTTGGTTTTTCAATCTTCGGCATAATATTACGTTTGAAAATTTTCTCCAAAATTAATGGCACCGACAAAATTATACTTGGTTTTATAGCACGAAACGCCTCTGTAATAATTTGAGGAGTGGGTGTACGTGTTAAAAAAGTAATATGACAGCCTGTAATAAAAGGCCATAAAAACTCAAACAAGCAACCATAAGAATGGGCCATAGGCAAGAACGAAACAATTTGTTCGCCCGCAACTATATCAAAGGTATCGGATGCATATTGTACGTTAGACCAGATGCTGCGATGGGGTAGCAAAACTCCTTTCGAAAATCCGGTAGTTCCTGAAGTATAGGATAAAACAATAACTTCTTCTGCACCAACCATTGGAAATTTAAGTTGTTTAACATCAAAGGGAGGTTTCCCGGCTTTTTTGTCTGCCTTTTCTAAAGCTTTTGTGAGTTTTTCGTCAGGATCAACTAAGGGGGTGAAATTATTTATGCAAATAATTTCTTTAATATTCGGAATTTCGCTTTCATCAATTTTATCAAATAAAGCATCAGAGGCAAATAACAAAACCGAATCAGAGTGATTAATAATATGGTGAATGTCATTTGAGTGAAAGTCCGGTAAAATTGGGACGGTAACGGCTCCATAGGTAACAGTAGCCAAATAACATATTCCCCAATTTGAAGAATTACGTCCTATCAGGGCAATTTTTTCACCCTTTTTGATTCCTAATTCATCAAATACAACATGTAATTTAAAAATGGTTTTACCAACCTCACGAAAAGTATAACTACTTCCCTTATAATCTGTAAATGCTAAAAAATCGGGATGCTTTATTATTACATCCCTAACCATTGATAAGTAACCATTAGATATCATAACCGCCAGTATTTAAAAAAAATTATTAACAGAAAATATCAAATTTTCATTAAATTTCCCACATATCCAAAAAATCTTTCAATAATCTTATTGTCAGTACACTAATTCTCTTTAGTTTATTCAACATAATCAGCATCAGGAATCCATACTTTCATAAGATTAGCACCTCTGTTATTCCATAAATAATAAGGTATTGCAATAAATGAATTCATGTCGTCATATAAATTTAATGCTATAACACCTTCAGGAAATTCATTGTGAACGAAAGTGTCAATAGTTGTGGCATTAGAATAAGCAAGCTGTTTCATATTTTGGTTATCGGCTCCTTCAAAGCTATATACCACTGGCCCCCTTTCAAATGCAACAAGACCTTTTTTAGAGTCCACTTTATTATTTGCTTTAACAGCTTTAACAGTCATGGGTAAATTATATTCAATAATATCGCCCTTTTGCCATTCCCTTGTTAATTTAATATAGCCTTTTTCTTTTTCAAAAGTTATCGGTTCACCATTAATAAATAGTGTAACTTCTGTTTGAGGATCTTTTGAATAATAATATAAATCTCCGGGTAAAGGTTGGTCCTCAGCCCAGCCGGGTAAACGAAGCATTAAAGTGAAAATAGTGGAAGAAGCGGGATCAACAGTTAAGCTGATTGCCCCATCCCAAGGATAATTTGTTTTTTGTTCGATAACAACAGGAATTTCTTCCATATCAATTTTTGTACTGCTTTCAGCAAACAAATTCACATATATTTTATCATCGTTATATGCATATATATAACCGGGTATGGATGGCATAAACCTACACATATTTGTGGGACAGCATGAACAATCGAACCAGGGTTTGCGGGTAAAGGACCCATTGTTAAAGCGATATTGCAGATCACATTCTAAGGGATTGGGATAAAAGAAAGTTTTCCCATCTATTCCAACACCTGAAATTACTCCATTATATAAACTTCTTTCCAACACATCTATGTATTTAGAGTCACCATATAGAAGGAACATCCTATGATTCCAGTAAACATTGGCAATTGCAGCACAGGTTTCATTATATGCAGTTAAATCAGGTAATTCATAGTTTTCGCCAAAAGCTTCACCGTCATGCCTTGAGCCAACGCCCCCTGTTATATATATTTTTTTAGTAACAACATTATCCCAGATTTTATCAATGGCATTAAGATATTCAGAGTCGTTAAATAAGGCTGCAATATCAGTCATTCCTGCATACATATATACAGCACGCACAGCATGTCCAACTGCCTCATCCTGTTTTACAACAGGTAAATGATCCTGGTTATACGGACCCCAAACTTCTCTTTTTGTATCATCTCCGCGTTGATCTAAAAAATGTTTTGCCAGATTTAAATATTCTTGTTTGTTAGTAAGAAGATAAAGTTTTATTAAGCCTGTTTCAACTATCTGATGTCCGGGTACTTCAGGATTTTTATCTTCACCCGGTCCAAATACTTTAAGTAATAAATCTGCATTTTTGATGGCTATGTCTAAAAGGTTTCTTTTTCCGGTAGCTCTGAAATGTGCGGCGGCAGCTTCAAACAAATGTCCCGCATTATATAATTCGTGGCTGCAGGAAAGATTTTCCCAGCGTTCGCCCGGAGGACACCATGAAGCAGGTGATACAGTTGGGTCTATTGTTTTCCAGGTGGTTAAATAACCATCGTCTTCCTGACCAATAGAAATAATATTTATTATTGAATCAAGATAAGAATCAAGCTCAGAGTCATAAATCGTTGAAAGTGAGTATGAGGCACCTTCAATTATCTTATAAAGATCAGTATCATCAAAAGGCATTTCACCTTTTGTAGAACCTTCCATTACACCACCTGCAATTAAAAAGTTATCCATTCGTCCCATTTCCTCACATTTCTCAAAAGAAACAGGTATGGTTGCAGTGCGGTTAACCTCAATCTTAGGCAACCAAAATTTGTCACTTAGTTGCACATCATTAAAAAGTACAGGATTAACAGGATAATCCTTTGCTTCTTCTTGAAGTTGACCTAATTGACATGATGCCAATAAAAAGGCCGTTACGATGTAAATTAAGATGTTTTTTTTCATAAAGAATTATAGTTTAGCAGCTTAAAGTTGAAAAAAGGAGCGCATAATATAACTATAAGAAATGAATTTTTCTCTTTTTAAAGAAAAAACATGGATCACATTATTTTGGTCAACGAAGAACCCCAATGATTTATCCACGAATTACACTAATTTCTTAATTACACGAAGGAACGAATTAGCAAATTAGCAGATGTGATAATTACTTGATTAGCAGATTAGTGGATGTGATAATTAGAAAATGGGAAATGGAAAATGAAAAAAGTTTAGGACTATGTCGTTTAAAAGGGTTTTGAGTTCAGGAAATGAAAAATGAAAAACTCTCCTCCTTTTTTCAAGGAGGAGCACGCCAAGCACAATTTGAAATTATGTTTTTGGTTGAACAAAATGCTTGGCGGTGAAGCGAAGCGAAATCCCGACTAACGCCGCTAGGCGGAAGTCGGGAGAGGTGGTTAATATTCGTGTTCTTCATGTCTTCGTGAAAATTCGTGTTAATCTGCGTACCCTGCAAAAGTGGAGCAGTAGGGGCGTTAAATTGCCAAAATATGCAAGTTTTTATTTGCCGATTACATGAAAGGTATGTTTGGGAATAGATACTACGCCCTTCCAGGGCTCAGAGAGGTGTGGATATGCTTACATAGGGCTACGCTTCGCTTCACCCTATGCTAATGTCTTACGCCCTTCCAGGGCTAATTAAAAGTCTAATTTCCTAATCTACTAATCATCACATCAACTAAACAACCCAAAACTTGAAACTCAAAACTCGAAACTCAAAACTCGAAACGGATGTGACTTGTCACGAAAAAAAGACCTTGCATGCAAAAAGACGTTGCATGCAAAAAGACGTTGCATGCAACGTCTCTACGATTATCCATTGGCGATCATTTTTACTGTTTACTGTTTACTGTTGACTGTTGACTGTCATTGATCTTAAGAAGTTTATAAATTAAAATTTGGAGACAAATTTTAATCCTACAATGGAAGCAATTAAAGTTGTTAGAAAAAGTAAGCGTAAAAATGTAGCCGGTTCTTTAAATACAAATATACCGACCAAAACAGTACCGGCTGCTCCTATGCCTGTCCATACAGCATAAGCGGTACCTATAGGCAGGCTTTGTACAGCTTTTATCAAAAGCAACATGCTAATGCAAAGTGTAACAAAAAATGCTGCATACCAAAAAATCATTTCATTTCCGGCTGTCTCTTTAGCTTTGCCCAAGCAAAAAGCAAATACTGTTTCAAATATGCCTGCGATTATTAGAATAAGCCAATTCATAATTATCAATGCTTTGATTTATAAATTCATTATTAAGTTTGTAGGTGAGCTTTATTTGTTTTGAAAGCAACAAATTTAAAAAAAATAATGTAAAATTTGCCTTCTGTTCATTTATAACGTAAATTGCGTAACGCAATTTACGTTATAAGCATGAAATCTTTACTTAATCCTTTTTTAATTTTCGGTTATCATAGTCCGGCATATTTCTGCAATCGCAACAATGAAACGGCAGAGATAATACAGGCTTTAAATAATAATAGAAACCTTACTTTAATTGCACCTCGCCGAATTGGGAAGACCGGGCTTATTCATCATGTCTTTCATAAATTATCTCAACAAAATTATGGAGCATTAATTTATTTGGACATATTTCCTACAACAAATCTGAATGATTTCACCAGTTTATTTGCTGAAGCAATATTGGGCTCTCTTGATTCTGATATTCAAAAATCATTAAAACGCATTGGATCTGTTATAAAGAGCTTTCGTCCTGTTGTTCGTTTTGATCCTCTTACCGGTCTTCCTGAGATAAGTGTTGATATTAGTCCTGGAACTGAAGAAGCCACATTGAAGGATGTTTTTCTTTATCTATCTGCATCTAAGAAGCGTTGTGTAATAGCAATAGATGAGTTTCAGCAAATCACAGAATATCCCGAGAAAAATATTGAAGCTTTGCTACGGTCTTATATTCAATTTATTCCAAATGTGAGTTTTATATTTTCAGGTAGCAAGCAGCATATAATGCAGGAGTTGTTTGTTTCTGTAAAGCGTCCTTTTTATCAGAGCACTCAATTGTTGAATATTGGAGTTATCGACAAAGCTGAATATTATTCTTTTGCCAATTCTTTTTTTCAGAAAAAAAAGTTAAGATTTAAAGAGGATGTCTTTAATGAATTATATGATATTTTTGAAGGTTATACCTGGTATATTCAGGCGGTATTAAACAGGTTGTATGGTTATGGTGAGTGTGTTACATCAAATCATCAATTTTTAAAGGCTGTTGACCTACTTATTTCTGAATATGAACATGCTTTTCAGAATTTGCTTGCAGCTTATACTAAGACAGAAGTAAAATTATTAAAAGCAATAGCTAAGGAAGGGCTTGTAAAAATGATTAATGCAGGTCGCTTTATTTCAAAATATGATCTTAAGGCCGCGAGTAGTGTAAACACTGCACTTGAAAAATTGCTTAAAAGAGAATTGGTGTATCGTTCGGAAGAAGGATATATAGTATATGACAGGTTAATGTCCATATGGCTCGAAAGGTTATAATGTCAACTACCGGTTTCTTTTCTGTGTCATATACTTTTAAATATTTGTTTTTTTCTGATATATTAGATGGTAAGGGGTGTGATAGTCAGCTTTTTTTATAAATTTTTGTGTTGAAAATTAAGATTATCTTGTGGTAAGAGCTCTTTTTTGAGATAATTTCTTAAGAATTATTTGCCATGAACAGAAATTTATCTAATTTTGCAGTCCAAATGAATTTCGTGAGGTAACAAGCAGCTGTCGCATAGAGTGAAAACAGCTCACCTGCGGAAGGAAACCTTAAGTTATTTATTTTATGTACGCAATTGTTACTATTGCAGGCCAGCAGTTTAAAGTAGAAAAAGACCGTAAGGTTTTTGTGCACAGGTTAAATGCTGAGGAAGGGTCTTCGGTTGAATTTGAAGATGTTTTATTAATTGA
Organism: uncultured Alkalitalea sp.; assembly: GCA_964578485.1. Lineage (GTDB taxonomy): Bacteria > Bacteroidota > Bacteroidia > Bacteroidales > Marinilabiliaceae > CAZODA01. The sequence continues at coordinate 38,417 of CAZODA010000007.1, read as the reverse complement.
AGATGAGAGTGGCATTAAAATTGGGACTCCTGTTATAAAGGGTGCCAAGGTAACCGCAAAAGTTTTATCTCATCTTAAGGGGGATAAAGTAATAATATTTAAGAAAAAGCGTCGTAAAGGATACCAAAAGAAAAATGGTCATCGTCAATATTTGAGTCATATTCAGATTGAGGATATAGTAATAGCTTAAAAAATTATTAAGATATGGCACACAAGAAAGGTGTAGGAAGTTCCAAGAATGGTCGTGAATCGGAAAGTAAGCGACTTGGAGTAAAAATTTATGGTGGTCAATTTGCCAAGGCCGGTAATATTATTGTTCGTCAGCGTGGAACCAAGCATCATCCCGGTGAGAATGTTGGTATTGGTAAAGATGATACATTGTTTGCCCTTATTGATGGTAACGTTGTTTTTCGTAAGAAGCAAAACAATCGTTCCTTTGTCTCTGTTGAACCGTTAAGTGCTCAATAAATAAGAATAGTTATAAGTTATAAAAGTCACCTGATTTTGTTACTTTCGTAACTGAATCAGGTTTTTTTTTGATATAAAAAGTTAATACCTTTTTGTATTTACAGATTGAGAGATTTAAAACCATATTGTTTATAAGATCATTTGCTATATGTTAACGTTAAAACAGATTCAGGATAATCACCAGGAAGTAATAGAGCGTTTAAAGATTAAAAATTTCGATGCATCCGATATTGTAGATGAGATTGTTTCCATTGATAATGCGCGTCGGTCTCTTCAGGCTGAAGTGGATCAGATGCAAGCCGAAATGAACAATTTATCGAGGTCGATTGGGAAGTTGATTAAAGATGGTAAGCAATCTGAAGCAACTAAGGCCAAAGAAGCTACCGGTGGTTTAAAGGAGAAGATTAAAGTTCGTGCAGATGAACTTGATCAAACCGAGTCTCGTTTATTTTCTTTATTGGTTCAATTACCGAACTTACCTCATGTATCTGTACCTACTGGCAAGACATCTGATGATAATGAATTGGTTGGCAGTGGTGGTAATATACCTGAATTGTCTCAAGCTATTCCTCATTGGGAGTTAGCAAAGAAATATAATTTAATAGATTTTGAAACCGGAGTTAAGCTTAGTGGTTCAGGTTTCCCTTTATATAGGGGGAAGGGTGCTCGTTTGCAGCGCGCTCTTATTAGCTTTTTTCTTGATGAGGCAACAAAAGCAGGTTATGAAGAGGTTTTACCTCCTTTATTGGTTAATGAGGATTCAGCTTTTGGAACCGGTCAGTTACCTGATAAAGAAGGTCAGATGTACCATATAGGTCTTGATAATTTATATTTGATTCCTACAGCTGAAGTTCCTGTAACGAATATGTTTAGAGATCTTATTTTGGAAGAGCAACTCTTGCCTTTGCGCAATTGTGCATATTCTGCATGTTTTAGGCGTGAGGCCGGTTCTTATGGCAAGGATGTCCGGGGTTTAAATCGTTTGCATCAGTTTGATAAAGTTGAGATTGTACAGATAAGTCATCCCGATCATTCTTATAAAATCCTTGACGAAATGGTTGCTCATGTTAAGTCTTTGGTTGAAAAATTAGAGCTTCCTTGGCGTGTTATGCGTTTATGTGGTGGGGATTTGGGCTTTGCTTCTTCTTTGACTTATGATTTTGAAGTTTTTTCGGCAGCTCAGGAGAGATGGTTGGAGGTTAGTTCGGTCAGTAATTTTGAAACCTTTCAATCGAACCGTCTTAAGTTACGTTTCAGGGAGGAGGACGGTAAGAAAATCAAGCTTGCTCATACACTTAATGGTAGTGCTTTGGCTTTACCAAGAATATTGGCAGCTCTTCTTGAAAACAATCAGTTTGAGGGGGGGATTAGGATACCTGAAATTTTAGTTCCTTATTGTGGTTTTGACTTAATAGATTAAAATGTCAGAATTTATTTTCAACACTTCCTTTTATGTTGGAATAAGCAGTGTCGTTATTTGGGAACAATGGCTTAAAAATGACTTCCTTCCTCGTGTTGAGAAAGTATTATCAGGAATAAGTCATGAAATATTTGAGATAATTTCGCTTAAGGATGATGATGATAATAGGATTTTCTCCCTTCAATGGAGGTGTTATAAGTTAGAAGAAATTGAATTATTAGATCAGACTATCGCACCTTTATTGCAGATACTTTCTTCTACCTTTGGGGAAGAAGTAACATATTACAGTTCAATTATGGAAAAAAAGATATGAGCAGAAAACCTGGTGAAATAATTATTTTGGGTATCGATCCGGGAACTACAGTTATGGGTTATGGTATTCTATTAACCTGTGGGAATAGGGCTTCCATGGTTACTATGGGCGTTTTGGAATTAAATAAATATAGTGATCATTATTTTCGTTTAAAGAAAATTTTTGAACGGGTTATACAATTAATTGACACTTATCATCCTGATGAGTTGGCCATTGAGGCACCTTTTTACGGAAAAAATGTTCAGTCGATGCTTAAATTAGGACGTGCTCAGGGAGTAGCTATGGCAGCGGCTCTTTCCAGATCTCTTCCAATATTTGAATATGCCCCTTTACGTATAAAACAGGCAATTACAGGTCGAGGCAATGCATCAAAAGAACAGGTAGCTTTGTTTTTGCATCAATATTTAAAGCTTCAAGTTGATGAGCTTCCAAAACATCTTGATGCTACTGATGGTTTGGCAGCGGCAGTGTGTCATTTTTTTCAGAGGAATAATCCTGTGGGGGGGAGTGGAACAAAAAGTTGGAAAGAATTTATCAATAAAAATCCCGGAAGAATAAGAAAAACTTAACTTCAATTTTTGTTGCTTAATTCCTTACAAATTACTGATTATTGTTTCAGCAATTTTTTGCATTTCACTTTGATCTAAGCGTAATTTAGGTTTTGAAAAGCTGACATCTGCTTCACTTTGCATTGGTATTAAATGTATATGTGCATGTGGTACCTCAAGTCCTAATACTACAACACCAATTCTTTTACAATCAACAGACTTTTCAATTGCGGCTGCAATTTTTTTTGCAAACACCATAAGTCCGGCGAGGAGGTCATCTTCCAGATCAAAAAGGTAGTCAGTTTCTTGCTTTGGTATAACTAGTGTATGCCCCTTTGTTAGAGGGTTGATATCTAAGAAAGCAAAATACTTTTCATCTTCTGCTATTTTATAGCTTGGGATAGTTCCTTGAACAATTTTACTGAAAATAGTAGCCATATTTATATTGAATAGTTTGTTCTTAATTTATAAGGAAATTTCCAATATTTCAAATGTCATAACACCTGAAGGTACTGTGATGTCAACTTTATCTCCTACTTTTTTTCCCAGTAGGCCTTTGGCAATGGGAGTGTTAATGGATATTTTACCTTCTTTTAGGTTTGCTTCACTTTCTGAAACAATAGTATAGGTCATGACCGCATTATTGTTTAAATTTTTTATTTTCACTTTATTTAAAAGCAGTACTTTAGAAGTGTCTAATTTAGATTCATCAATTATTCGGCTTTTTGCAATTGTTTCTTTAAGTTTTGCAATTTTCATTTCCAGTAATCCTTGTTGTTCTTTAGCGGCATCATATTCTGCATTTTCATGCAGATCTCCTTTATCTCTGGCTTCTGCTATCATTCTTGATATCTTGGACCGTTCCACTGATTCCAATTGAACAAGTTCTTCACGAAGTCTTTTAAGGCCTTCTTCAGTTATGTAACTTATTTTTGACATGTTTTCTTTCCTCCTCTTTTCGTTTTAGAAAAATGAAAGAATCCCGAAATTTTATCGGGACTCCTTGCTAATGACAGCAATTTGATGTTTAAAAAAATGAATGCTTAGATTGTTTTTTAGAAGTTGGGTCTTTTTAAAATTTCAGAAAAGATGATGGCTTTTTGTAAATCAAAACTCTCATCATCCCAGTATGAGGGTTCTTTAATAGACCCCTCTTTTTCTAAACCCACCCGGAACTTTTTGTATGAGAGTTTACTAGTTAGTTCCGGTTTTTTAATTCTTTCCTTTTTTTGTATTCTGTGCCTTTTAAGGCCTGTATATTGTAATTTTTCCGGTTTTAATTTTTCAACTCTTAGGGGAGATGTTTTCAGCTCGTCGGGTTTTAATTTTTCGTCTCCCGCAATAGGTCTGTCATTAAGCCAGTCGTCAAGCGGGGGGAAATTGTCTGTTGGATGTTTATCTTTCTGATCGGGCACAGCAATATCCGGTTCCTGACTGCGTTTTGCTTGTTTGTACATGCTTAGTACCACAATCGCAATCATAAACACTATATATAATATGTTACCGAATGCACTGTCCATAAGAAATAAAATAATAGCTAAATTAGCCTGAACAATACAAATAACCAAATAAAGCGTGAGCAATTTTTAATAGCTTGAGTTTAAATATTTTTATTTAAAAATTTAAACTATAATATTATTTTTGGAATTATTTTTGTTGTTGTCAGCTAACAATAAACTAAGAAACTGATATAATGAGTTATTTAAAATTAAGAAATTCGATATTATTTTTATTAATTATTATTTTATCACATAGTTGTAAAACTGATGAACATCCTGTCCCCATGGTTAGTTTTTCAGTTCAGGTAGATTTGGATTTACCTGATTTTGCGGGTGAGGTTTTTATATTACCATCTGTTTTTATGGGTCGTAGGGTTGGGGTTTCCGGTGTTATTGTTTACAGAATTTCCTACAACGAATATGTTGCTTACGATCGTTATTGCACTTACGATAAAGACCCGAGATGTATGGTTTTTGTTGACGACAATAATAGTATAGCCATTTGCAGCTGTTGCAAGTCGGAATTTTTAATTAATTCCTTTGATATAGCTGATGTTATAAATGGTCCGGCAACCATAGCTCTTAGGAAATACAACACAAGGGTTGAGGGGCGGAAACTTATTATTTATCAATAAGAAAGTCTGTTACTAAAATTCACTCTTTTTTGTTTGAATTTACAATTTTAAAGTGCTTTTTTATTATAGGTCTTTATATTCAAAGCAATTTATAGCTTGTTTTTCGTTTTGCTTATCATCAATATCTGTAATGCTCTGATTTATAGGGGCCATTTATTGGTACACCAATATATTCGGCTTGTGTTTTTGTTAGTTTTGTTAGTTTTACTCCTAATTTTTCGAGATGCAAACGTGCTACTTCTTCGTCAAGATATTTCGGAAGGGTATAAACACCTAATTTGTGTTTCTTTTCCCATAGGTCTATTTGTGCCAGCACCTGGTTTGTAAAAGAATTACTCATAACAAAACTTGGATGTCCTGTTGCATTTCCAAGGTTTACGAGACGACCACGCGAAAGCAGTATAATACAGTGTCCATCGGGGAATATAAATTGATCCACTTGAGGTTTGATATTAATTTCTTTAATACCCGGATATTTTTCAAGTTTTTCAACTTCAATTTCATTATCAAAATGCCCTATATTACAAACGATAGCGGTATCTTTCATTTTTAGCATATGTTCAACTGTGATGACATCACGATTTCCTGTTGCTGTTACAAAAATATCTGCTTCAGAAAGGCTGTCTTCCAATGTTGTTACTTCATAGCCTTCCATAGCGGCCTGAAGAGCACAGATTGGGTCAATTTCCGTGATCAGTACTCTTGCTCCGAAACCTCGCATACTTTGAGCACAGCCTTTACCAACATCACCATAGCCACAAACAACAACAGTTTTTCCTGCAACCATAATGTCGGTTCCTCTTTTAATGCCATCTGCCAAGCTTTCACGGCATCCATAAAGGTTATCAAATTTTGATTTGGTAACAGAGTCGTTAACATTTATTGCAGGAAAAAGCAATTCACCTTTTTCAAGCATTTGATATAAACGTTGTACGCCCGTTGTAGTTTCTTCACTAACTCCTTTAATATGGGGAGCAATATTTTGCCAGCGCATATTGTCTTCTTCGTATAATTTAGTCAACAAGGCCATTAGCTCTCTAAAGTCTTCGCCTTCATTTTCGTAATTTAGCTTAAGAAGTGAAGGGTTTTTCTCTATTTCAACACCTTTATGAACCATCAGTGTAGCATCTCCACCATCATCAACAATTAGGTCGGGGCCACTGCCATTTTCAAAGCTCAGAGCTTGTTGCGTACACCACCAATATTCGGCTAAAGTTTCATCTTTCCAGGCAAAAACCGGGATGCCTGCTTTGGCAATTGCCGCCGCTGCATGATCTTGCGTTGAATATATATTACAACTAGCCCATCTAACATTAGCTCCGAGATGAACAAGTGTTTCAATTAATACGGCAGTTTGAATGGTCATATGTAGCGAGCCGGTAATTTTAGCCCCTAAGAGAGGTTTGGAATCACCATATTTTTCACGCAAAGCCATAAGCCCCGGCATTTCTTTTTCTGCCAGGTCAATTTCTTTTCTTCCAAAATCTGCTAATGAGATATCTGCAATTTTATAATCAAGTTGATTGATCATAGAAAAAATGTTATAAAAATTTTTGTTAATTATTTATTATTATTTATGATTTCTCTAATCTTTACTTCATCTTTTTGTAATTGTGTTTTTAATGCTTCAATATTAGGGAAGGTCATTTCTTCTCTAATTTTTGAAATGAAATAAAGTGAAATTTCTTCTGAATATATATCCTGATTGAAATCCAAAATATGTACTTCAATTGATCTGTTGTCGGCATGATGGTCAACAGTTGGGCGGAAGCCAATATTTACCATTCCCCCATAATTTTTTCCCATCACGTTTACCATACATGCATAAACCCCATCGGGAGGAATAAGTTTAACTCTTTCATTTAAATTTATGTTGGCTGTTGGATATGAAATAGAACGGCCTAATTTTTTTCCTCCTGTTACTGTTCCCGTAATTTGATATTTATAACCCAGCAGGATATTGGCTTGAACTATTTCTCCTTTTAGAAGTAAGGTCCTAATTTTTGAAGAACTTGGATAATGGCCATTAATATCAATATGTCTGAATTGACTAAGTCCAAAGCCATATTGATGCGACAATCTGCCTAACTCCTTGAAAGAGGTTCCCCCTTTGCCAAAATTGTGATTAAAGCCTATAAGTAGATGTTTGACATTAAGCTGATCAACTAAAATGTTTTTCACAAATTCACTAGCTGAAAGGTTTGCCAATTCTTTTGAAAATGGAATTATTATAAGATGGTCAACGCCAATATCACTTATAATTTTTGTTTTTTCCTGTAAAGTTGTGAGTAAGCGTAGCTTATCGGCATCTTGTGAAAGTACAAGGCGCGGATGTGGCCAAAATGTTAATACAAGCGAAGGAATTTGTTCCCGCCTTGCAAACTCACACATTCGGCGTAATAAAGCCCGGTGACCGGGATGTACACCATCAAAGGTGCCCATTGTTACAATGGGTCTTTCCCCTTTATATTTTTTTATAGATGAATGAACCTGCATTAATTTAATAGCTAAAAATATAATAATCAGATAATTTCCAGTATTTTTTCAGTTGGACGGCCAATTACGGCTTTTTCGCCATTTATTATCACCGGCCGTTCCATTAATTCAGGGTGTTTTGCTAAGGCATCTATCCAGTCCTTATCACTCATAGAGCGATCTTTATATTCTGTTTTATAAATTGTTTCCTTTTTCCTTACCCATTCCAGGGCCGGGATATTCATTTTCTTTACTACTTCTCTTATGAATTCTCGGTCAGGAGTTGTTTTCAAATAATAAATTATTTCAGGGTCAAAACCTCGGCTTTTTAAAAGCTCTAATGCTTCACGGCTTTTCTTGCATCTTGGATTATGCAGGATTTGTATTTTGTTAATTTTATTCATAAATTTTTTCACCTCCAAATTCCATCAGATAAGCTTTAATAAAACCATTAATATCTCCATCAAGTACGGCTTGAACATTTCCTGTTTCATAATTTGTTCTTACATCTTTAACCAATTTATATGGTTGAAGCACATAAGAGCGTATTTGTGATCCCCATTCAATTTTTTTCTTTTGTGATTCAATTTTATTTTGTTCTTCAAGCTTTTTTCTCATTTCAAGTTCGTACAGCTGTGATTTTAATATTCTCAAAGCGTTTTCTTTATTATCGCCCTGTGATCTCGATTCAGTATTTTCTATCACTATTCCTGTAGGTATGTGGCGGAGTCGTACGCCTGTTTCAACTTTATTGACATTTTGTCCTCCTGCACCACCTGAACGGAATGTATCCCAAGTTATATCACTTTGGTTTATTTTAACTTCTATTGAGTCATCAATAAGTGGTATTACAAAGACAGAGGTAAAGGAGGTCATTCTCTTATTTGCTGCGTTATACGGGGATAATCTTACTAAACGATGAACGCCATTTTCACTTTTTAAAAAACCATAAGCATAATCTCCTTCAAATTGTATGGTAACAGTTTTAATTCCTGCTTCATCGCCCTGTAAGATATGATTAATATTAACTTTATAATTATTTTGTTCACCCCATCTTATATACATACGCATTAACATTTCAGCCCAATCCTGACTTTCTGTTCCTCCTGCACCTGCATTTACTTTTAAAACAGCTCCTAATTTGTCTTCTTCCTTTTGAAGCATATTTTTTAGTTCAAGAGCTTCAATTCTATCAAGCGCAGTTTTATAGCCTTTTTCGAGTTCTTTATCTTCGACCTCTCCTTCTTGGTAGTATTCATGTATTATTTGAAGTTCTTCAACCGAGGATAGCACATCATTATATTGGTTAACCCAACTTTTTAGTTCTTTAAGCAGTTTCATTTGTTTTTCTGCATCTTTTGGGTTATCCCAAAAGTCGGGTGCCTGCGTTCTTAATTCTTCTTCTTCGATTTCGATATTTTTTTTATCTATGTCAAAGAAACCTCCTTAACGCTGATTCGCGTTCTTTTATTTCTTTTATTTGTTCTATAGTAATCATAATAAAGTTAAAATATTTTTAAAGGATAAAGTTACTAAATATTTTATTAATGAAGATTAAAATTATTTTAGCGAGTTTGTACACAATGGCGAGATATAAGCTTGAATGCTTCCGTGTTACCAAGTCGTCCGGCTTTTCCCCAATCTTCACATGCCTTTTCTTTTAATCCTGTGTTGTAATAAGCCATTCCCCTATTTATAAGAGCATGCATATCATCGGGGTTAAATCTAAGTGCCTGATTTAAAAAGTTGATTGCTTCAAGATAATCTCTTTGTTCAAGTCTTATACTTCCAATTAAAGTGAATACTCCTGATAAATGAGGGTTTAAACGTGCTGCAACTGTAAAATCACTCAATGCCCTATTTTTATTTGAAGCATGAGCCATCAGCAATCGTCCTCGTTCATACCATGCTTTATCATAAAGGCTGTCAGATTGTATAATGAAGCTATAACTTGCATGTGCTTTTTTAATTTCATTTTGCCAAGTTTGTATTTGTCCCAATAAAAAATAAACTTCCAAAGGATAGTATTCTTTTTCAGTACATGTTAATAAATCCTTATAAGCATTTTTATAATCATTAATTTGTAAATAATAATGTGCCCTTGCCAGGTATGCCGTTGCACAATCGGGATCTAAGTTAGTAACTGTTGAAAAATCATCATTTGCACCAATAATATTTCCATATTTATAACGGCTCAGGCTTCTTGATGCTATTAATTCAGGTTCACGAGGGTTCAATTGAATAGCTGATGTAAATAGTTTCGATGATTCTAACCACATTTCCATATCTTGAAGCATTAAAGCTTCGAAATTAAATGATGTAGTAAGTTGTTTTTTATTTTGTAGAAATTTAAAATTGTACCATGGTAAATTTATTGTTGTCCATTGTTCATCATTTATTGTATTTGCCGATATCATTATTCCCGATGATAAGGCATTTATATATTGATATATGCCTACGAGATGCCCTTCTTGGTTAATTATCGGTGATCCACTTGATGTTTTTCCCGGATCAACATTAATTAGTGCTCCTCTTCCCAGCTTTCTTGAATAAATCATTTTGCTGGTCATCCCATATGTAAGTCCGTCTTCGAAGCTGTTAGCTTGTCCGATAATTAATATATCTTCCGGAATCCTAAAACTAAAACGGTGTGGTAAAAGATAATTCCCATCTCTTCTACGATAACCACTAACCTGAATAAGTGCCATATTTGCCCATTTATGTATGGCAATAATTCGTGATAATTTTAGATTTTTATTTTTATTTTCCGAGATAATTATTGTATCAGCTTCATATAATATTGACGCATTAATTATGGCCAGCCCATCGGCACTTATAAAAAATGCTCTTGCCGTATCAAATGGACTTGCTTTCTGAGACAAGGCAGTTACAGTAAAGCCTGCGTTTGATGATCTTTCGATCATTTCAATAATACTCTGAGTCTTGGCATTAATTGCAAAGACCTGTATTAAGATGAGAATGATATATCTTTTTTTAATAAAGTGTTGCATACTTACCGGAAAACAAACATAAGCTGATAAAATATTGCTAAAGTATGGAATAATTTATTTCATAGCTTTTATTATTTGACATATTGCCGATTTTTTAGGATGAATACTCTCAGCTATTTTTATTAAACGCAAACTGAAGTGATAAGGGAGCTTTAATATGCCAATTACAAAATAGAACCAATAGAATATGCCGATAATCGTATTAAAAAAACGGGCAAATCTACTCAAACGGTGTCATTCGGGTTCTAATTATAATGATGCTTAGAAAAAGCAAGAGGACTGTTTTGTTAAGTCAACAGTCCCCTTAAGGTCTTTCAATTTAATATGTAGAAAAAAGTTTAGGGTGAATGACCGGATTCGAACCGGCGACCTCCAGAGCCACAATCTGGCGCTCTAACCACCTGAGCTACAATCACCATTTTTAGCGATGCAAATATAAAGTTTTTTCTTCTAATTTTGCAAAGAAATTAGATTTATCCTTGCTTGTTCACCTATAAATCTATAAGCATTTATGTATAAGGCTTCAAATGTAAACATAATGAAATATTTTCTTTTTAACGAGGAGCTCGATTATCAATTAAAGATAATTGACAATCTTATTCGGCGCCATAAAAATGGCAAAACTGTTCTTGGTTTAAAACAAGCCGGGTTGAAGTATAAAAAAATGTATGGTGTTTCTATTATCCATTTGCGCGAAATATCGAAAGAAACAGCAGCTTCCAATGAATTAGCTGAAAGGTTGTGGTATAGGGAAGTACGTGAAACTAAGATTCTTGCTACCATGTTAGCAATTGGAGAGGATATGTTAGAGGAGGATTTAATGGATTGGGCTGCCGGTGTTAGCAATATTGAGCTGGCAGAACAAATTTCCTTTAATTTGCTTGGTAAGCGTAAAGGTTCCGAAAATATAATAAATAAGTGGGTTACACATCCTATAAAATATGTAAGATATGCTGCCTTAATGTCTATAGGCTGGCAGTTCAAGTTGGCTGAAAACACTTATTTCGATTTTATACGCGAGCGTACTTCTACACTTGAAGCTATGCTTGAAAATCCTTTTTTTTCGCGGGCTATATCACATTGTTTGCGAATGGGCATTCGTTACCATCCTTTTATGAAGCCTTTTGTTGCTAATCTTGTTAAAGGATGGAGTGATAATTCTGCCAAGCATATTCAGGAACTTGCAAAGGAGTTATTATTCGAATTAGATTAAAGTCTGCTTAAAGCTGTTATTTGCTTTTATATGTATTTAATGCTTTAGTTTTTTCAAACTGAACATAAAGTTTTATTATTGTTAAAGTTTCTGTATAAAAAATATTAACACTAAATATGGTTTATCTTTTTAAGAAGATATCTTTGTGATAAATCATTCAAAAATAATAGCAAATGAAAATTATCCCTGTTAGCGATAAGAAAAGCAGAACCATGTTCTTAGATATGGTAAAGCTTATTTATAAAGATGATGATGCTTATATTCGGCCTTTAGATCAAGTCATAGAAGGAATTTTTAATCCTGAGACCAATATTTTTTTCAATCATGGTGAAGCGGCTCGTTTTCTATTGGCAGATGATGAATCAAAAATTATTGGTAGAATAGCTGTATTTATAAATAGAGATAAAGCATTTGGATTTACTCAGCCTACCGGGGGGATAGGTTTTTTTGAATGTGTTAATAATAAAGAAGCTGCATTTAAATTATTTGACACAGCTCGCGATTGGCTACGTGAAAGGGGCATGGAAGCCATGGATGGTCCAATTAATTTTGGCGAGAATGACAGTTATTGGGGCTTATTGGTTGAGGGTTTTACTCCACCGGCTTTTGGTATGCAGTATAATCCACCCTATTATCGTGAATTATTTGAATCTTATGGTTTTGTTAATTATTTTGAACAGATAACACATCATCTACAAATTGAAAAATCCTTAGATGAGAGGTTCTGGAATATAGCAAAGCGCGTTATATCACGTAAAGATTATTCTTTTAAACATTATCTGCGTAACGAGTCAGAGAAATTTATTACTGATTTTGTTGAGATTTATAATGAGGCTTGGCGTTTTCATGAGAACTTTACTCCTATGAATCCTGATACCTTAAGGAAGACCTTGCAGCAGGCTGGTTCGTTTTTAGATGAGAAGCTTATATGGTATGCATATTATAAGGATGAACCGATAGGATTTTTGGTCATTTTCCCGGATGTTAATCAGATTATTAAATATTTTAATGGTAAACTTCATTTATGGAATAAAATAAGATTTGCATATTATAAATTCAGGAAAAAGATGAACCGTGCAAGAGGCATTATTATAGGTGTTAAGCCTAAATTTCAAAGATTAGGAATTGAGTCCGGCTTTTTTTGGCATTTACGTGAGGCTGTTGCTCAAAAGCCCTATCTTAAAGAGATAGAGCTGTCGTGGGTAGGTGACTTTAATCCCAAGATGCGCTCCCTTCAGGAGGCAATGGGGGCCGATTTTGGTAAGCGCCATATTACCTATCGTTTTGTATTTGATGCTTCGATGCCTAAGGATCAAAAAGCCGGCACTATACCTTTCGAGAATCGCAATTTTAACAAGGCCTGAGTTTAAATTAAGCCTTTAACAAAAATAAATAAGCAGAATTAATATATTAAAATTTTGTGGGTTGCAAATGAATATGTTATCTTTGCACCCTATTTACAAAATGAGCGAAATCTGGTTTTTAAGATAATGAATTTTGTTCGCTATTTATTTTAGAGGTCAGGATTAGTAAACATAAATTAAAGTTACAATGAAAAAGGAAATTCATCCTGAAAATTATCGTTTGGTTGCTTTCAGAGATATGTCGAATGGTGACACCTTTATTACCCGTTCAACAGTCAACACTCGCGAAAAGGAAGAAATTGATGGCGTAGAATATCCTCTTGTGAAGCTTGAAATTTCGAGTTCTTCACATCCTTTCTTTACCGGGAAGATGAAATTGGTTGATACTGCCGGTCGTGTTGATAAATTTAGAAGCAGATATCAAAAACATTTGGAAAATAAGAAGAAATAGTTTTTTCAAACTGATTGATTTAAGCTTCGGAATTTTCCGAAGCTTTTTTTATTTTTGAGGAGAGCTGCTCATAGTATTTTTTCTTTTGGCATGGCTATTGCCTTACTTATATATAGGAAATTTTAAAAAATATTACGACATTTTGACAGTTGGAGTACATTGATAATGGATAATAAAAATAAAATAAAAACTTCTTTTTTACTTTCTGATTTACCTTCTGATGCTGAATACATACCTATTGTTGAAGATGATGATTATCAAAAGGACTTAGAGGACGATGCTGTGCCTGAGGAGGTTCCTATTCTTCCCTTACGTAATACGGTATTATTTCCCGGTGTAATACTTCCTATTGCTATTGGTCGTGAAAAATCGCTTCAATTAGTGCGTGATGTTCAGAAGAAGAAAGGATTTCTTGGTGTTGTTTCTCAGCGTGACTATAAGATTGATGATCCTTCACCTTCAGATATTTACGAGGTTGGTACTATTGCAAGAGTTTTAAAAATTCTTGAAATGCCTGATGGCTCTATATCTGTTATTATTCAGGGACGCAAGCGATTTAAATGGCATGAAATAACATCAGAAGACCCATATTTTGTTGCTAGGATATCCCTACTTGAAGAATTAATTCCTGAGAATGATGATAAGCGTGAGTTTGAGGCTGTTGTAAGTTCTTTGAAAGATTTATCTTTAAGGGTTATAAAGAATTCTCCTCAAATTCCTCAGGAAGCTTCTTTTGCACTCAAGAATATTGATAACTCTGCATTTTTAATTAACTATATTGGTTCCAATACTGAATTAAAAGTTGCTGACAAGCAACATATATTAGAGACTGATGATCTTAAAAAACGTGGATTGTTATTGGTTGAACACTTGGTAAAAGAGGTTCAATTCCTTGAAATTAAGAATGATATACAATCAAAGGTTAAAATCGATATAGATCAGCAGCAACGTGAATATTTGCTTCAGCGGCATATGAAGACCATTCAGGATGAGCTTGGAGCAAGTCCTGTTGAGCAGGAAGCTGAAGAGATGGAGGCTGCAGCTAAGGATAAAAAATGGAATGAGGATGTTGCCTCTGTTTTTACAAAGGAATTAGAGAAACTTCGTCGGCTTAATCCTGCTTCCGGTGAATATTCTGTTCAGCATAACTATTTGCAAACCATGCTTGATCTTCCTTGGAATGAATATACTTCTGATGTTTTTGATTTAAAAAGTGCTCGTAAAGTGTTAGATCGAGATCATTATGGTCTTGATAATGTTAAAGAAAGGATACTTGAGCATTTGGCTGTATTGAAATTAAAAGGCGATCTTAAGTCACCGATTCTTTGTTTATATGGTCCTCCGGGAGTTGGTAAAACATCACTTGGAAAATCAATTGCCGAAGCTTTGGGGCGACAATATGTCAGGATGTCTTTAGGAGGCTTGCATGATGAGGCTGAAATTAGGGGTCATCGAAAAACATATATTGGAGCCATGCCCGGTAGGATTATTCAGAATATTAAGAGAGCAGGTGCTGCCAATCCTGTTTTTATCTTGGATGAAATTGATAAGATCAGCAATAGTTATCATGGTGATCCTGCTTCTGCTTTGCTTGAAGTTTTGGATCCCGAGCAGAACAGCAGCTTTCATGACAACTTCTTAGAAGTTGATTTTGATTTGTCAAAGGTAATGTTTATTACTACTGCAAATACTTTGAATCCTATATCTGCTCCTTTGCTTGACCGAATGGAGTTAATAGATGTAAGCGGATATATTCTTGAAGAAAAGATTGAGATTGCAAGAAGACATTTAATTCCAAAGCAATTAGAAAATCATGGCATTCCTACGGGAACCATATCATTGACAAAACCGGTTCTTTCTTTCATGATAGAAAGATATACCAGAGAATCAGGAGTGCGTGAGCTTGATAAAGTGCTTGCTCGTTTATTTAGGAAGATTGCACTTAAAATCGCTTCCGAAGAAAAGGTTAAGAAGAATATTTCAATGGCCGACTTGCGCTCTTATCTTGGAGTTGAAAAATATTCAAAAGATAGTTGGGAAAAAGAATTGCCACCCGGTGTTGTAACAGGGCTTGCTTGGACAGCTTTTGGGGGCGATATTTTATTTGTGGAGAGTAGTTTAAGTAAAGGGAAAGGCAACTTAACACTTACTGGTAACCTTGGTGAGGTAATGAAGGAGTCTGCTATATTGGCTCTTGAATATCTTAAATCAAATGCAGATATCCTTTCTTTAGATGACGGAATAATTGAAGCTAGTAATTTTCATATTCATGTTCCTGAAGGAGCAATTCCCAAAGATGGTCCATCGGCCGGTATTACTATGGTTACATCAATAGCCTCGGTACTGTCAAAAAGGGAGGTGAAATCACGCTTGGCAATGACAGGAGAAATAACTCTACGGGGTAAGGTTTTAGCTGTAGGAGGCATTAAAGAAAAAATACTTGCTGCAAAACGTGCAGGTATCACCGAAATTGTTCTTTCACGTGAGAATAGAAAAGATGTTGAGGAGATAAAAGATTTTTATGTAGAAGGATTGACTTTTCATTATGTGGATACAATAATGGACGTATTAAATTTGGCTCTTATATAGTTTTCATTTTTTTCTTTGAGCCTGTCGGGAAATTCAAATGTTTTATTATTAATTCTTGATATTGGTAATAAAATATTAAGAGTATTTTTCCTCGAAATCACTTAATAATTTTTCCATTTCAGGGCTTATTCTCGAGAGTGCACGTTTTGTAAAAGCTTTGGGAATATGTTTAAAATAAGCATGTGCCAAGCCGCCGGCAATTGAAGCTATTGTGTTTGTTGGACCACCTATAAAAATTGCCAGTCTAATAGCTTCTTCAAAGTCTGAAGCTTCTAAAAATGCCGCCATAGCAGGTGGTACCGGGGTTATTAACTCTTCTCCCGATTGGATTTTCTTTTTCCAGTATGTTGTACTCAACGAAAGATCATAATCGAAGTGAACAGATACAAATGAGCGTACTTCCTTCTTTGTAGCTCCATTTTTAGCCATAAAAATTGAAACTGCAGTTGCTTGCGAAGCTTCAATTCGAACAGGAACATTGTGAGTAACAATAGTAGATTTATGGCTTTCTTCTAAGGCTTCTTTAATACTGCCTGCAGCAAAGCCTATTGGGCTAATACGTCGGGCAGCACCAGGCCCTTTACTTATATACGGAATGGAAGCTCCGGATTTGATCCATTTTAAAAAGCTATCGCGATATCCTGCATTTGGATATTTAAGCACCCAATTCATAAGAGTTTCTTTATAATCAATATTGAAAATAACAGACTCAGCAGTTGCCATAGTTAAAACTGTGTCATCTGTATATTCGGAGGCTGGTCCGAAAAGTTGGAATTTGGTATTTGAAAGTTTTTTGTTGATAAATGCAGATCCGATAATATCCCCAATTATTGCTCCTTTCATGAAAACTGTGATTTTTAACGAAACTCTTTTATTTCAACTTACACCTGGTTGTCAATAGATTGCAAGGTTTTAAGGTTTCATGTTTATATAATTATAACTTTTGCATTTATTTTATATCTTTGATTTATCTGCTTAAGTTATTTTCTATTATTTATATTATATTTATACTGAGTAAAAATATTAATCCTTTTACAGAGCGAATATCATAAGTTTTAAGCTAATTTCAAATTATTTTTAACTCTTTTATTTATAGCTCTTTCTGATGAAGAATGTTATTGTTTGAAGATTACGCTGTGATTATCATAGTTTTTTCTTCATCATAAAGTCGAATTTTCTGTAAAATATGATGTTTAATTGATGTTATCAGATGAGTTAGTTAAAATGTAAAATATTAGACATTTTAAAATGTTATTTTATTTTTTCACATCAAAGCAATATTTTTAGATATTTGTTTCTATGAAAGACTCGGTCAGATATTTTGTAATATTTATTTTAGTACTGGCGGCAGGCTTTTTAATGTGGTATTTTCGGTCGATTTTATTTTACATTTTAATTTCTGCAATAATATCGCTAATAGCTCGTCCTATTTCACACTTATTTAGGCGTATTAACATAAGGGGTCATCATGTTTCCAATGGTATTGCAGCTTTGCTTACCATGCTTGTTATTTGGACTTTTGTACTTGTCTTTTTTGGATTTGCCATACCACTGATAAGTAGTGAATTAAATTACTTTTCAACAGTGGATATTTCTCAGGTAATTGAACGAGCTAATCGCCTTATGTATGAAGCTTTGGATCCATTACGGCATTCAAATGCAGCAATAGTTACTGCAATAGAAACGCAAATAAAGGAGATGGCAACAGCCATGCTTAATATTAATCAGTTGAAAGATACTTTTACCGGTGTAGTTGGCTTTTTTGGGGGATTATTTGTTGCCATTTTTTCTATCACTTTCATTACATTTTTCTTTTTGAAGGAAGAGGGGCTTTTATTGAGGGCATTAATGTTAATTGTTCCTGAAGAACATGAAGAGGGCCTTCAGCATGTTTTGAATTCAACAAAATATTTGTTGCGAAGATATTTTATAGGGATTTTGATTCAGATTTTTTTAATTTGTCTATTAATCACCACTGGTTTTTTAATCCTTGGCTTTAATTTTAACCATGCTCTTACTGTTGGTTTAATTACGGGTTTATTAAATGTCATTCCTTATGTGGGGCCCCTTATTGGAACATTTTTCGGCCTCCTTACGGGACTTATTATTTATTTCCAGACAGCCATTCCCATGACTCTACCAATATTTTTATTATCAATAGCAGTAGTTTATATTATTGTTCAATTAATTGATAACATAATTTTTCAACCTATTATATTTTCTAGTAGTGTGCATGCACACCCACTTGAAATATTTATAGTGATAATGGCTTCTGCACATTTAGCCGGTGTTTTAGGAATGTTTTTGGCAATACCTGTATATACAATAATAAGAGTAATTGCAAAAGAATTTTTTTACAAGTATAAGCTTGTAAAAAAGCTTACCTGGAGTTTAAAACGCTAAAAGTTTATAAAAGGGTAAAAAAGTTAATACATATTTTCAGGGAGAGTTTGTTTTTGGAACGATAAGGCTTCTTGAACAGAAATTCGTCTTCCATTTTTTGTTGCTACAATAAAAGCGTCTTCAAAGCCCATTTGAATAATAAGGTCCAAAAAATGTGCTGCATTATTATAATCCTGAAATAATCCTGCCGTTAGTTGATTTATATTCTCGTATGAGTATTGGTATATTGAAAGAAGATTAAGCCTGAAAGGGCTTAAATCAATTTCTGTATAAGCTCCCATTTGAATACTGTATATGATTCCGTCTTCAGGAACTTCAAAGATTAATGCTTCCTGTTGTTTTTTCTTTTCAAGGTCAATATATGGCAATTTTATTTCAATTGTATCTCTGATAAATACAGTATCAGAAGAGCCCATCAACATGCCTTGAGAAACTATAGAACTTTTTGGGGGCCATTGAATTACTCCATAAATAAGCATCATTACCAAGAGTATTACAAAAAAGAAAAATTGAAAAATAGACCATTTTTTTAGTTTGTAATACTTTGATGATTGTTTTTTTGCATTAGTTTTTAATCTGAGAACTTCTTTTTCCAGGATACTTTCCCTAGTTATTTCAGTCCGATTTCCCTCTTTATCATTCATATATGCCACAAATTTTGTTTAAATGTAACAAATTAAGGTATAAAAACACATTCTAAAAGGAGTTTTTAATGATAGGTGTTTTCTCATTTTTCAGTAAAATTATGATTTAAATATGTTTTAATACTGCCTATGATAGATTGTGGGCTTGCCGTTTCTGCATCAGCAATTATCTTTGCTTTGTTATATATTATTTCTCTTTGGGGCAGTTTGTAATTAATAAAATCAAGTAAGTCAGTTTTTGTTTTATTTGCAATAAGAGGTCTGCTGTCTTTAATAGGGTAAAGGCGTTCACTTAATTTATTTGCAGCAAGTTTCAAATAAACAGTGATTCCTGTTTTATTCATTTCCTCCATATTATTATTATAACATGGGGCTCCTCCTCCTGTTGCTATAACAACTTTATTTTTAGTTTTTATTTTTTGTAGTGCTGTTGTCTCATATTTTCTAAAACTATCTTCACCTTCCTGTTCAAAAATTAATGCTATTGTTCTTTTTTGTGTTTGTTCTATAAGAGTATCTAAATCAACGAAACTCCAGCTTAGATGCTCAGCTAATAATTTGCCGATAGTGGATTTACCACTTCCCATAAATCCAATTAGATAAATACGTTCCAATTCCATTATTATTCATTATCGAAAATAGACATTTGTCCGTCAGGTTTCTTTTGTTTGATATCCTGAGTTTTTTCTTTATTACCATCATTTTCATCATTTTTTTCTTCAGGCTCTTTTTTTGGCTGATGGATTGGTTCTAACTCACTTATTTTTGAAACCTGATAGGTTGTTAATCTTTTTCCTTTTGCTTTGTATCCTTTTACATTAATAAATTCAGCTACTTCCACAATTGCTTTTTCTCTGTTTTTATCTTCTCCTCCAAAGCGGATTTCTAAACGTGGGTATTCAACCTTAGTCATTTTAACTAAATATGACTTTGGGTTTTCTCCTATAAAGCGCTGAGGTTTGCTGATACGTTCTGCCTGAAATCGCTTAACGTAGTAATACTCCTGGTCATCATCGTAATAAACTGCCGACCATACAGTTTCAGGATTGAATTTTTCTATAAACAAAATATTATCTTCATAATGGTTGCTGATATCAAAATTGCTTTGATAAAATATTCCATCCCGCGAAATTACCAGAATTTGATCTTCATTATGGAATTCTCCTAAGAATGTTCCTCTTCCTTCGTGATTTAATCGTAATACTTCAGGTTCAAACCAAATTTTCCTTCCCCCTAAGGTTGATTCTCCTTTTTTCTTGAGAACAATTTTGTGAATGTCATAACGAGTAAGAATGTTTCCTATTGTATTTCGCCCTTTTACCAATAATTCGGCCATATCGTATTCCAATATCAGATTCCTTATTCTGGGCCTTGGCTTTAGGGTTATCTTCAGAACTTCAGCTTCTCCATTCGGATTGGCACTGAAATATAATACTTCTGATCCGGCTGTGCCTTTTGTTAAATGATATTCTTTGTCGCGTGTTACAGCTGTAACAGCAAAGCGTTTCACATAGGACGTACCCTTTTTACCATCACGATAAACAACATTGTAAATTGTTCGCTTGTCATTCCTTTTAAAAATAGCTAGATGGATTATATTTTTTCCTACAAAAGCTTTTTCCTGTACTTTTGTTACAAGGTAACGGCCATCTTTATAAAAAATAATAACATCATCAATTCCGGAACAATCACAAACATATTCATCGCGCCTAAGTGAAGTGCCTATAAATCCATCTTCACGATTTATATAAAGCTTTTCGTTTTTAACAATAACTTTTGTGGCTTCAATATTTTCAAAACTCCTGATTTCTGTTGTCCTGGGATATTTTGATCCGTATTGTTTTTTTAGCTTTTTAAAATAATCTATGGTATATGGAATAATATTCTGCAGATGATATTCAACCTGTTCTAATTCTTCTTCAAGGGCTATAATATATTCATCAGCTTTTTTTGAATCAAAACGTGAAATTCTTTTAATCTTAATTTCAGTTAGCTTTATTATATCATCTCTGGTAACCTCCCTTTTCAGTTGTTTTTTATAAGGTTCCAAGCCATTATCAATAGTTTTGATTATTGCTTCATAGGTTTCACATTCTTCTATGCGTTGGTATATTTTGTTTTCAATAAAAATTTTCTCTAATGATGCAAAATGCCATGCTTCTTCCAGTTCATCCTTTCTAATTTCCAGTTCCCTTGTGAGTAAATAAACTGTATTATCGGTATTTGCTTTTAAAATTTCCGACACTCCAATAAAACACGGTTTATTATCCTTTATAACGCATGAATTTGGTGAAATAGATAATTCGCAATCTGTAAAAGCATATAAGGCATCAATAGTTTTATCGGGTGAAACACCGGATGGCAGATGAATGAGGATTTCAACATTCTCAGCAGTATTATCATCGATTTTTCTAATTCTGATTTTCCCTTTATCTATAGCTCTTAATATAGATTCAATAAGTGTTGTAGTATTCTTTCCAAAAGGAATGTCGGTGATAATTAATGTCCTTGCATCAAGTTTGCCAATTTTCGCCCTTACTTTTATTTGTCCGCCTCTAATACCATCATTATATCTGGCGACATCAATCATACCACCGGTGGGGAAATCGGGGTACAATTCAAAAGATTCATTTTTAAGCTGGGCAATGGATGCATCAATAAGCTCCTGAATATTATGTGGCAATATTTTTGAGGCGAGTCCTACCGCAATGCCTTCAACACCTTGTGCAAGTAGCAAAGGGAATTTAACAGGCAGAGTTATAGGCTCTTTATTTCTTCCATCATAAGTAGGTTTCCATTCTGTTGTTTTAGGATTAAAAACTACTTCATGTGCAAATTTTGTAAGTCTTGCCTCAATATAACGTGGAGCAGCTGCCCCATCACCGGTATAGATATTTCCCCAGTTCCCTTGTGTATCTATTAAGAGTTCTTTTTGGCCAATCTGCACTATTGCATCACCAATTGAAGCATCTCCATGAGGATGAAACTGCATAGTATGTCCAATAATATTGGCAACTTTATTATAACGTCCGTCATCAAGTCGCCTCATTGAATGAAGGATTCTCCGCTGTACAGGCTTTAATCCGTCATTTATATGAGGAACCGCTCTTTCAAGAATAACATAGGAGGCATAATCTAAAAACCATGAACGGAACATTCCTTGCAGGGAAGTGATCTTAGGAACTTCCTGTACTTCTTCTTTTTTATTTTTTTGAGCATCTTGCTGTGCCATTTCTTCATCATTCAGGTTGATATTTTTATCCTTCTCCATCATTTCGTTAATTCAGTTCATCAATTAGATTATTCACAACCATTATTTACATAATTTCTTCTTCAACAACTAAATTGTCAATGATAAAATTTTGACGTTTGGGAGTGTTTTTTCCCATGTAAAAATCAAGTAATTCTTTTGTTGCATCTTCTTTTTTCATTCGCACCCGTTCTAATCTCATATCTTTACCAATGAAGTGTCTGAATTCATCGGGGGATATCTCTCCCAAACCTTTAAATCTGGTAATTTCCGGATTTGGCCCCAAATCTTTTATGGCTTTTATCCTTTCTGCTTCATTATAGCAATAACGTGTTTGCTTTTTGTTTCGCACTCTAAATAATGGAGTTTGAAGGATATATAAATGCCCGTTTTTAATTAATTCAGGAAAAAATTGCAGGAAAAAAGAAATTAATAACAAACGAATATGTAAGCCATCAACATCAGCATCAGATGCTATTATAACATAATTGTAGCGTAATGTTTCAAGGCCTTCTTCAATGTTTAAAGCAGCTTGTAGAAGGTTAAATTCTTCATTTTCGTAAACAACCTTACGACTTAACCCATAACTGTTTAAAGGCTTTCCTCTAAGGCTGAAAACCGCTTGTGTGGTAACATCCCTTGCTTTGGTTATTGATCCTGAAGCAGAATCACCTTCAGTTATAAATATTGAAGATTCAAGTTTTCGATCTGCATTAGAATTATAATGAACTCTGCAATCCCTTAATTTCTTATTGTGAAGACTAACCTTTTTCGCCCTTTCCCGTGCTAATTTTTGTATTCCTGATATAGCTTTACGCTCTTTTTCTGCATCAAGAATTTGCTTGTTTATAATTTCAGCAACATCGTTATGTTTATGCAGATAATTATCAAGCTTCTCTTTGATAATGTCATTTACATAATTTCTAACTGTCGGACCATCAGGACCCATATCCTTTGACCCTAATTTTGTTTTTGTCTGAGATTCAAATACAGGCTCCTCAATTTTTATGCTGATAGCTGCAACTATCCCTTGACGAATATCAGAGACATCAAAATTTTTATTAAAAAACTCCCTTATGGTTTTTACATAGGCTTCACGAAAAGCAATTAAATGAGTTCCACCTTGAGTAGTATGCTGACCGTTTACAAAAGCATAATACTCTTCACCATATTGGGAAGTATGGGTTATGGCAACTTCAAGATCTGTATCTTTTAAATGTATCAAGGGATATAAGCCCGGTTCGGTCATTTTTTCGTCTAATAGATCTAAAAGTCCATTTTTCGAACAATATGTGCGACCATTAAAGTTAATGTTAAGACCGGCATTAAGAAAAGTATAATTCTTTAATAAATCTTCTATATACTCTTCATTAAAGGTAAAGTTTTCAAATATTGAATTGTCAGGTGTAAATTCTACTATTGTTCCGTTTGCTAAGGTGGTTGATTCAACGGGGATATCATTAATTAATTCACCTCTTGAGAATTCTGCCTTTTTTAATTCTCCGTCTCTTATAGCTTGTACCGAAAAGTTTACCGATAAAGCATTAACAGCTTTAACACCCACGCCATTAAGCCCAACTGATTTTTTAAATACCTTGCTATCATATTTTGCTCCGGTATTCATTTTTGAAACAGCATCAACTACCTTGCCAAGGGGTATCCCCCTACCAAAGTCGCGTACTGAAACATAATTATCCTTTACAATGACATCAATTTTTTTCCCGAACCCCATCATGTATTCGTCAACAGAATTATCCATCACTTCTTTTAGCAACACATAAATCCCATCGTCAGCATAGGTACCATCACCCAGCTTCCCTATATACATACCCGGTCTTCTTCTGATATGCTCTTTCCAATCAAGGGTTTGAATGGTTTCCTCTGAATAGTTCTGAATCATGTTCTTCCTTCCTTATAAAGTTGTTGTTTATGTTAAAATATTGAATAAAGAAACACAAAATTTACCCGTCAAAATTCCTCAAATATAACGAAAAGTAAAAACGGTTGAAAATTTCTTTATTAACACAAGCCATCAGATTGTATTATAACACTATATGATTAAAGAACATAAATATATGGTTTGGGCTAAAAATCATATAGTTCAAGCTTATGCCTTAATGTATTTGCCTTGTTAATAATTTTATGTTCCTAATCTTTACATCTATATATTAATAAATGATATAATATTTCATTTATTGTTTGATTTTATTTGAAAAGGCTATTATAAATTAAAACAAGCTGAAAATAAAAGTATGTCGCACCTTTAAAAGCCAAGATCTGAATTAAGATTAAAAAAATAATATTATTTTTTTAATTTATCTTGTTTTTAGTTTGTTTATTGTTGTTAATAAAAAAAGAATTTCTTCAATGTAATAATTTATTAGGTCTTGCAATTATCAAACTTATGATTTTATATAAATCATCTATTATCTTGTTCTATCGTTATTTAAAATTAAAATTCTTAAAAACAATCCTTTAAAATATTTTTTTTAGTTTTCATTATTATATTTTCAGCACACATTCAATATTAATTATGTCATAACAATGTTTCACGATTATCTTTTAAAAAAGCAGGTAAAAAAAAGAGATGATATTTTAAAAGCTTGATATTATTTTTCACTTTCATTTGCTGATTTAGAAAGTGAGTTGTACTTTTATTGTCACTTTTTTCTTTTAAAAAGTTCCGGGCCTGCATTTAAAACAATAGTTTTATTTATGTTTGTTTTTAAATTGTAGTTGAGAAATGATTCTATATTTTGCTAATAAAAGTAAATAATCATTAGGTGGTACCGACAATTCTGATTTTTTTCAGAGAGATTTACAAGATAAAAATAAGATTTTTTCTAAAAACTAAAAATTATGTTAAGAAAATTTGAATTATGGTTTGTAACCGGCAGCCAGCATTTATATGGTCCGGATACTTTAGAACAAGTAGCTGTTCATTCGCGCAAAATTGCAGAAGGTTTGAATAATTCGAAACACATTCCGGTCAACATTATTTTTAAGCCTGTTGTAAAAACAGCTGAAGAGATTAAAAATGTTGTTATTGATGCAAATAATGCTTCTTCCTGTATAGGTTTAATTTTATGGATGCATACATTTTCGCCTGCCAAAATGTGGATTTCCGGTTTAACTACACTTCAAAAGCCTTTTCTGCATTTACATACTCAATTTAATCGTGATTTACCTTGGTCTGAAATAGATATGGATTTCATGAATTTGAATCAGGCTGCACATGGGGATCGTGAATTTGGATTTATTTCGAGTCGTTTGCGTTTACAAAGGAAGGTTGTTGTTGGTCATTGGGAGAATGAAGAAGTTCAGAAAAAGGTTGGACTGTGGTCGAGAGCAGCTGCCGGATGGCAGGAAATGCGAACTTTAAAAGTAGCACGTTTTGGCGACAATATGCGTAATGTTGCTGTTACAGAGGGAGATAAGGTTGGCGCTCAAATTCAATTAGGTTTAACAGTGCATGGTTTTGGGGTTGGTGATCTTGTTGCTGAAATTAATAAAGTTAAGGACTCCGATATTGATAAGTTAGTCTCTAAAATTGAAGCAGATTATCTTGTTGTTCCTGAATTAAAGAAGGGTGGCAAGCGTCATTCATCTCTTCGTGAATCAGCACGTATAGAAATTGGTTTGCGTAATTTTTTAGAGGATGGTGGCTTTAAGGCTTTTACAACCACATTTGAAGATTTGCACGGTTTAGAGCAATTACCCGGTTTTGCTGTTCAGCGTTTAATGGCCGATGGTTATGGCTTTGGAGCGGAAGGTGACTGGAAAACTTCAGCTTTGGTAAGGGCTATGAAAGTTATGTCGGAAGGTTTGGAGGGTGGGACTTCGTTTATGGAGGATTACACTTATCATCTTCATCCGTCGGGAGCCAAGGTTTTAGGAGCTCATATGCTTGAAATCTGTGAGTCTATTGCGGAAAAGCAACCTGTTGTTGAAATTCATGAATTAGGAATAGGAGGTAAAGCCGATCCTGTTCGTTCCCTTTTCACTGTTAAGCCGGGTAAAGCTATTAATGCATCTATTGTTGATATGGGGAATAGATATCGCTTAATTGTTAATGAGGTTGAAGTTGTTCCCTTAGATGCTCCTATGCCTAAATTGCCTGTTGCCAGTGCATTGTGGGTTCCTATGCCTAATCTTGAAATTGGTGCAGGCGGTTGGATATTGGCAGGTGGAGCACATCATACCTCTTTCAGCCAAACAATTAATTCAGAATGTATGGAAGATTTTGCTGAAATGGCCGGTATTGAATTTTTATTGATTGATAATGATACTACCATTTCGGGCCTTAAAAAAGAGCTTAAATGGAATGATCTTTATTATATGCTGTCAAAAGGTCTTTAAAATTCTTTTTTAATGTTTTTTACAAGCTTTTTATTATTATTGCATATCATAATAAAAAGCTTATTAAAGGAAATTTAAGGTGCATAATAATTTGTCACATTATAATATCTACATGCTTACATGTAGTATAGATCATTTTTAGTCAGTTTTTCTTTAATTTATTTGAGAATTTAATACTTTTTTTATGGAAACGTTTGATTGGATTGTTCTCGCGGGATTTTTTGTTCTGCTTGTTTTAATTGTTTGGTGGGTAGTACGTCAAAAAGATGACACTCCTACCGATTATTTCCTTGCCGGAAGGAATGCCGGTTGGATTGCTATTGGAGCATCAATATTTGCTTCCAATATTGGTTCGGAGCATTTGGTTGGATTAGCCGGAGCCGGTGCAGAATCCGGAATGGCTATGGCTCATTGGGAGATGCATGGCTGGTTAATTCTTGTATTAGGCTGGGTCTTTGTTCCATTTTATTCTCGTAGTAAGGTATTCACTATGCCGGAATTTTTAGAGCGTAGATTTAATCCTGCTTCTCGGAATTTTCTTTCGGTGATATCTCTTGTGAGCTACGTTTTAACTAAAGTTTCCGTAACAGTATATGCCGGTGGAATTGTTTTTAAAGAAGTGTTCGGAATCGAAGAGTGGATGGGGATCGATTTCTTTTGGATAGGAGCCATCGGTCTTGTGGTCATCACGGGCTTATATACTGTTCTTGGTGGCATGAAAGCAGTTCTTTACACATCAGTTCTTCAATTACCCGTATTACTTATAGGTTCCATTGTTCTGTTGGTTGTTGGATTAAAGGAGCTCGGAGGCTGGAATCAGATGATGGAAATAGTGGGTGCAACCCCTGTTAATGAGTATGGAGATAGCATGACAAATCTGATTCGTTCGCACAAGGATTCAGACTTTCCATGGACCGGGGTCTTACTTGGCTCTGCTATTATTGGGTTTTGGTATTGGTGTACCGACCAATATATAGTGCAAAGGGTATTATCCGGTCGTGATCAAAAACAAGCAAGACGTGGAAGTATATTTGGGGCATATTTAAAATTATTACCTGTATTTATTTTCCTTGTTCCGGGTATGATTGCTTTTGCTCTTAATAAACAAGGGGCTATTTCACTAAGTTCTCCTGATGCAGCTTTTTCAGTTATGGTTAGACAATTGTTACCAATAGGATTAAAAGGCATTGTGATTGGGGGGCTTGTTGCAGCTCTTATGAGTTCTCTTGCCTCATTATTTAATTCTTCGGCGATGTTGTTTACTGTTGATTTTTATGAAAAATTCAGGCCTGAAGCCTCCGAGAAGCATCTTGTAGTTGTAGGTCGTATTGCTACTACTGTTGTTGTGATTTTAGGTATTCTATGGATTCCTGTAATGAAAGGCTTGGGTAATGTCCTTTATGAATATCTCCAAGATGTTCAGTCGCTGTTGGCTCCCGGTATTGCTTCTGTTTTCCTCTTGGGTGTTTTCTGGAAACGGACAACTCCGGCAGCAGGTTTTACCGGATTAATAACCGGTTTTGTTCTTGGTATGACCCGTCTTGCAATGAGTATCTTTTCAGGATATGTTAATCCGGGTAGTATTATGTATCAGATGTTTTTAGCTCCCAACTGGTTACATTTTTCTATTTATTTATTCTTTTTGTGTATTGTAGTTATTGTTTTGGTGTCTTTATTCACCAAGCCTGCTACCGAGGCTCAATTGGCCGGTGTTACTTTTGGTTCGGGCACAGCTGAGCAGAAAAGGGAAACACGTGAGAGTTGGAATAAATGGGATATAATCCATTCTGTAATTATATTGGGGGTAATAACCTTATTCTATATTTATTTCTGGTAACTTGGTGTGTGACAAGTAGTAATTGAAATGGATATTATAAAAGGTAAAATGAATTAATTGATATTTGCAATACTTGAGTTGATATGCCTGACTTATTTGTTTTATATAAAAATTAGATAACTATGAAAAAGTTAAAAGAAGAAGTATGTAAGGCAAATTTAGATCTTGTTAAATATGGTTTAGTAATATTTACATGGGGAAATGTAAGTGGCATAGACCGTAAACAGGGTTTGGTTGTAATTAAACCAAGTGGGGTTGATTATGATGGTATGACGGCTGACCATATGGTAGTAGTAGATCTTGAAGGCAATATTGTTGAAGGTGATTTGCGACCTTCAAGCGATACACCGACTCATCTTGTGCTTTACAGGAATTTTCCGGAAATCGGAGGTATTGTTCATACTCATTCTACCTTTGCAACTTCATGGTCTCAGGCCGGGGTAGATCTTCCTATTGTTGGTACTACACATGCTGATTATTTTGCGGGAGATATACCCTGTACCCGAGATATGACGGAGGAGGAAATAAAAGGAGCTTACGAAGAGGAGACAGGTAATGTCATAGTTGAAACTTTTCGTGATATTAATCCAATGTATATCCCGGGGGTGTTGGTTAAAAATCATGCACCCTTTACTTGGGGCAAAGATGCTTTTGATGCTGTTCATAACAGTGTTGTATTGGAGCAAGTAGCAAGGATGGCATATCAGGCTTACTCAATTAACCCAAGAATGGCAATGAACCCATTTTTGACTACAAAACATTTTGAAAGGAAGCATGGTGCAAATGCTTATTATGGTCAAAAGTAGTAGAATATATTATTTCAAAAATTGATTTAAGATGTCAAAAAAATATGTAATAGGTATCGATTATGGTTCGGATTCGGCGCGGGCTGTTATTGCTGATGCTTTAACAGGTGATGAGATATCAACCTCAGTAAAACATTATCCTCGGTGGATGGAAGGTAAATATTGTGATCCTACAAAAGATCAATATCGTCAGCATCCATTGGATTATATTGATGTACTTGAATATATCATTAAAGATTCATTAGCGAAAGCCGGCGGGAATATTTCTGAAAATGTTGTTGGGATTTCATTTGACACCACTGGAAGCACTCCTGTCTTCGTCAATGAACAAGGTATTCCTTTGGCTATGTTACCTGAGTTTGCTGAAAATCCTAATGCCATGTTTATCCTTTGGAAAGATCATACAGCTGTAAAAGAGGCTGCCGAAATAAATGAACTTGCAAGGAAATGGGATATTGATTATACACAATATGAAGGTGGTGTTTATTCATCAGAGTGGGTGTGGGCTAAAGTTTTGCATGTTTTACGGCAAGATGTTGCTGTTCGTAAGGCTGCATATTCGTGGATTGAACATTGCGATTGGATGCCTGCTTTATTAAGTGGTAAAATTAAACCCGAAGAGGTTATAAGAAGTAGATGCGCTGCCGGGCATAAAGCAATGTGGTATGAAGGTTGGGATGGTTTACCTTCCGAAAAGTTTTTGACCACATTAGATCCTTTGTTAGCCGGATATCGCGATCGTTTATATCGGGAAACATATACCAGTGATGTAAAAGTTGGAAATTTAACGGAAGAATGGGCTGAGCGCTTGGGTTTGACTACCAAGGTTGCTGTTGGTGCCGGTGCTTTCGATTGTCATATGGGTGCAGTAGGAGGCGAAGTAACTCCTAATGTTCTTGCCAGATCAATAGGTACATCAACATGCGATATCATGATAGCCTCTTATGATCAGATAGGGGATAAATTGATTGCCGGAATTTGTGGTCAGGTTGATGGATCTGTAATACCCGGTTATGTGGGCCTTGAAGCGGGGCAGTCTGCATTTGGAGATGTATATGCTTGGTTTAAAAATGTAGTGGCATGGCCTCTTGAAAATATTTTGTATAAGTCGGAACTCATAGATGCAGATACTCGTCAAAAGCTTATTAATGAAACCATTGACAGCATCATCCCTGAATTGTCGAATGAGGCAAGTAAAATTCCCATTGAAGAATCAACTCTTATTGCTGTTGATTGGATGAATGGTCGCAGATCGCCGGATGCCAGTCAGGAGGTTACCGGTTCAATTGCCGGTATTAAGCTTGGCTCATCGGCCCCTCGTATATTCAGGGCTTTGGTTGAAGCTACTGCTTTTGGGTCAAAAGCTATTGTTGAGCGCTTTGCACGAGAAGGTGTTGAAATTAAGGAAATCATTGGCTTGGGAGGAGTAGCAAAGAAATCGCCTTTTGTTATGCAAACTCTTGCCGATATTTTGAATATGTCTATAAAGATAGCTCGTACGGAGGAAACATGTGCTTTTGGAGCTGCTATGTTTGCCGCTGTTGTAGCCGGAGTATATCCAAAAGTGGAGGATGCTCAAAAAGCGATGGGTCATGGATTTGAACATAGCTATATGCCCAATGCATGTAATGCCGCAAAGTATGATGAGATATACAAAAAATACCGGAAGCTGGGAGAGTTTACCGAAAAAGAACAGTTGTAGATTTTAAATATTGAACAGAGCGGAAGTATTTTTTGCATATTTCCGGTGAAGTAATAAATTCTTTAAAAAGTTGACAGCCCTTATTGTTAATTATAGATAAGGGCTGTCAACTTTTTAAAAATATATATCAACTATTTTAAAAAAATGTTCATTCCTTATATTGATATAGGTTTTATTGTGAAAAAAAGTTTACTTTGTGTTTATCTCATGGCTTTAATATTAAATTTTTATTAATTTTCTCAGAAGTTTGGACACAAATAAATAAATATAAACAATGGAAAAAACAGAATTATTGCTAAAAAAACTCAATGACGGGGATAATGTCTTTATGAAAGGATTATATGGTAGCGATTCTGCTGAATTAAAAAAGCAGGCCGATCGTTATAAAGCTCTGGTTGAAAAGTTTTCTTCTTTATTTAGCTCTAAAGAGGGGATGCTGTTTAGCACTCCCGGTCGCACAGAAATAGGTGGCAACCATACCGACCATAATTTCGGACGCGTCTTAGCGGGTGCTGTTAACCTTGATAACATTGCCATTGCTTCTCCCAACGGAACAAATATTGTTCGTATAAATTCTATTGGTTACCCTCCCTTTGAAGTTGATCTTTCTGTTCTTACTCCTGTTAAGGAAGAGAACTTTAGCTCTGCCGCTTTGGTAAGAGGTATTTGTTCAAAATTAAAGGAACTAAATTATAATATTGGGGGCTTTGATGCCTGTATTGATGGTGGTGTGCCTAAAGGATCAGGTTTAAGTTCTTCTGCTTCTTTTGAAATTTTAATAGGGGTTATTGTTAGTCATCTATTTAATGAGGGAAAACTTGATCCTATTGAAAATGCAATTATAGGACAATATGCCGAGAATAACTTTTTTGGAAAGCCCTGTGGCTTGATGGATCAAACTGCTTGTTCGGTTGGAGGTTTAGTGACTATTGATTTTAAGGATCCCTCAAAACCCGTGGTTAAAAAAGTTGATTTTGATTTTGTTGCAACAGGATATTCACTTGTTATTACTGATACCGGTGGTAACCATGCCGATTTAAATGAAGAATATGCTTCACTGCCAATAGAAATGAAGTCGGTTGCTGCAGAATTAGGTGCTTCTGTTTTGCGCGAAGTAACTCTTGAGAAAATTATTGATGCCATTCCTACTATGAGGAATAAAGTTAGTGATCGCGCTCTGCTTCGTGCCATACATTTTCAGGGTGATAATGCCCGTGTAGTTGATCAGGTTGCAGCATTGGAGAATAATGATTTTAAAGCCTTTCTTCAAATGGTTGTTGACTCAGGCTATAGCTCATATATGTATAATCAAAATATTTACCCTGTTAATAATGTTAAAGAACAGGGAGTTTCACTTGGATTGGCATTAAGTGATCTTATATTAAAAGGCAGTGGTGCTTGGCGTGTTCATGGAGGTGGATTTGCAGGAACAATTCAGGCTTTTGTACCTCAGGATTTGTTGGAGACTTATATTAAAACTATTGAACATGTATTTGGAGCAGGGGCTTGTCATAATTTGTTTATCCGAAAACAAGGGGCTGTAAAAGTTGAGCTTTAATATAGCTTCATAGATAATTCTGAATAAACAAAATATTATTCTTATAACAATTAGAGTTTAAATACTATAAATATTTATGCAAACATTTGATCTTATTAATGAAGATGCCTTTGTAGCAACTGTAGATGGTCGTCAAACAGCCTTGTTTACTTTGCGTAATAGTAATGGGCTTGTTGCACAGATAACCAATTTTGGGGCTACTATCGTGAGTATTTTCGTACCCGACAAAAAAGGCAAATTTTCTGATATTGTTCAGGGGCTCGATAATATACAGGATTATATTAATGGTAATGGCCCGTTTATGGGTGCACTTTGTGGTCGTTGTGCCAACAGAATTGCAGGAGGTCGTTTTATTTTGGAAGGCAAAGAGTATAATCTTGCCAAAAATAATGGTCCGAATCATTTGCATGGCGGCCTTAAAGGCTTTAATAAAGTTGTTTGGGATGTACTTGAATCTTCCGATAATCGAGTAGTATTTTTTTATTTGTCGAAAAATGGGGAAGAAAATTATCCCGGCAATTTAAAAGTACAAGTAACTTTTACTCTTACAAACGACAATGAGCTTGTATTGGATTATGAAGCTACAACCGATCAAACCACTATTGTTAATCTTGCGAGTCATTCATATTTTAATCTTGGTGGTGAGGGAAGCGGAAAAATATTAGATCATGAATTAATGATAAATGGAGATTTTTTTACTCCCATAAATTCCACTTCTATTCCCAGTGGTGAGATCCGTTCAGTATTAAATACACCAATGGATTTTACTAAAGCTAAAGCTATAGGAGCAGAAATTTCTGTAGAGGATGAGCAAATAAAAAATGGAGCGGGCTATGACCATAATTGGGTGTTGAAAAATCGCCCCGGGGAGTTGGGACTTGCTGCAGTAGCTTCCGATCCTGTATCCGGTCGTGTAATGGAAGTATATACCACCCAACCAGGAGTTCAGTTTTACTCTTCGAATTGGATGGAAAATGAAAAAGGAAAGCATGGGAAAGTTTATAATAAACATGAAGGCTTTTGTTTGGAAACTCAACATTTTCCCGACACTATAAATCATGCTCATTTTCCTTCAAATATTCTTAAACCCGGTGAAGTTTACCGACATAGTTGTGTTCACAAATTTTCAACAAAGTAATATCAACATTTAAAATTTTACTTTATGAGTAATTCCAAAAACAAGTATTTGTTCCCGTTGATAGTAATGGCCGCCTTGTTCTTTTTATTAGGCTTTATTACTACCATGAACAATTCGATGATTGATTTTTTAAAAGAAGCATTTCGGCTCGACGACAGTGAAAAAGGTCATGTGCTGAAACAGTTGCCTAATACTTTTTTTTATGGTGCCTATATTTTATCAGTTCCTGTTGGATTTTTGATTAACCGTATTGGATATAAAAATGGAGTATTGGGGGGCTTGGGACTTTTAGCACTTGGCTTTTTCTTGTGCGTTCCTCTTGTTGCATTTGGTTATTTATCCTACCTCGGTGGAGTCGCAGTATTTGCTATAGGCGTTGTGTTTTTGCAGGTAGCTGCCAATCCTTACGTAAATGCCTTAGGGCCTGAAAAAACAGCAGCAAGTAGGCTAACACTTACTAATGCTTTAAATTCTGTTGCCACTGTTACGGCTCCTATTTTTGTTTCTTTGCTTATTATTGCCGACACAGGAGATGGCGTTAATATGCAGCCTACTCAAGTTCAAGGTCCTTTTATTATTATTGGTGTAATTACAGTTGTAATTTTGGGAATCATGTTCTTTTTGAAACTACCCGAAATAAAAGGTGATGAAGAAGAAGGAGCAGAAGCACCTAAAAAATATAAGTCGAGTGCATTTAAATATGTCCATGTTTGGCTTGGTTCACTTGCTATTTTCTTTTATATGGGTATTGAGATAGGAATACCAAGCTTTTTTGCCGACTATTCATCGCGACTTGGATTAAACCTGACTTCGTTACAGCGAACAGATATGTTGAAATATTATTGGGCAGGTCTGATGGTTGGAAGATTGATAGGTATCTTTGTGCTGCAAAAATTTTCAGCCCGTCAAATTCTTGCACTTTGTTCGGTAGGAGGTTTCATACTTCTTGCAGCATCGCTTATAATTGGTATTAATACCGATGCCAATACCCTTGCTTTATGGTTGTTCCTTGGTACCGGTCTTTTCCATTCTATCATGTGGCCAACTATTTATAATCTTGCACTTGAAGACCTCGGACCACATGCCAAGGTTGCCTCGGGAGTTATTTCTACTTCCGTTATTGGAGCAGCAATATTAATGCCTGCAATGGGATGGATTCAGACTGCCACAGTATCAGTTGTAGCTGCTATTTCTTGCCTGTTCCTTTATTATTTATATTTAGTGTTCTTTGCTGTAAAAGGATCTAAAATAAGATGAAAAAAGATTGTTCAAAACAACGATAAAGATTAATCATTATGATTTGAAGAAGCTGTCTCACAAAGGCAGCTTCTTTTTTTATATATTATATCAATTTCGGACGACCACGTAGGGGCACCCCTACGTGGTCGTCCGAAATTGATGATTATAACCACATATTTTTCCCATTGTCATTGTTTATTGATATTGATGATGAGAACCGGCTTGAGCACAAAAAGAATCATGCAAATAACTCCTTCCGCTTTCGGCAAGCCTTGGCGGAACAGGCTCCCGCATCGGCGAGCCTCGCGGGACAGGTTAGGCAACGCCCTATGGTATAGGATAATAACGCAAATAAGCCCTGGAAGGGCGTAAGACATTAGCATCCCGCATTCGGCAAGCCTCGGCGGGACAGGTTAGGGTGAAGCGAAGCGTAGCCCTATGTAAGTATATCCCATCTCTATTAGCCTTGCATGGGCGTAGTATCTATTCCCAATTGTAATTGCCAAAATATAGGGGTTATGTGTTTACTTACGTTCCTCCCAGATTTTAGGATCTCGATGCGTACTAAAAACAGCCGTTACCTTAATGGTGTTGATATCGGGAAACACCTTAAAATGTATCATGTATGGGAAACCTTTCACTTTGGCGCAACGGACATCTTCATATCGGACGGCAAAACCATAGGGGTTTTTCTTAATCCTTGGAATTTGTTCTTTTACAGCTTTAAAGAAACGTGTACCTATACTCGCTTGTTTTTCATTGTACCAGTCAATATTTTGTTGTAGGTCATTGTAAACTTCGGCTGCATATATCAATTTAAAAGCCATATTACAGTTTTATTTTACCTTCGATATCTTCCCACGTAAGGCAGCTTTCCGGTTGTTCTTCCATACGTTTTAGCCTTTGTCTTACTATTTGCTTGTGCTCTTCGGGGATGTCTATTTCTTTTTCCTCTGTCTCATCCCATAAGACACCGCTTAGCTGTAATTTTTCCTTTGGGGAAAGTTGCCGCACAATGTCAATTAACTGTTTAAAACTAAGTGGGATATTTAACTGAATATGTTTTGTACTCATAGTTATAGTTTTTTTATTATCGTAAAACACTTTGAGGTCTTACCTTTGTGATGAAAGGATCCAAGAAGGCATATACAAAATTTTTAGCAGCTGGTTCAAGTCGGTTCATACCGGCCAATAAGCTCACGGAAAATCTCAGCACGTTTTGCGACCAACCCTTTTGTTTTCTGAGTTCTTCTGTCCTGTTACCTAAGTTCACATTAATTATCTTTATGACGTTTATGTTTTTTAAGTATTACAAATTTAGTCAATAAAAGTTTACAACAAAAAACTTTAAAGGCAGGGGGGTAATTTTGAGAAGTGTTGCAGATAATCAGACAATTAAGTACATTTACATGACAATTGGCAAGAAAGCAATGGAAAATTGAAGCGTAGCGTAAATCTCGATTACTATCGGGAAAGTTCTTGTTATGGTATATAAATATAACCTGGCCTAAACTTATTTAGACATATTCAATTGTTTGACTGGTGTTTTCTTTAATGATTTTACGAAAGTTGATGAAAAACAGCAAATATTGCAATTAATTATTTGCTAGCAAACCGCAACAATTTTAATTTTAAATCGTTAAATTTGCACTATGACACAGATACTTCAAGACATATTAAAGCTAAGCGTATCAGAACGTATATTAATAGTGGAGGCCATTTGGGATAGCATTTCTGAAAAGGACAAGCAAATAGAAACATCATCCGAAGCTAAGCAGCTACTTGACGATAGGCTTGAATCTCATAGAAGGAACCCCAATGAAGGCTCAAAATGGAGTGAGGTAAAAGCCAGAATTAAGGATCAACTCTAATGTATACGCTGATAGTCAAGCCTTATGCCGAAGATGATGCTATAAAGGCAGCTACATGGTATAACAGCAAAAGCGAGGGCTTAGGTAACGAATTCTTGTTGGCTTTAGATGCCAAGATTAATGCAATACAAAGAGACCCCAACCATTTCCAATTGATATACAAGAACATACGAAGGGCATTAACTAACCGGTTTCCTTATGGCATATTTTTTATAGTTGAGAGTAATACCATTTACATTTTAGCAATACTGCATACCAGTAGAAATCCAAAGATTTGGAAAGATAGAGAATAAACAAAAAGGTTAAAGCTAGACTTGTACAATTACAGAGTAAGGCAGTTCTTTTAGGCCGATACCAATAACAAAATTATCAGCAACAACTAATTAATCATGAGAAGTTTATGATGGTATTTACCTGTTTTTTGTGCTTGTAGAAAGCATCTCTAACGAGAAGTTTTATTTGATGGCAGTAGATAGTTCAGCATCAAAACTGGATTATATCTTCTTTTCCGAAGGGGATTTTTTTGATGTAATAGACCAAAGTGAGGAGAGTGAGACAGGATTGTTTGTGACAAAATACTTCGAGTTATTGAATGATACAGTAGTGTCTCTTAGAAACATAATAAAAGAAGAGAAAAAGGCGAAAGAAGGTGGAAAAATTTTATCATCTCAAGTAGATTCATTAACCCATGATTATCTAATTAATATGAAAGGGAAGTTTGAGTTAATCCATCTCGATTCTGTTCGGTTCTATCTTAAGTGCGATGGTTGATATTAAAAACTAAACCCGGCTAAACCGGGCTTTTTGCTTTACAGCGCAGCCACATTTTTCTGTAAAAAATCTTTGAACTTCTTTTTGGTAAGCATTATATCAATCATTGAAAATTAAACCTTTCATATTTAAATAAATTGAACTGAATATTAAAGAAACAAAATATGAAAAGATTGTTATTACTATACTTTATTATCTTAATCCCATATTTCTCTTTGGGTCAAATCGAAGAAGAAGTTAAGCTTAAATATTTAATTAATTATTTAATTGAACGAGGAGGCCTTAATCATGAAAGGGGAAAAGATAGTATTTATGATATTATCGAAATCAATAATATTATTCCAACACATGAATATTTCTTAGATTTTCATATTAAACAATTCACAGCCAGAAATGTATATGACGGTTCTATTTATCTTTACATTGAAAGTGATAATCAATTAGAGATATTTGACCTTTGCAATACAAGTTATTTTTATAACTCGCTTTTTAAAAAACTTGAAGATTGCAACTGTTTAACGACGAAGGAAATTTTGAAATTGCTTAACGATTTATCTATTGCAATTTTGCGATATGGACCACCTGCTGGTGAGAAAAAGGATTTTGTTATAGGGCACGATGAGAATGATTTTTATTTTTTTCACGATATTAGAACTTGTTGGTAATTTATGCCAATTTTAATGATATGTATAATGAGGTAACAAATCTGGGAATCATTTTTCATTCGGGTGGCTCGTGTTTCGGGAGAGCGAAGCGAATTCTTGAATTTTAGACAAAACATGGTATTATATATTATATTCAATTTCGGACGACCACGTAGGGGCGCCCCTTATATATTTATTTTTTATTAATT
>CAZODA010000006.1:0-114221 GCA_964578485.1 uncultured Alkalitalea sp. | reverse complement strand
CCCCAATACCCCATGTTGAAGTCCCTAATATTAGATTTGGATAATTTGCAATAATTTCAGGATTAATATCAGCAACAGATATTAATTTAGCCTGAGGCAAATATTCATGAATTTTTTCAGCAATAAACCGTGTATTTCCAAGTGATGAGCCATAAATTATCAAAGTTGGATGTTTCATTTTAATGTATGTTTTACGTAAAACAAGAAAAAATTAAAAGGGTTCATCTATAATAATTCGAAATTTTGCGTGAAACAAAGTAGCTTTTTTTCAAATTTACAATATTATGATTGATCTTTGTATTTTTATATCTTGTGATAACAAATTAATTTTTTATTATAAACCCAAACATCTTTTATGAAACAGGCGATATTACTTCTTTTTATCAGCGTACAAATCAGCGTTTTATATAGTCAGGAGCTAACACTATTATTTTTGGGCGACATAATGGGCCATGAAGCTCAAATTGCGAGTGCTTTATGCGACGACGGTGTAACTTACGATTATTCTGAAACCTTCAGATATATTGAGCCATATTTTCGTTCAGCTGATATTGTTATTGGCAATTTGGAAGTCACACTTGCCGGCCCTCCATACAAGGGTTATCCTCAATTTAGTTCACCCGATGCACTTGCAACTGCTTTAAAGGAAGCCGGAGTAGGCGTATTGGTAACTGCCAATAACCACTCTTGCGACAGGGGGCAAAAGGGCATAGAAAGGACCATTCAGGTTCTTGACAATCATTATTTTGTTCGTACAGGCACCTTTTCCGACAGTCTCGACATGCTTAAAAACCACCCTCAACTGATTGATTACAAGGGGATCAAGCTTGCACTTTTAAATTACACTTATGGTACCAATGGTTTACCTATTACAGCACCAAATTTGATAAATTTAATAGACCGGGAAAAAATCAAAAAAGATTTACACAACACAAAAGAGCTGCATCCCGATATAATTATGGTTTATATTCACTGGGGAAATGAATATGTAACTTCCCCAACAAAGGAACAACAAGCTCTGGCAGAATTACTTTTCGCCAATGGGACCGACATTATAATAGGATCTCATCCACATGTAATTCAGCCTATGCATTTTATAAATGATGGAAGCAATAAAAATCGTATATTGGTTTATTCTCTCGGCAATTTTATTTCCAATCAACGTAGAGAGTTAACAGATGGTGGTGCTATGGTTAGGATAGACCTTGTTAAGAATGGTGCAGAAACTATTATAAAAGATGCTGAACATCTATTGACCTGGGTTCATATTCCTGTTATAGGCAATAAAAAACAATATTACATTTTACCTGCATCAGTATGGTCTGAACAAGGAGTGCCACATCATTTACCACCGGGCTGGGAAGGTATGAATAGTTATCTCAAAAAAGCAAGGGCTGTTATGCTTCACAACCAAGATTTTCCGGAAGCAAAAGAAGAGTGGTCGTTAAAATAGCTGATATTTTTATTCTTTGTCTGTTTCAGAAAAAAAGGTTAAAATTGTATTAATGTTCAAATAAACTATCTTATTCCATGACTTATAAACAACCTGTTATTGAAAAGTTATATTACAGCATAGGTGAAGTTGCTAAAATGTTTAATGTAAATACTTCATTAATCCGTTACTGGGAAAAGGAGTTCGACATAATAAAACCTCACAAAAACAAAAAAGGCAATCGTCTGTTTACACCTGAGGATATTGATAACTTTCATCTTATCTATTATTTGGTTAAAGAAAAGGGAATGACCTTAAAGGGTGCTGCCAAAAAATTAAAGGATAACAAAGACGGGACTGTAGAAAACTTTGAAATAGTTAAACGTTTAAAAGTTATAAAAGAAATGTTGATAGAAATTAAGGATGGGATTTAATTATTTTTAACAGCACACTTTCAGCATTTTAAGATTTATTTGTAACAAAACCGGGTTATGTAATGCAGGTTAAAGATTTTATATTCCATATTGAAAAAGTTGCTCCTCTTGCTCTTCAAGAAAGTTACGACAATAGTGGAATGCAAACAGGGGATGTTGAGATGGAGGTTTCAGGAGTTCTTATCACTCTTGATGTGATCCCTGAGACTATTGATGAAGCCATTAAAAAAAACTGCAATTTAATAATTGCCCACCACCCCCTTACTCTGTCGGGATTAAAAAGCATTACCGGAAAAACTATGGCAG
The DNA here is from genome assembly GCA_964578485.1 of uncultured Alkalitalea sp. Lineage (GTDB taxonomy): Bacteria > Bacteroidota > Bacteroidia > Bacteroidales > Marinilabiliaceae > CAZODA01. The sequence goes on along the minus strand of CAZODA010000006.1, from coordinate 112,049 downwards.
AACGTATTTTACTAAAAGCCATCAAAAATGATATAGCAATATACGCTGCACATACAAATATCGACAAGGTAAAGGATGGTGTAAGTGCCATTTTAGCCAAAAAAATTGGTCTTGAGAACTTAAACATATTGCTTCCTCAAAAAAACAGTCTTTTAAAACTTACAGTTTTTGTTCCCCACTCCCATGCCAAGGAGCTTCGCCTTGCACTATTTAACAGTGGGGCAGGACATATAGGAAATTACGATTATTGTAGTTTTAATATAAGTGGGGAAGGAACATTCAGAGGAAATGAAGATTCTCAACCCTTCGCAGGAAGAAAAGGGGATTTTCATTTAGAAGAAGAGGTTCGCATTGAAACAATCTTACCTTCCTATTTACAAAACGAAGTTACAGAAGCTTTAATAAAGGCACATCCTTATGAAGAACCGGCTTATGATTTTTATCCTCTCAGCAACAAATGGGAACAGGCGGGTTTAGGTATGGTTGGTGATTTGAAAAAGCCCATGAAAAAACTTGCTTTTTTTGAGCATATAAAAAAGGTCAGCGGTGCTGCATGCATAAGATATACAAATTCAGTCCATGATAATATTAAACGTGTTGCAGTATGTGGTGGTAGTGGCAGTTCTTTTTTAAAGGATGCCATAAAAGCCGGAGCGCAAGCTTTTGTTTCAGCAGATTTTAAGTATCACCAATTTTTTGAAGGTGAAGGTCACATAATTATCGTTGATATTGGGCATTATGAAAGTGAACAATTCACTAAAGAACTTTTTTTAGAGCTACTTACAAAAAATTTTCCTAATTTTGCATTCCATTTATCAGAAATTAATACCAATCCAATAAAATATTATAATCATAATGACAACAATTAATTCAAAAGCTAAAACAAGTGAAGTGTCTGTAGAGGATAAGCTAAAAGCTCTCTATGAATTACAAAAGGTAGTTTCAGAAATAGATAAAATCAGGACACTTAGGGGGGAATTACCATTAGAGGTGCAGGATCTTGAAGATGAGATAGAAGGGTTGGAAACTAGGATTGACAATCTCGACTCGGAAATAAAAAAATTAAACGACAGCATTCTAACCAAAAAGAATGAGATAAAAGATGCCGGAATGCTAATAAAAAAATATGAAGCTCAGCAATCAAATGTTCGTAATAATCGTGAATATGATTCTCTCACCAAGGAGATTGAGTTTCAAACTCTTGAAGTAGAGCTTTGTGAGAAGCGCATTAAAGAGTTTTCGGCTGAAATGGATGCTAAAACCGAGCTCATTGGAGCATCTAAGCAACAATTAAAAGAACGTGCTTCTGATCTGACCGCCAAAAAATCTGAATTAGATGAGATTATTCAGGAAACAAAAACAGAGGAAGAAAAGCACAAAAAGAAAACGAAATCTATTGAATCTAAAATTGATGATCGCTTACTAAGCGCATTTAAGAGAATACGAAAAAACGCTCGTAACGGTCTTGCTGTAGTAACCGTGGCTCGTGATGCTTGTGGAGGCTGCTTTAATAAAATTCCCCCTCAGCGTCAGCTTGATATTCAAAGTCGCAAAAAAATCATTGTTTGCGAATATTGCGGTCGAATATTAGTGGATGATCAATTGTAAAGATTCCCTTATTTCATAAAATGGGAAAATGTAATAAGCTGTTAACACAACAACAGCTATCAACCTTCCTTTTTTCATATTAAAGTTCAACAACAGCCTCTCAATTATCATAGCAGACTGTTTTTTAGGCTTTTAAATTAAGGCTACAAGAAAAAGCAGTAGGTATTGGTTTTGGAGGCAGTTTTGAACACAAGATAGGGCCGCAATAAAAGCAAAATAAGCACATTCAAATTTATTCCTTTCCAAACAAATATTTTACAAATCCTCTTAGAGTACGTCTTTTAGCACGTAAATATTCTTTTTGGTAAACTAAATACTCATTGGAGCTTTTATTCGGATTTAGCATTTGATAAACTTCGCCCCATCCCGGAAATCCACCAATATTACGATCATCAATAAACAAATCTGCATGTATTTTTCTACTTTGGCTGTCATCCAATGTTTCACCCGGGAAACTACTGTTAACAGCAAAGAATTCCACTCCATTTTTTTCACAAAACTCCACAGCCTCATTTAACAACTCCCCTCCCCTATATGTCCACAATATCAATTGATGTCCGTCGCGTTGCAATGTTTTAAGAGTTTCAAAGGCAAAAAGTTTTGTCTTGCCTATTGCCGGATAGCGATGATCAACTATTGTACCATCAAAATCAACTGCTATTATCATTGTTTCCTTCTTCATAATTAAAGTTAAGTTCACTAATAATTTTATGCTTAGTGGGGATGTTAAGTAAAAAAGCAACAAACAACAATGCAAAAATAAGCAAAAAAGAATAATCCGCTGAAATCATATATCCAATCAGGGCAATAATTGCTAAAGCTTCGAAAGTAGCAATCTTCACAAAAAAGCTATTTCGGTATTGTTTTAATTTTTGCTTGCTTGCAAGTGAGTCATCCAATTGCATTATCCGCTTATTATGATAAATATAGGCGGCCGGAATTCCGGCAAGAGAAAGAATAACTACAATGGTTTTTAAGCTTACTACATCCTTTAAATCCCATTTTAATATTGGACCAATAACATTTCCGACATAAAATGAAAGCAGTCCGAATATTATCAATAGGAAAAATATCAACCAATAAAACAATTTTATATGCCGCAGATAATCACTATTTCTCATAAATAAAAAAATTACAAAGTTTTTTCAAAAGGCAAACGATTAATTAGTGAACGTCCCAATGTCACTTCATCAGCATATTCAAGTTCATCTCCAACAGAGACTCCTCTCGCTATTGTAGAAATTGTCACATTGAAATTTGCCAATTTCCTGTAAATATAAAAATTTGTTGTATCTCCTTCCATTGTTGCACTCAATGCAAATATTATTTCTTTTACCTCTCCTGCTTTTACCTTTTCTATTAATGGCTCAATAGTAAGTTCATCAGGCCCCATACCATCCATTGGTGATATAACTCCCCCCAATACATGATATATTCCGGTATATTGCTGGGTGTTTTCAATAGCCATAACATCTCTTATATTTTCAACCACACATATAAGTGAATGGTCTCTTTTTACAGATGCACAAATATTACAAGTCTCTGTATCAGAAATATTATAACAACTCTTGCAATAGCGAATTTCTTCCCTTAAATTCTTAACCGCTTCAGTAAATCTAATTACTTCTTCTTTTTCTTGTTTTAAGATGAACAATGTAAGCCTTAGAGCGGTTTTTCTGCCAATACCGGGTAAGCGTGCAAATTCATTAACAGCATTTTCCAGTAGAACAGAAGGAAATCTGGTATTATTCATTTAAAATATTTTTCTAAACATGAAAGAACAGCTTTCAAAGTTAACAAAAATTCAACTGAAGCAGCTTTGCTTTTTGCTATAAGCACTAAAAATCTTTTCTTTGTACAAAAAAAAATGCATCCAATAACAACGGTCTCTTTAATTGCAGGTTTCCTGTTTTTACTTTTAATAATCTCATGGATTACAGGAAGAAAGGCTGATAATCAATCTTTTTTTATGGGCAATCGCAGTTCTCCCTGGAAGATAGTTGCCATTGGGATGATAGGATCATCCTTATCGGGGGTTACTTTTATTTCTGTTCCCGGTTGGGTTGGCAATCAGCAATTCACTTATCTTCAGATGGTAGGGGGCTTTGTTTTAGGTTACATTGTTATAGCCAACATCTTACTACCCTTATACTACAAACTGAATCTAACATCAATTTATACTTATCTCCATACAAGATTTGGTTTATGGTCGTATAAAGCAGGTTCTTTACTTTTTATAGTTTCAAAATTAACAGGAGCATCTGCCAGGCTTTACCTTATGGCCGGGGTATTGCAATTAGCTGTATCCGATAAGCTGAATATACCTTTTTATTTAACTGTAATTATTACCGTAGGATTTATTTGGCTTTACACTTTCAAGGGGGGAATAAAAACTATAATTTGGACTGACGCGCTGCAAACCTTGGTAATTCTATCAGCTGTAGGACTATCTATTTATTTTATAAGTGTAGAACTAAACTTAGGATTCAAAGAAATGTTAAGCACCCTTTCAAAAAGCGAGTACACAAAAATATTTAATTGGGACTGGTTATCTTCACGACATTTTTTAAAACAATTCCTATCAGGTGCATTTATAACTATAGTAATGACAGGTTTAGACCAGGATATGATGCAAAAAAACCTTAGCTGTAAAAACCTTAGGGAAGCACAAAAAAATATGTATTGGTATGGTTTTGCTTTTTTACCTGTTAATATTTTATTTTTAGGACTTGGTGCTTTACTTTATATTTATGCTCATCGTGTAGGCATAATTTTACCGGAAAGGGCCGACGACTTTTATCCTATGATAGCCCTTGGAGCTTATTTTCCAACCATTGTAGGCATTCTTTTTATTTTGGGGCTTGTTGCTGCTGCTTATTCCAGTGCCGACTCTGCTCTTACCTCTTTAACCACCTCTTTTTCAATAGATATTTTAAGGATTGATAAAGAAACTCCTGAAAAGGCTAAACGCATTCGTATAATTGTTCATATAATTTTCTCTATTGCCATGGCAGTGATAATTATACTGTTCAGGGCATTAAATCAAGATAGTATAATAGACACCATTTACATTTTAGCAGGATACACCTACGGACCATTATTGGGCTTATATAGTTTTGGTTTATTTACCAAATACAAAATTAAAGATCATTTAATTCTTTCAGCAGTAGTTCTTCCTCCCCTTATTACGGGGCTCCTTGATTATTACTTCCCTATTTGGTTTGGAATTAATCTTGGATACGAGAAATTAATGCTTAACGGTCTGTTAACGATGCTAATTTTATGGCTGATAAGAAAGCCTGTAAAATGATTTCTCTAATCGAAAGTGCGGTTACTATTAGAAGCTATTCTTATCATTTCTTCATATTGCTCGGGAGTTAAATCCTGATAGAAATAATGTGTTGGATCAACTGCTCTCCCTTTTCGTCTAACTTCATAATGCAGATGGGGAGCTGTTGACTTTCCGGAGTTTCCGACAAAGCCAATAACATCTCCTCTATTTACTTTTTGTCCTACTTTAACATTAAATTCACTAAGATGTGCATATAAAGTAGAATACCCAAAGCCATGGTCTATTTCAATATGATTTCCATATCCAATAGCGGATCTTCTCACAGATGTAACAACTCCATCTCCTGTGGAATAAATTTCAGTTCCATCCGGTGCAGAAAAATCAATGCCTCCATGGAAGCGTCTAGTTCCATATATAGGATCAGTACGCCAACCAAAACCTGAAGCTGTCCGTCTCAAATCACGATTTGAGATCGGTTGAATGGCCGGAATACATTTGATCATTTCCTCTTTTCTTTGTGTGAGGTCTATTATTTCATCAAATGATTTTGATTGAACATATAATTGCTTCATAATTATATCAAGCTTTCTTGCAGTTTCAATCACAAGGTTGGAATTATCAAGGTCTTCAAGATATCTGTATCTGTTAACTCCTCCAAAGCCGGCATTTCTTACTGAATTGGGAATTGAATCGGCCTGAAAAATTACTCTATATACATTTTCATCCCTTTGCTGGATATCTTCAAGCACTTTTTGAACTTGATTTAACTGACTTGACATAATCTCATACTGAGATTGCATACGTGCATTTTCTCTTTCCAATTTAATCTCTTTTGGACTGTCAATCAAATAAGTATATCCCAAAAAATATACAACACCCATTAATGCACCATAAAGACTAAAAGAAAAAATCTTGGATAAATAATATCTGAATCCGGTTTCTATTCTATCATAACATAAGGTATCCGGATTATATCTATATTTGACTCTTGACATATGAGTATATTTTAATGCTAAATTAGAAAAAAAAGTAAATATTCAACAATTCTCCGATGAATAATCTGATTTTTAACATGCTTTTCTTCTAAAAAAATTAATATTCAAGTTCTTTTTTGCAACTTTGTTGTTTCAAAGCTGCCAAAATATGTTATTATTCAAATAATATATTATTGCCCAATTTGAATTAAATTAAAATAAAAGTTGGCCGTTAGGCTTATTATACGATGTTTACAAAAAAAGTTTTGTTTTTTTTTGATTATCAATAAATATTTAACATAAAAATGACTGCATCTGAGTTAAGAAATAGTTTTTTGCATTTTTTTGAATCTAAAGAGCACAAAATTGTTGGTTCTGCACCAATGGTAATAAAAGATGATCCCACTTTAATGTTTACCAATGCCGGGATGAATCAATTCAAAGATATTTTTCTTGGAAATGAGCCTACAAAATGGCCAAGGGTTGTAAATTCCCAAAAATGTTTACGAGTTTCGGGCAAGCACAACGACTTGGAAGAAGTTGGTCATGATACTTATCATCATACCATGTTTGAGATGCTTGGTAACTGGTCTTTTGGTGATTATTTTAAAGAAGATGCAATAAACTGGGCTTGGGAATTTTTAACCGAGGTATTAAAAATTGACAAAAGTCTTCTTTATGCAACTGTTTTTGAGGGATGTAAAAGTGAAGGTACTGATCCTGACCATGAATCCCGTAAAATTTGGTCAAAGCATCTTCCTTCTGAGCGAATAATAAATGGCAATAAAGAAGATAATTTTTGGGAGATGGGCGAGACCGGTCCTTGTGGGCCATGTTCTGAAATTCATATTGATTTAAGAAGTGAAGAAGATAAAAAGCTGATATCCGGTGAAACTCTTGTAAACAAAGATCACCCGGAAGTTATTGAAGTTTGGAATTTAGTTTTTATTCAATTTAACCGCAAAGCTGATGGGTCATTAAGTCAGTTGCCCCATCAGCATGTCGATACAGGTATGGGTTTTGAGCGCTTATGCAGGGTTATTCAAAACAAAAAGTCAAATTATGACACAAGTATTTTTCAGCCTCTTATTCAAAAAGTCGCTTCTATATCCGGGATTGCTTATGGTCGTTCCAATGAAAGTGATATAGCCATGCGTGTTATATCGGATCATATACGCACTATATCTTTTGCCATTACCGATGGGCAGCTGCCTTCAAACAATAAAGCGGGCTATGTTATAAGGAGGATTTTAAGGCGTGCAGTACGTTATGCTTATACATTTCTAAATATAAAGGAACCATTTTTAGGCAAGTTATTACCGGAATTGATAACTACCATGGGCGATGCTTATCCTGAACTTGGTGAAAGCAAAGAGTTCATTCAAAAGGTCATCGAAGAGGAAGAAGAATCTTTTTTAAGGACACTTTCTACCGGCATTACTATGCTCGACAGAATAATTGCAGAGGCTCAATCTGAGAAGTCAGAAATAATTCAGGGAAAGGTTGTTTTTGAGTTATATGACACCTTTGGTTTTCCCTTAGATTTAACCGAGCTGATATTGAAGGAGCATAATTTAAAGGTCAATTTGGAAGAATTTCATTTGGAAATGGAAGAGCAACAAAAACGTGCTCGTCGTGCTTCTTCAGTTGAAGCCGGTGATTGGGTTGATCTAATTTCTGATGATCAGGGCAAATTTATTGGCTATGATTTTTTAGAAGCTGATGTTAAGATAATAAAATACAGGGAGGTAAAGACCAAAAACAAGAAGCTTGTCCAATTGGTATTTAACGCAACTCCGTTTTATCCTGAAGGTGGAGGTCAGGTAGGAGATTCGGGTTATATTGAAAGTGCTGATGAAAAAATCGACATAATAAATACAAAAAAAGAAAACAATCTAATTATTCATTTTGCCAATGAGCTTCCCAAAAATCCGGATTCAACATTTAGGGCAGTTGTTGACTCAGGAAGGCGACAAATGACAGCAAATAATCACACTGCCACTCATCTTTTGCATAAAGCATTAAGAGAAATACTTGGAAGCCATGTAGAACAGAAGGGATCATTGGTTCATCCCGATTATTTAAGGTTTGATTTTTCTCATTATCAAAAATTATCCAAAGAAGAAATAAGAAAAATAGAACATGCTGTCAATAAGGACATACGCAGAAACTTTCAGATCAATGAATATAGGGAGATTCCTATTTCTGAAGCAAAGGAAATGGGGGCTCTTGCTCTTTTTGGTGAAAAATATGGCGATACGGTCCGAGCAATTAAATTTGGTGATTCTATTGAGCTTTGCGGTGGCACTCACGTCAATGCCACCGGCGAAATTGGTTTTTTCAAGATATTCAGTGAAGCATCCATTGCAGCAGGAATAAGGCGTATTGAAGCTGTAGTGGGTGAAAGGGCCGAAGAGCTTATTGACCAGCAAAGCAATATTTTATTTGAATTAGGGAGAATGTTCAAAAACTCAACAAACCTAAAAAAGAATGTAGAGGCTCTCATTCAGGATAATGCTACTCTTTCGAAGCAATTAAAATCTATACAGCAAAACATAATACAAGTAGAGATACGCAATCTAAAAGATAGTGCTGAAGAATATGAAGATATTACCATTGTAGGTTCAAAAGTAAAGCCTGTTTTATTTAATTATCTTAAAGATATAGCCTTTAGATTACGGTCGGAAATGGATTCGGATCTCATAGCAATTTTAGGCAGCACCCATAATGACAAAGTTCAATTAGCAATAATAATATCTGATGAATTAGCTGATAAAGGAATATTGAATGCTGTTGATATTGTTAAAAAAATATCTCCTGAAATAAAAGGAGGTGGAGGTGGTCAGGCTTTTTTTGCAACGGCAGGAGGTAGAAATCCCAATGGTTTGGATATAGCTATAAAAAAGGGCATTAAACTAATTAAGGAGAAAATCTCCTCCCAAGATTAGATCATTTTCTTGAACTCGAATTAAACATTTAAACAGTCTTTATGTTATAGCTACAAAGATTGTTTGTTTAATGCCGGATATTTTTTTTGTTATGACACAGTTCTTAGTTATTCTTATTTTATCGGTTATTCTGATATTTCTGGCACTATTAGGCTTATCAGTTAAGTCGCTTATCAAGAAGGGCGATTATCAACTGAGAACCTGTGGTGGAGCAGGACAAGCAGGAGGCTGTGGTTGTGGAGCACGGATATCATGTGAAAGTGAGGTCGATTGAAATGCTTTACCAAAAACAAACATGAGGCTGTTCTCTTAGGGGACAGCCTCTTTTTTATTTTATATATTGATGAAAATTTGATGAATAAAGAATATCAACATTGTCATTTCCATCATCAACAATAAAACAAGCTTCCAAATAAGCATGTTGATTTATGAGTTGTAGGCTTTCATCAGCCCCCAATACCATGCACGCAGTTGCAAAAGCATCGGCAGTAATACAGTCGGGGGCAATAAGAGTAGCACTTAGCATGTTGTTTTGTACGGGATATCCGCTTCTTGGGTCTATAATATGAGAATATCTTATACCATCCTTAATATAAAAATTACGATAATTGCCACTTGTTGCAAGTGCTTTTCCCGATAAAGTTACAATAAGGGCTGTTTCCCTGTCTAAAACAAGGGTATCAAATATCGGTTTATCTATTCCAATGCGCCATTGTTGTCCTTTACTGTTTACTCCTTCAACAGCTATTTCCCCTCCAATTTCAACCATAAAATTGATGACACCTTCCTTCCTGAGAAAATCAGCCACAACATCAACACCATAACCTTTTGCTATACCGGAAGCATCCAACATAAGTCCGGGTTTCTCTTTTACAACAGTTCCATCCTTTATTGAAACATATTGCATACCTGTCAATTCCTTCAAGGAATCAATAAGTTCAGGCTTAACATTTTCCTCCTTCTCAAATCCAAAACCCCAGACATTAACCAATGGTGCAACTGACATATCAAAAGCTCCGCCGGTTATTTCAGTAAATTCTTGGGCTTTTTCAAAAACATTAATAAAGAAAGAATCTGCTTTAACCCCCTTTTCTTGGCTATTTATTCTACTGATAACAGAAGATGGATCATAGGTAGATAAGGATGAATTAAAGATAGTAAACAAATGTTTTATCTCTTCATGATAATCGGTTTCACTTTGATACACAATACTATAATAAGTGGCAAACACAGATCCTTCATTTTTCTGAAAAGTATTTTGTGCCGATTGACAAGAGGTAAAAAGGGCAAGCACAATTATAAAAGAGCCACTTGTCTTTTGCCACCAAGACCTTATATTTTTTTTATGCACCAAAATCATCAAAAGCAACCATTTCATCGGGTACACCCAGATCGTACAACATTTTAATTACCGCAGCATTCATCATTGGAGGTCCGCAAATATAGAATTCAACTTCTTCGGGTTCTTCATGCTTCATAAGATATTCATCAAGTATCACTTGATGTATAAACCCTACATGTCCATCCCAGTTATCCTCGGGTAGAGGTTCTGATAGGGCAATAACAAATTTAAAATTAGGAAATTCTCTTTCTATGGCACGAAAATCTTCTTCATAAAATATTTCCTTTCTCGATCTTGCTCCATACCAGAAAGTAACATTTCTACCGGTTTTAAGGGTTTGGAAAAGATGAAAAATATGTGAGCGCATTGGTGCCATTCCTGCACCACCTCCAATAAACATCATTTCCCTATCACTATCTTTAAGGAAGAATTCGCCGTAAGGACCTGAAATCATCACTTTATCGCCCGGCTTCAAGGAAAATATAAATGAAGAACAAACTCCGGGATTTACATTCATAAATCCACCTTTAACTCTATCGAATGGTGGCGTTGCAATACGAATATTCAGCATAATAATATTGCCTTCGGCCGGATGATTTGCCATAGAAAAGGCACGGTAGGCAGGTTCGGGATTTTTCATTTTAAGGTCGAACATTTTAAATTTCTCCCACTCATCTCTATACAGTTCGCCTACTTCAATATCTTTATAATCAACTTCTGTTTTTGGAACATCGATTTGAATATAGCCTCCTGATTCAAAATCAAGATTTTCTCCTTCCGGCAGTTTAACTACAAACTCTTTAATATATGTAGCAACATTTTTATTGGATATTACTTCACATTCCCATTTTTTAATACCCATAACCTCTTGAGGAACCAACATTTTAATATCATCTCTTAACTTCACCTGGCAGGCAAGCCTCCAGTTGTTTAATTGTTCTTTACGAGTAAAAAAGCCTACTTCAGTTGGCAATATCCCACCTGCACCATGTTCTACCTGACATTTACACATGGCACAAGTACCCACTCCTCCGCATGCTGAGGGAAGAAATATTTTACTATTTCCAAGGGCTGTTAATAAGGTTTGTCCGGGTTCAACATCAAGTTTTTTATCCCCGTGATTAATATCAATTTCAACAGTGCCGGATGGTGTTAATCTTTTCTTTGCATATAACAACACAGAAACCAACAAAAGCGTTAGAATAAGGAAAATGATAACGCTGGCAAAAACAACAGACCACTGTACAACAAGAAGAATATTCATATTATTTTATTTTTCAAATATCTCTAAAGCTGAATTCCCATAAAACTCATAAATGCAAGTCCCATTAAACCTGTTATGATAAAAGTGATACCCAATCCCTTTAAAGGATCAGGGACATTGGAATATCTCAATTTTTCACGTATAGCGGCAATCCCAACAATAGCAAGTAACCAACCTATACCCGATCCTACACCAAAAATTGTTGCTTCAGCAATATTCGCATATGCTCTTTCCTGCATAAATAGCGAACCTGCTAAAATCGCACAATTAACAGCAATCAATGGTAAAAATATCCCAAGAGAAATATAAAGTGTAGGTGAGAATTTCTCAATTATCATTTCAACTAATTGAACTATTGATGCAATAACAGCAATAAACATAATTAGGCTTAATATTTCGAGGTCCACATTTTCAAATCCTTCCCCGAGCCAGCTTAAAGCACCTTCTTTAAGCACATAATTTTCCAGTAAATAATTAACCGGTACAGTAATTCCCAGAACAAAAGCTACTGCTATTCCAAGACCAAAGGATGTTTTAACGGTTTTAGAAACAGCGAGATAGGAACACATGCCTAAAAAATAGGCAAATACCATATTTTCTATAAAAATAGACTTAACAAAAATATTCAGATATTCCATTTCTTTTATGCTTAAAAATTAGCAAAGCAATTATGATTCAATCAACGAACGATCTTTTGATCTTTGGACCCATATAATTAGGCCTACAACAATAAGAGCCATAGGCGGAAGAATCATTAATCCATTATCGACATAGCCAAATTCATAGAAGGCCTCCGGGATTATTTGTATAGTGCCAAGACCGGGCATTGATAGTGTTCCGGAGCCAAACAATTCCCTAACGAATCCGACAATAACAAGTATGATACCATAGCCAACCGAGTTTCCTACCCCGTCGAGTACGGAAGGCCAAGGGCTGTTTGCAAGTGCAAAAGCTTCGAGTCTTCCCATAATTATACAATTGGTAATAATTAGGCCTACAAACACTGAAAGCTGTCGGCTCACATCATAAGCATAAGCTTTCAATATCTGATCAACCAATGTTACCAGAGATGCGACCACAACTAATTGTACAATAATTCTAATACGTGCCGGAATAGTATTCCTAAGTATCGAAATTGTAAGGTTTGAAAACACCACTACAAACAAAACCGACAAAGACATAACAATTGCAGGTTCTAATTTTGCAGTAACTGCCAATGCCGAACAAATCCCTAACACTTGTACGGTAATAGGGTTTTGAGGCCCTATGGGATCTGTTATTAGCTTTAAATTCTTTGCCGAAAACAAAGGCTCTTTATCACTCTTCATTATTATTTCTTTCTATATTTTTTAACAATTGCTCATATCCTGAAAAATAATCTTTCATCATTTTCTCGAGACCATTACTGGTAATAGTTCCACCCGATACAGCATCCACAGCATGATCGGTACCGGAAAGGGGACCACCCTTTACCACCATAATACTTGTAAGATTACCCAATTCATCAAATATCTTTTTCCCCTTGAATTGTTCCTGATAGCTACGCCCCGAAATTTCAGCCCCCAAACCGGGAGTTTCCCCTTGATGCCCAAATGTAGCACCATAAATAGTGCTGCCATCATTATCAACCGAGATATAACCCCATATCGGGCCCCACAATCCATTTCCCCTCATCTGTAAAACATATTTCTTTTCTCCATTTTCGAGGTCAACCTCATAAACCGGATAAGCTCTTTCTTCAAGTGGTTTTCGTGCTTCTTTTATCATATCAACTTCAAGGGCATCCAAGTCTTCAATAATTTGCCCTTTAAAATCATACACATAGCTTCTTTCACCCACAAATTGCTTATATTTTTCACTTGCATCATTATTTGTACTTGCGATATTTGCCGATTGTAAAATATCAATTTTACGTGCCACCAATTCATTGGTTGTTTGCCTAGGCTTTAGTATCTGTGAGGCAAATGACAATAATGTAGCTACAATAATTACTATTATAGATGCATATAAAAATGTATAAAGATTTCCCTGTTTATCCATTTTGTCTTAATTTACTTATGCTTTAATAACTGCGCGTTTCATTCGTTTTTTAATATTTGCCTCCACAACAAAATAATCAATAAGTGGAGCAAAGGTATTCATCAACAAAATAGCCATCATCATTCCTTCCGGGTATGCCGGATTTACTACTCTTATGAGTATGGCAAAAACTCCGATTAAAAAGCCATATATCCATTTACCTTGTTCGGTACGACTACCCGAAACAGGATCGGTAGCCATAAAAACTGCACCAAAAGCAAATCCTCCCAAAACAAGATGATGATGTGCCGGCACTTCCATAAGAGGATTTAAGCCTATATAATTAAACAACAAAGCCATAAGATAACCTCCGGCAAACACTGAAAACATAATTTTCCAATTTCCCACTCCTGTATATATCAACAACAAGGCTCCAAGCAGAATTGCCAAAGCAGATGTTTCTCCTATTGAGCCCGGTATAAATCCTAAAAAACTGTCAAGAAAAGAAAAGGATGAAATATTACCATCAACAGCGGCAGCAAGTGGTGTAGCTCCCGAAAAGTTATCGACCAAGGCTTCCGTTTTATTTGTAATAGAAATCCACACCGAATCTCCCGACATATGTGCAGGGTAAGCGAAAAATAAAAAGGCTCTTGCTACCAGTGCCGGATTCCATATATTCATACCTGTACCCCCAAAAACTTCTTTGCCAATTATTACAGCAAATGCAGTGGCAAGGGCAACCATCCATAAAGGGATATTTACAGGTAAAATCAATGGAATCAACATTCCTGTCACCAAGAATCCTTCATTTACTTCATGTCCTCTAATCTGGGCAGTTGCAAATTCTATAAACAAGCCCGTAGCGTATGAAACCACAATAATTGGAAACACTTTTAAAAAGCCATAAATCAGAGCATCCATTATACTTACATTTCCCACTCCCACTGCCAGGAAATGTTGATAACCGGTGTTCCAAATACCAAATAACAAAGTTGGAACAAGCGACATCACAACTATTATCATAGTTCGTTTCATATCAATTGCATCCCTTATATGAACACCATTACGGTTTGTCTTATTTGGGACGAACAACAGTGTTTCAAAGGCATCGTAGGTTGAATGCAACATTTTAAAACGTCCACCTTCCGAAACATGTGGCTTAATGTGATTGTCAAGAAATTTTCTTAAAGCTTTCATTAAAAATCATTTTGTTTTATCTATTCCTTTTCTTTCAAAGAAGGGAATTTTTAATCTACATTTTTTTAACCCATCTCTTTTATCATCAATTCTATCCCCTTACGCAGCATAGCTTGTATTTCAAGCTTTGATGTATCAACAAACTCACACAATGCAAGGTCTTCTTCAACTACTTCATAAATACCGAGTTGCTCCATTTTATCAACATCTTCGGCAAGGATAGCTTTTATTAAAAATTCGGCCAATATATCCATAGGTAGAACTCTATCGTATTGACCCGACATAACAATCGCACGTTCACCACCTTGCATATTTGCATTTAAGGTATATTCTTTTCCTTTAAACAACCAGCTAAAGAATGTTCTGGATTGACTAAATTTTTTAAACCCGGGTTTAAGCCATCCTAAAAACTCATATTCATTACCTTCCGGTATAACTGTTATCTGCGAATGATTAAACCCAATATAACCATCTTCAGGAATTTTATCCCCGGTAAGCACATTTCCACTAATGACTCTGAGTTGTTTTTCCTGAGTAAGATTATCTTTAAGCATTTCACTTACTGATGCGCCTAAACGATATCTGACGTAAGACCTTTTGAGTATTTCTGAGCCGGTAAGTGCTATTACACGTGTAAAATTATGTTCTCCTTTAATAAATAAGTTTCCTATTGATACCAAAGCCTGAGGATCAATCACCCAGACTTTTTCCCCTTTATTGACAGGTGATATGTGATGAATCTGAATTCCAACATTGCCTGCCGGATGTGGTCCACTAAAACGATGAATATTAACTCCTTCAAGAGAAGTAAATATCTTGGCTGCAGAGCTGTTACTTATACCTATATGCACTTCAGGAGCAAGTTTTTTTAACACTTCAATTCCAAGCTCAAAAGCTTCTTCTTGTCCGGTTAAAACAAAATCTATATCAGGTGCCAAAGGGGCAGAATCAAAACCTGAAATAAAGATAGCCTTGGGGATATCGTCAGGATTAGCTAAAATATTATATGGACGTTGCCTAAAATATGGCCATGCCCCACTTTCCAACAGCCGTTCAATTATATCCCTACGCTCGATTTTTAATGGATCTGCTGTTCCAAAATCAACAAATTCATCTTTCCCATCATTTTGTATAATAACTTCTAAAATCCTTCGTCGGGCACCTCTGTTAACACCCTTTATTGAACCACTAACAGGCGAAACAAACTTGATTTCGGGATGCGTTTTATCAAAAAACAGGGTTGATCCAATTTTCACCTCATCACCTTCTTTTACCACCATTTTTGGAAAAACCCCATGAAAATCTGTGGGTTTAATGGCGAATAATTCGGGCAATTGGATTTGGCCAAAAACTTTTTCTGATTTTCCTGCAAGAGGAATATCAAGTCCTTTTGTTATTTTAATTACCTTCGACATACTTGAATGGTATTTTAATTTTTGCGGTAAAATTACATAAAAATATAAATTTTACTGCTAAGCTTATATTAAAGAGATCTTTTTAATTTTGCACAGATATATAGTTCTAATTATTAACTTATTATCAATTTAAAACATTAACAATGTCCGGTATCAGTTTTAAAAAACAATCAATATTATCAATTTTTATTCTTCTTTCCCTTTTTCAGGCTGATTTTTTATTTTCAAAAGGTAAAAATGAAATTATTTCACCTTCAGTAAAAACGATAAAATTTTATCGTGAAGGCTGGCCTCTTTCTTATCCTATCATTAATTTGCATAGTGACCAACAACTAACATTAACATTTGATGAAACCGGCAGCAGAAGTAAGAATTATTATTACACCATAGTTTCATGTGATGAAGATTGGAATGTGTCAAGCCTTATGCCAAACGAATATCTTCAGGGTATAGCAATAAACCCCTTATCAGATTATTCCTATTCTTTCAACACCACTTTCGATTATGTCCACTACCGTCTTACTATTCCCAATGAAAATATCAGCATTACAAGGTCAGGAAATTACATTCTCAAGATATTTGAAAACTTTAATCAGGATAACCCAATTATCACAAAAAAGTTCATGATTAACGAATCCGAAGCAACTATAATTTCACATATTCGAAACTTCCCTCAACATTCAGGGATGAGATCATATCAAGAAGTTGGATTTGAAGTATTGCACAAAGGTTTTATTATTCATAATCCTATTGAAGAAATTTCTGCCACCATTATTCAAAATGGACGAAAGGATAATATTATCTCAAAGCTAAAACCACAATTTTTTAGTAATGATGCTATGGATTTCCGTTATCCCGATAAAATACTAATGGAAGGAGGGAATGAATTCCGTCATCTCGATATTAGAAGTACTCGTTATCTCGCAGAAAAGATTGAAAACATTCAGTTTATCGATCCTTTTTATTATGTCAGTGTCAGTCAGGATCAACCACGAGATCGAAGTTCATATCGTTACAGACAGGACCTGAACGGTCATTTTTATATTGAGCTTAGCGAAAGAGACAGAGCCAATGCTGATGTAGAAGGAGATTATATGTTTGTTCATTTTAAATTAAAATATGATCTTCTCTACCCGAATCAAAAAATATATATCAACGGTGCCCTAACGAACTGGGATCTTAATAAATCATCAGAAATGATTTATAATGCAAATTTGGAATATTATGAGAAATCTCTACTTTTAAAACAGGGCTATTACAATTACCAGTACCTTGTTAAAGAAGATGGTGAAGATCAGGGCTCTCTTCAAGCCATTGAGAACAGCTTTGGCAACACGGAAAACGACTATCTTATTATTATCTATTACAAAGGAATAAATGACAGGAATCATCGTATAATTGGTGCTGAAATAATTAATTCAATAAACAGATAAAATAAAATCTACTGTCATCACCTTTTAAGATATTTTATAGTCAGATGACAGAAGATTTATTATATTGCATTACTAACTGCTATCGTTGTAAGGCAGGATATGCAAAATAATTATATTTTTATTTCAGCTATGGTTGTTGTATTAAATAATTACTTTAAAAATAATAGCTATGTCAAAAGGATTCTTTAAAGTACCTGAAACAAAAAACGAGCCTACTCTCAACTACTTACCGGGTTCACCTGAGCGTATTGAATTAAAAGAGCAAATTCAATTATACCGTTCAAAACAAGCAGATATTCCCATGTTCATTGCGGGCGAAGAAGTTAGAACGGATAACAAAGTTGCTATTCATCCTCCCCATGATTTACAACACACACTTGGATATTATCATAAAGGAGATGAGGGGCATATTTACAGCGCCATTGATGCAGCTTTAAATGCGGGAGAATCTTGGGCATCAATTAATTGGGAGGAGCGTGCCTCTATTTTTTTAAAAGCTGCAGATTTAATTACCGGTCCTTATAGGCAAAAAATAAATGCTGCCACTATGCTTGGTCAGTCAAAAAATGTTATTCAGGCAGAAATAGATGCAGCTTGTGAACTCGCGGATTATCTAAGGTTCAATGTCAAGTACTTAGTACAGCTATATAATGATCAGCCTGAATCTTCAGCCGGCACTTGGAATCGCATTGATTATCGTCCGCTTGAAGGTTTTATTCTTGCTTTATCTCCTTTCAACTATACATCCATAGCCGGTAATTTATGCTCGGCTCCTGCCCTTATGGGAAATGTTGTTGTTTGGAAACCTTCAAGGTCGGCTATTTATTCTGCCCATATTATTATGAAAATTTTTCATGAAGCCGGATTGCCTGATGGCGTTATAAATTTAATTTATTCTTCCGGTCCCATTGTTGAACAAGTAGTTTTCAATCATCCCGATTTTGCAGGCTTACATTTTACCGGTTCAACAAAAGTATTTCAGGATATTTGGAAAACTATTGGTGGTAATATTCACAAATACCGCAGCTATCCCCGCATCGTTGGAGAAACCGGCGGGAAAGGCTTTATATTCGCTCATAATAGCTGTGATTTACATGCTTTATCAACAGCATTGATAAGAGGTGCATTTGAATATCAAGGTCAAAAATGTTCTGCAGTATCAAGGGCCTATATTCCTGAAAGCCGCTGGGAAGAAATTCAAAAATTATTGGTAGCAGAATTAAGCGAAATCACCATGGGGCCATCTGAAGATTTTCGTAATTTCATCAATGCCGTTATTAACGAGGAGGCTTTTGACAAGATTACTGCAAGTATTGAAGCAGCCAAAAATCATAATGATGCAAAAATTATTTTCGGTGGTAACTACAGTAAATCGGAAGGATATTTTATTGAACCAACAGTAATTCTTGCCGGCAATCACGACTATCCAACTATGCATGAAGAGTTATTTGGACCGGTTTTAACCATATATGTTTATCCCGACAGCCAATTGGATGAAACTTTAAATATGTTAGATAAAACCTCTAAGTATGCTTTAACAGGTGCTGTATTTGCAAATGACCGTATAATAATTCAAAAAATTACTGCAAGACTGTCAAATGCCGCCGGTAATTTTTATATAAATGATAAACCAACAAAAGCTATTATCGGGCAACAACCATTTGGAGGGGCTCGCAGCTCAGGTACAAACGACAAAGCAGGATCTTTGCTTAATCTTATGAGATGGGTTTCACCAAGGTGTATTAAAGAGAACTTTATGCCTTCGCAAAATTACAAATACCCTTTTATGGATGAAGAATAAAACAAAACTATTACCTTTACAAAGCAATTATAGTAATGTAATACTAATAAAAATATGGATAATCCGGTTTTATTTGTATTTGAAAGGGCGGGGCCAACTATTTGAAATAAATAATGTTTAAAAAATTATTGAGGAGATTTTCATCCAAGTTATACTCACATAATTTTTTATAGGATATGCGGGTTAAAGAAAAAATAAAAATCATATTTCCTTTGTTACGTAACAAATACGTAATAACCTTTCTTGTTTTCATTATTTGGATGCTGTTTTTTGATCAAAATAATATCATCGACAGGGTATCATTAAACAAGCGAATAAATGAATTAAAGAATCAGAAAGAACATTATGAAGAGGAAATAATTGACAACCAACAACGAATGGAAGAGTTACAAAACAATCGTGAAAGTCTTGAAAAATTTGCCCGCGAACAATATCTGATGAAAAAGCCGGATGAAGAATTATTTATTATAAAAAAATGATCTATATCCCCGCCTAAATTTTACAACAATAGTTATTATTATGACACTAAGGAACTTACTAAATATATTATATTATTTAGGGATGCTTGCCGTATTGGCAGGCATTATTCTTGCACTTCAAAACCATGTATCAGCAATATGGATTTATTCCTTAGGTTGCATTCCGATTTTAGGCATAAGAGTCTTTAATTTAATTGTTGGTCGCCCGGAAAACAGGCGTAAACATTTTATTATGGTTGTTAGTGCCCTTGCATTAATTACAGCAGCTTACTTAATGATGATTAACAGAAATTACTGGATAATATTTATTGCTGTTGCAGCAGTTTTAGACCTTTATATTAGTTTCAGAAGATTCTGAATTTAATTAAATTTCTTTTTTCCAAATTGCGATAAAAAAACAATAATTCTTTTACTGAGGAAAAGTTTTTTGCCGGCAGGTTTAATTTTGGCAGAAGGGAAGTTGCAGCATCAAAAACAGGAATTTTGTCGTAGAAGTGTTCATGAACAAAGTTCAAATATTTCACAATTTTAAAAGCATTAAGGACTTCATAAAAACGTTTATCAAAGCTTTGTATTGAGGCACAATCTTTTTTTATTATTTCTATTTCATCATAAAAGCCACTTTTCCGGAGAAAGCTGTTAAGGGAGGGTGGCAGTTTTTTATTCCAATTTTCGTAGTCTTTAGCTTTAACAGTGTACAGTTCACTTTTGAGATCCAAAAAGTCTTTTAGATTCTCAAATGCCTGCATGTCATAGGTCAAGTCGATATCTCCCTTTCCTTTTATATGGTTTTTTATTGCTGCTCCGGTTCCAAAAATTACTCTTTCAGAAGGTCGTGGCGACGGGAAGACCTTTGTATTAAGAATATCACCAAAGCCTCCTAAGGGTATTAATTTCTGCAGAAAATAAAAATCTTCTCCTGCCTGTTTTCTCGGCATCCCTCCAATTTGGGCGTAGGCAGCGGCTCTTACAGCAATAGCAGAGCCCATAGTATGGTAGGCATAAGGAAAGCCTGTATATCTAAGTGCCTGCAGATAATATCGCAAGTGAAGTTCATAATATTGAATACCCTGATAAATTTCAGAAGAAAACTCTTCACCTTCTACGGGATGTTCGAAATAAAGAGATGCTCCTTTTCTGTTATCATTCTCAAACCATTCCAACACAGCTTTTAAATAATTACTTTCGACCTGAGTATCGGCATCGAGAGTAAGGATAATTCCTTGAGCTTTGTTATTTAGAAAGAAAAAAGCAGCAGCACTATCCATTCCAATTTTCCGTGCCAGTCCTGCACCAAAATGTTTGCGTCTCAATTGATATGCCTCAAGAACAAATAAATGTAAGAAATGATTGTCTGACTCTTTCCAAATTTTACGAATCTTATCTGCCAATATTTTTTGCTTTTCCACTAAATCTTCAGCATCACGTTCAGAACTATTAAATACCAACACTATTCCTACCGGAACTCCCGGGGCTTCACATTTTTTTAAGGATAAAAGAGTGTTTTGCAAATATCCCTCCTCCTTATATACAGGAATAACAATAATAATAGGAATATCTTTGGGCCATAATGAGTGAAAAGGGCAATTTACCTCGTGTCTTTCAAGATACTTTTTAAGAGCGGTATTTTCCTTTTTGGCAGACATAATTATAAACGACAAACCGGAAAACGTAGTAAACATTTCCCGGTTTTATATTATAAATATTAAAGTTCTCAGCGTGCTTCCGCATATCTGATATTCAACAGCCTAACAACATCTGTTGTAATATCAAACATAGGTTCTGCATATAAAATATTATCACCGAGCGTATTGCTTAAAACTAAACGATGCGATTTTTCACGGCAGTAACTATCGAGAAACAAGGTAATAGTATCTCTTAATTCTTGATTCATTCTCTCTTGTTGCTGCATCAACTCATTGGATAAGCGATTATTTAATTCCTGAAGCTCCATTTCTTTTTCACGCAAACGATTTTCTTCATTTTGTGCCCGTTCAAGAGATAGAAAGCCGTTATTCTGCAATTTCCTCTGGAACTCCATCATATCCTGTTGGAACACTCTTGCACGCTCATTAAAATCTGCTCGTGATGACTCTTCTTTTCTGAGCAAATCTTCACTTAATTTACGTGCATATTCATAATTAATAATCAATGAATCAATATTAATATAAACGATTCCATGATCTTTAAGCTCTTCATTCGAACTCTTATCTTCAACAATTGTTGAATTTTTATCATCATTTAATACGATTACAAATAACACCGCTACAGCAAGAACCAGAATTACATTAATTATAAATATTGATTTTTTCATTTTTTCTAACATCATGGGAGTTAAAATTTATAAATCTGAGACAAATATAGCTTTTAACTCATACTTAATAACAGAAAAACAAGATTTTTTATCACTCTCTTACAATAATACAAACTTATGTGTATAAAGTACACATTTTCAATATCGTTATCCGGCATAAAGCTTCCTAAAAATCATTCCTCCTGTCTAAAATCCAAGAACTCGCATCGCTCTCCCATCTCTCAAGGAGAAGTATATGGTTAAATTCAAATTCCAGATACAGGGCATGCCCTGTATCTACGACATTAATATCTTTGCGAAAAACCGTGTATATTATTAAAATAATAAACGTCTGCTTGGTCGCCTTGAATGAACCGGGTCACCCCAGCCATGAGCAGGTTCTGTACAAGGAATAGGGCCATATGAACGGGTAACAATCGGGCCTCTGTTAAAACGATAAATCACCGAGAACTCATTACTTCCACCGCTATATCCGGCCATGCTTGATAAAGTCATATCATATGAATATGCGACATGAACCGGTCCTATATTTAATCCAAGGCTAAAAATAAGAGCATCATTATTCGACAGTTCTTTTGTACTAAAGCCGGGTATTCCACGGTACCATACTCCTATTTCTAATGGATAGGTATTATAATAGGCACCCAAGTCGAGCTGATGAAAGCTTTGCTGCTGTCGATACATAAAAGCCAGTGTTCCGCTTTGTTCATTTCTTCCTCTTCCTGCTTCTCTAAAAAGCAACTTTCCACCTCCATATACAACTGTTTTCATTGGTATTAAAGATTCAATATCAGTAAATCCAATATTATTTTTAACAAGGTTATCCATTGTAATACCGGCCCAGAAGAACTCATTATAAATCATTACCGAAGCTGTAGCATCAATTTTCTTAAATTGATCCACATTAAATTCGGCATTTATCCAAGGGAATACTTCTCCATCGGGGCCAACCTGTGTTAGTCGTGAGGGGTCTATTTTTCTTTCGGAATATTTAAATTGCAATCCGGGCCTCAAATAAATATCTTTTGTAAGGGCTAATTCATATGCATAATTAAGCCCTAAGTTTTGCGATATTAATTGTCCGGCTCCCTGATCATCTCTAAGAAATAGTAGTCCTACTCCGCTATTGTATTTATTTATAAATTCATCATATGAAAAAGAGTAGGCTCTAAAAGTATTTGCAACACCCGGCCACTGATCCCTATAATTTAAAATAACCCTGCCGCCGCTAGTAAATCCGGCAAAAGAAGGACTCAAATAAATGGGAGCGGCATAAACCTGGGAAAAGGAAACATCCTGCCCGTTTACTATGCCACAATAAAAAGCCGAAGCAGTTATCATCAATATTTTAATCCACTTTTTCAACTTATTGATATAATTATATTTATTTCTTAAGCCCATTCTTTTATTCTTTAAAGCTATCTTACAAGAAGAACGCTTCCGGTCTCACGGAATTCCCGACCATTAATAAATTGTCCCGTTACTTTATATACATATACTGCTTGTGGTGCAAGACTTCCGTTATGCATTCCATCCCATCCTTCATCAATATTATCTGTTTCAAATATTTTTTGTCCCCATCTATTAAATATTTCAAGTTTAAACTTATCCACATCTTTAAATGCAGGCTTAAACACCACGACATATTCAGCAGAAGGATCATTTCCATTTGATGAACCATCGATACGTGGTCTGAATGCATTGGGGAATTTGATAAATCCTTTTTGGTTGGCTGTAATAATTCTCTTTTGTATATAAGTATCTTCACAGCCGTCATTATTTGTCACCAATAGGCTTACATCATATACGCCCTCTTCCCTGTATTCGTACGAAGGATTACGCTCGTTGCTGGTGTTTCCATCACCAAAATCCCACAGCCATGAAACAGCATCTGTTGACAGGTCGTAGAAGCGCACTTTTTCACCCGGTATATATACAATTTGTGGATTAGCGGTAAAATCAGCAATAGGGTGATCGTAAACCATAATTTCCTTAACAAAATTACCATCTTGTCCATCAGGTCCGGGTGCAGTAAGTTGTACTTTAAAAATTCCGGGTTCATAGAAGGTATGTTCAGGATTTCTTTCTGTTGAAATTTCACCATCTCCAAAATCCCATATATAATTACTTCCACCCACCGAATAATTAGTAAACAATACTTTTAATGGGAAGCATCCTCTATCGATATCAGTAATAAATCCTGCATCAGGCACAGATCTATAATCTATACTTACCCGGTCGAAAGAGATACAGCCATCTACATCAATTCTCCATTCAAAAGTATTAATACCTTCACTTAAATTGTTTACAGAAGTATTAAAGAAAGTTTCATCATCAAAGACAGCAGTACTGGTACCAAGTTTTACCCAATAAGCTATTAAAGATCCAGCATTATTGGCATTTAGCAAAGCTTCAGGCTCATATACCACTTGATCTTCTCCAGCATAAGCATTTGATTTATTGCTTGAAACAACAACCTCATCATCAGTAGAACAGGATCCATAACTTACTGACCATCTATAAATATTTTCTCCAAATCCTACATCTCTAACAATAGTATTATATTTATATGCATCTTCGAACGAACCTTTTCCTTTAACTACCTCCCATTTTCCAACTCCTGTTGTTGGGTCATTAGCATTAAGAATAGTATAATCTTCGCATATACCGCTTTGATCAGATCCTGCAAAAGCTTGATCGGGGATCATATTAAAGATAGTAACAACATCTGACCTTGAACAAGAACCTTTTTCTATAGTCCATTTGAATACATTCTCCCCAAATTCAAGATTTCTGACTGTTGTCTTAGGATTATTCGGATCATCAAAATCGCCATAGCCACTAATTCTCGACCAGGTACCTGTTCCATGAACCGGGTAATTCGCATCAAGTAGATGCCAATTTTTACAATCTTCCATATCAGGACCGGCATTTGCTATGGTAGGAGAATTATTTTCAATTGTTACTTCTGCCGATAGAGAACATTCTCCGGCAGAAACAGTCCATAACAGATGGTTAGTTCCATGATCAAGATTTGTAATAACTGCTCCGGGATCATAGGGATCACTTATATTTCCTCCTCCCTTAACAAAGCTCCATATACCTGTTCCATAATCCGGTCTGGCAGCTTTAAGAGTAAAAGTAGAAGAACACAACTCTTCATATGAGGCTCCTGCATAAGGTGTTGAAGGTTTGTTATTGACAATAATCACTTGATCATCTAATGAACATGTTCCATCATCACTCGTTGTTCTCCACAACAATATATTTTCTCCTTTTCCTAAATTTGTTACCCTTGAATTGTATTTTGCATCATCTTCAAAAGTAACAGAACCTGTAACCACCGACCAGTGTCCACTTCCAATTTCAGGTTCTGTAGCATCCAAAATTGTAGTGTTATCACAAAGTGATTGTTTGTTTCCTGCATAAGCCGTCGAAGGCAAATTATTTGTAATCACCACATCATCGTAGGTAACACAGCCCTTATGGCGGATAGTCCATCTAAGAGTATTGGCTCCTCTCTGCAGATTTCGTGCCTGAGTATTTGGCGCTGAGGAATTAACAAATACTGCTGAACCTTGTCCTCCGGGCACACTCCATTCACCTACTCCTGGCAATGGATTATTACCGTGGAGAGTGATTTCATCATCACATACTATTCTGTCATCACCCGCAATAGCATCTATTTTGTTATATTCGACTACAACATCATCATAAGAAACACAATCTCCGTTACGGATGGTCCAACGGAAAATGTTTTCCCCAAATACAAGATGCGTAACATGGGCTGAAGGATCGGTATCAGATGAGAATTCACCACTTCCATTACGTATGCTCCATTTACCTTCTCCCTGCACAGGGATATTAGCTGCAAGAACAACCTCGGGGTCACAAGTTGGAGTGTAACTACCTGCATTTGCCGTTGTAGGACTTTCATTAATTATAGAAACAGTAGCCACATCATTACATCCTTTATGATCAATAGTCCATGTAAGGATGTTTTCGCCCGGATCAAGGCTTGAAACCCTGGTATTTGGATCCGACATATCCTCAAAAACAGCGGCTCCGGAACCTCCAAGAACTCCCCATGTACCTACTCCCGGTAATGGACTACCGGCAGATAATATAGCAGAAGGAGAACATAAAGTTTGAGGATCACCGGGATCTGCCTTAATAAAATTATTTCTAATAACAACTTCAGATTTAGATTTACAGCCATTATTGTCAACAGTCCACAAAAATTTGTTAGCCCCGGCAGCCAATCCGGTAACCTTTGTAGAAGGATTATTAATTCCTTCAATTGTACCTGAGCCGGATATTCTTTCCCATGTTCCAATTCCATATTCCGGTGGCGTTGCAGCCAAAGTTACCTCATCGGTACAAATATCTCTGGAATTACCGGCCTCAGCCAAGGATGGCTTGTTACTAACTATTGTAAGGACATCTGTACTTTCGCAATAATCAGTAGCAATCTTATATATTAATTCATTAACACCCGGTGCGAGATCATAAATATAATTTCCATCAAATCTGGCAGTTCCAAAAGTTCCTACCTGCCATGAAGCTTCACCATAAGACGGTGTGTTAGGTGAAAGGCGCATGAAATCCTCACATATCGTTGCATCATTTCCGGCATCTGCTGCAGTAGGCGTTCCATTAATAATGGTTACAGTATCAGTACTGGTACAACCACCTTTATTAATGGTATAAATAAACCTATTAACTCCCGGTGCCAAATCATGAACAACAGTAGAAGGAGAGTTTGCATTTTCAATAATACCACCTCCGGTATGCTTTTCCCATTTAACTTCTCCCATACCGACAACAGGAGGATTACCATTCAAGGTAACATGATCTGCACATACTGCATCATCATTTCCTGCGCGTGCCTCTGAAGGCGTGTTGTTAGTGATAGTCACAAAATCTTCGCTGCTACTGTTTGTATAATGAATAGTCCACCTTAGTACATTATCACCGTAAGCAAGGTTGATAACTTCAGTGTTAGGATCATACTCATCAATAAAAGTTGCTGCTCCACTAACAACCGACCATCGTCCCATTGCTACATCAACACTATTTGCCTCAAGAGAGGTTGAATTTTTACAAAGAGTCTGATTACGTCCTGCATTAGCCTCGATCATTTCACCATTTACGATAGTTGTTTCATCGTATGAAAAACAATCTCCATTACGTACTGTCCAGCGGAATACATTTTCACCTCTGCGCAGATTAGTAACCCTTGCATTATATTTATGTATATCCTCAGGAGCAATAATTCCACCTCCGGAAATTAATTCCCAGGTTCCCTGGCCTATTTCAACCGGACTTGCCTGCATTGTTGCAATATTTCCATCAATCATTTGATATCCTCCGGCATCTGCAGGATAGGGCTTGGGTAAATTATTCACTACATATACAATATCTTCACTTGGGCAACTATTATTATCAATTATCCATCTGAACCCTGTAACTCCATGTTCGAGACCTCCGACTAAAGCATTAGGTTTATTTCGGTCACCTTCCACTATGGTAGCACCCCCTACACCGGCAATAACACGCCATTCTCCGGTCATACCCTCAGGAACAGGGCTGCCATTTAAAAGAGCAGTTCGCGAACAAGTTTCAAAATCCTTACCTGCATCAACCTCAACATGCTGGTTTATAACAATTAGATCTTCGTATGAAGAACATCCTTTATTACTTATGGTCCATCGGAAAATATTTTCCCCATAATTTAATTTTTCAACCCCTGTAGTTGGATCTGTAATATCTTCAAACACACCACCACCTTTAACAACACTCCATCGTCCTTCTCCAATGGAGGGCTGGTTTCCTGTTAATGTTGTTGAAAAGTCACATTTTAGCTGTGTACTCCCCACCACTGCAATTGTAGGACTGTTATTGGTAATAGAAACTTCATCCGAACTTACACAGCCATTTTTAGAAACCGACCATCTTAAAATATTTTCTCCGGGGCCTAAATCAGTTACATGTGTATCGGGCTTATTGCCATCAACAAAATTACCTTCTCCAACAATTATTTCCCATGAACCTAAGGTGTTTTCCAAAAGAGCTGAACCTTCAAGCATTGTATAATCGGTACAGATAACCTGAGGTGATCCGGCAAAAATATCAAGCCGGTTATTTCTCACGGTTACCATAGCACTTACACTACAACTGCCTTTACTTACAGTCCATCTAAAAATATTAGTTCCCTGACTGAGATTAGTAACTGAAATTTTATGATTATTTACATCAGATATACTTCCATAACCTTGTTCTATTGTCCACTTACCTTCTCCTATCACAGGCTCCTTGGCTTCCAACTCAATAAAATCCCCACATACATCATGTTCTACGGGACCGAATATAAGAGCTTCATCAGGTTTATTGTTGATTACTTCAACATCAGCACTGCTTTCGCAACCATTTTGAATAATACTCCATCTGAAAACATTCAGGTCGGGCGCCATATTACTTACATTTGTTGAGCTGCTTACGGAATTTTCAAATACTGCATTAGAATTTATCGGCTCTACAATAGTCCATCTTCCTTCTGTATTAGGATAAGCAGGAACATCAGTACCTGTCAATACTGTTTCACCATTACAAACCAAATTATCAGAAGCAACAGCATTAACAGCCAAGAGGTTGTTACGTATAAGCACTTCATCATAGCTTTCGCAACCAAATTCACTAACAACGGTCCATTTCAGTTTCACATCTCCACGACTGATATTTTCAATCTCAGAATTATACAATCCCGGATTAATAATATTAGCAGAACCATGCCCTGAAACAACAGTCCAGGTACCGGTCCAACCGACAGGAAGTGGATCTGCATCTAAAATATATTTATCATCGCAAATTTGATCATCAAACCCGGCATTTGCAACAGGTAGAGGATGCACCTTGATATGCAGTACCGAAGTTGCAAGAGAACTACCACAATCATTGTATGGGGTAACAGTTATCTCACCTTCAAAATCATTAATATTAGGATCAATGTCCACAAGAATATTTGTGCCTCCATTCCCTTCAAAGGTAAAACCATTAGGCACGGTCCAATGATATCCGGTAGCATCCTCTATAGCTTCAACACTATAAGCAAGCCTTACAGCACCCTGACATAATTCCTCGGGACCTGTAATTGCACCTATAGCAACAGGTAAAGGCTTCACATTTACATAAAGACGAACCATTGGACCCTGTCCGCAATCGTTGACACCTCTTACCGAAACATATCCGGATTGCGCTATTTGTGAAAACTCTACGGTTATTTCACTTGTTCCTCCTCCATGCATAATAGATGCGCCATTGGGTAAATCCCAATCATAGCTGACAGCATGAGTTATTTGCGGAACCACAAATTGCACTACATCACCCTGACAAACTTCCGAGGGGCCATCAATATTTTGAGGAAGTTCAGGTAGTTGTTTTACCATTAATGTAAGAGGCAAGCCTTCTATTATACCCTCACAAATATTATCTCCATCATGAGTTTCCCTTATTCTTACAGGCGTATAGGTTGTTGTCACAAGAGGTGATACAGTTAGACGATAGATATTATCATCGGGTGCAGGCAGCAAATCATCACGAGTAACAAGGTGACTTCTTCTAATTGTACCGGCGTCGGTGGTTTCATCGTAATATATAAACCACGGTCCTTCAGTAGCCGGCATAATTCTAAAATCCAGATCAAAACTTTGCCCCCTGCAAATAACTGTCGGATCCTTTTCAACCAATTCCATAGTAACGGGTTGGTCCACATCAATAGT
Source organism: uncultured Alkalitalea sp. (assembly GCA_964578485.1). Classification (GTDB taxonomy): domain Bacteria; phylum Bacteroidota; class Bacteroidia; order Bacteroidales; family Marinilabiliaceae; genus CAZODA01. The sequence goes on along the minus strand of CAZODA010000006.1, from coordinate 82,182 downwards.
AACAGTACCTGTTCCTATATTGCTGCAATTAAGATCACTAAGCTCCGTTATAGTATAAGAACTACTTATAAAAGGCCATACTTCTGTAACATAAAGTGACTCTGTGATATTTTCTACATGGAAATATTCTGTTCCATCGGTAAAAGTAATATTCCATGGAGCCGTACCTGTAAGTTCAATTCGAAGTTGTGCAGGATCGCCAAGACAAATCCTGTTGTCGCCAAAAATACTTGCTGTAGGCAGAGGATTTACCACCACAAGAGCTTTACCCTCGAAAGTACCGGCACTACAATCTGTGTTTATATTTATAACACTTGTAATTTCATATTCTCTTTGTCCTTTTTCCGGGATTACGTGAGGCACAAACAAATAAGGCGAATGATCAACAGTTACTTCAGTACCGTCATTTAGCATAACTTTTAAAGGATAAGCCGCCACATCCCAATTACTTATAATAAGCTGCAATTGAGGAAGCATACCTTCACAAAGAACCTCATCACCTGTAACAACACTCAACACTACATATGCCTCCGGCTGATTTATTGTCAGGTATTCGATATGCATACAATCGTAATTTATATCGAACAAGCCATCTCCATTATAATCATCCCACACGCGAATAGTATATGCTCCTTCTGGAAGATCCTCAAAAATATATTCATCATTAGTAGTAACAACTCTATTTATACCACTACCAATTAGTTGTATCTGATAATAATAACCACCGGGTACAGTATTTGGAGAACCTTCCGAAACTGCTACTTTAACCGAAGCATCTGCCCCACCATAACAAGTAACATGATTAACTATTTCGGCATCAATCAACATCAGATCAGGCTCATTAATTGTGAAGGAAGTTTCTTCAACAACACCAAGAGAATCAGTAACTGATATTACATAATCACCTGCCAACAAATTGTTTAAAGTAAAGGCAGTTGAATAATGTAGATTATCCATTTCGGGACCCTTGATATCGATCAAATAACCAACTAAGCCTTCGCGCATCATCGGGGTTCCACCACTAACTTGAATATCAGCTGATCCATTAGCTGCACCGTGGCAAGGACCTGAATGATCGATCTGCAAATCAATGGTAAGCAGGGCATCAGGCTCAGTAATACGCTGTATCAATGAGGCTTGGCAGTCATTTCCGTCTATTACGGTTATTCTGTATAAACCTGCCACTAACTGTTCTTTTTTGTAATTACTTCCCGGCAGGCTTTCCCAATCATCAGAAAGTTCATTCCATAGCTCCCAATAATAGTTATATTGATGAACTCCGCCGCTAACAACAGTTTCAATAAACCCATTATCACCACCGACAACAGACACATGAGCCACATCTACTAAACCGATCTCAAGCTCCAATACAGGTTCTTCAACCTCATAAGGACCAAAATGGCCAACGCAGGAAGCATCATCAGTGATACGCAACTCATAAATACCGGCCCTCAAATCATACTGATTTTGTGAACCAATTATCACATTTTCATTGGAAGTTGATGACCATTGATAAGTATAAGGCGCTGTTCCTCCATTTACTTCAATATCAATAGCTCCTGAAGCCATTCCTTTGCATCTTACATGGGTAATATCGGCATTTACCGACAACACATTTTCAGGCTCATTTATAGTATAGGTTGCCGAAGTCAGGCATCCTAAAGTAAGGTCTGTAACTTCAACCGTATAAATTCCTGCACCAAGTCCTGTCAAATCTTCAGTATCGCTTCCATTACTCCATGAGTAACTATAATTTCCAGATCCACCACTTACTGTTAGGTTAATAGCACCGGTAAGTTCACCTTTACATTTTACATGACTAAGGGCAGCACCCAATTCAATTTTATTTAATTGATCAATTTCAATATCATATTGAAGTTCACAATCACGGGCATCCCTCACCACAACTTGATAAGTTCCGGCCCTTAAACCTGCCTGATCTCTATTTGTGGATTCAACCGGGCCGCCATCAATACTTTCCCATTCGTAGGAATAAGGAGCCAAGCCACCAACAACAGCAAGCTCAATAGCTCCATCTTGTCGGCCGGGGCAAGATTCACCTGTAATCTGCCACGAAACCTGTAAAGGTTTAATCAATGAAAAGGACTTGGTAATATAACAGGATCCTGCCACTCCTTCATCCATCATAATGATATTATAATCGCCACCGGGGAGGTTTTCTTGAAGCATACCCTCAAATCCGGCATCAATTCCCGGCCCTGCCCATATAAAGCGATATATTCCACTTCCTCCCTCAGGATTAGTAATTTCAACTCTGTTATTACCATCACAATCGCTATCGCTGATATCCAAATCAAAAGAAAGAGGATCAGGTTCGTTTATTATAAAATTATGAATAAAGGGACAATTATTCTCATCTCTTATAGTAAGAGTATATTCGCCACCTTCTAAGTTATTTTGCAGCAAGAGTCCCTGAATAATTCCCTGTGCTGATGCAGGCGCCCAAGTTAAAGTATAGGCTCCCGTACCTCCGGTAATATCAGTAATTTCAATAATTCCACCATTATCACCCGAGCACTCAGGATGTTGTATTATATAACTGATTTGAATAGGATCAGGTTCTGAAACTGTAAGCTGTAACTCTTCAATATAAGTTGCTGCATCATTTTCGCATATCTGATTTAGATCACTAACAATTACCTTGTAAACACCTGCGCTTAATCCATCTAAATCCTGCGAAGAAGCAACAAATCCATTTCCAACTTCAGACCAAACATACAAATAATTTCCACTGCCACCTGACACTATCAGATCTATCATACCTCCATCTCCACCAAAGCAATTAATATGGCTGACCTTGGCTGAAAGATCCATTTTACCGGGGACAGAAATAAATTGCTCAGTTTCACAAGCATTATGATCACGAACCATCACTTTATAGGTGCCTGCTTTTGTAATTTCCGAAACAGACATTTTGTCCCCTGCTACGGAAAAGCTTCCCGGTCCGCTCCATATTATTGAATAAGGAGTATTGCCTCCATTAAGGTTTTCTATTTCAATAACCCTGTTGTAGGGCTCACAATCAATCAAGCGAGTAGAAAGATCAAAATCAATGGCAGTTGGTTGGCTTACATTAAATGAACGAACATATTCACATCCATCACCGTCAACAACGCGTAACTCATAATTTCCTGCCGATAAATCTGTCAAGGATTCATTACCCAACACTCCATCCCAATAATATTGCAGCGGTGGTGTGGCATCTTTTACATTATTTATAATAATAGCACCATTAGTGCCTCCATAACATGAAACCGGAGTTACAGAAGCTTCCACTACCAATGTTTTACCATCTTGTACTACAAAAGATTCTGAAACAGTACAATTACGGCCCTCATCATATAAATCCAAAATATAAGTTCCTGCACTCAATCCACTAAGATTCTGTTCATCAGAAAACGCCTCACCATCTTTAAACCAATTATAGGTAAAAGGTCCAACTCCTCCTGAAATATCAATATTAACAGCACCATTATTAGCACCTGCACAAACAGCATCACTTATATCTCCTGTTATTTTTATATGATTAAGTTCAAAGTTTTCAACTATTGCAGGACAGGCATTGCTTATTGCAATATTTCGATTTTGAATAGAAAGCTCATATTGTCCTTCTTGTAAATTATCTATAATGGCGGGTTGTATCTCACCGGGCAAAATAGTCATACCAAAAGGAGGCTTTGCCGGTTCTGTTAAATTTTTGAGCACTACATCATAACCATTAGCTATGATACCTCCTGCAACTTCAAAAGCAACAGATCCGGAATTTATCTGATTTTCATCACAATCAATATTATAGTTGAGAGAAAGGAGTGTCACCGACTCGGAAGGCTCAGATATAATATTATCGGAAACATTGATTTCACAACCGCTGCCATTATTATCTATTATCTTCAGATTATAGTTTCCTGCAATTAAATTTTCAATATAAATCGATGGTCCCTGCCCAACAACAGAGCCCGACCCGTAATCTACTACATAAGGTGGGACTCCCCCTGTTATATTAAGCACTAAGCGTCCGGAGTTATCTCCCTTACATGTATTAACATCGAAAACGTCAACTGCAACAATTATTTCCGAAGGTTCTGCAATAACAAAAACATCAGACAAGGCCGCACATGAAGTGGCTTCCATTTCGATAATTTCCAACTGATAGGCACCGGCAGGCAATGAACTTACCGAAGATGCACCTCCTACGGAAATTGTCGGCTGATTTATTTCATACCAATTATAATAATATGGAACATTACCGCGTCCACCGGTAATTTCCACATCAATAGAACCATCATTGGCACCAAAGCAAGTGATGTCTTGAGAGACTCCAGTTATTTTAATCTCATCAGGTTGCTGCACAAAAAACTCTTCTACAGAAGATAAGCATGCATTATTATCTTCCACCATTAAGAGATATCTGTCGGCTTTTAAATTATCAAAATCCTGATTTGCATCATCAAGAGCAGTTAAAATTTTAGAAGGACCCTTATCGGGGAACAAGGTAAATTTATATTCGGGAGTTCCTCCTGAAGCATTAAATACTACCTGACCATCTTCAGTTCCAAAGCATGAGGCATCCTTAACAGGATGATTAATATGTAGTTTTAATCCATGAGGCTCAATGATTTCAATATTGGATATAGTTTCACTTTCATTATTTGAATCAACAAGAAGGGCATGATAATATCCTGCCTGCAAGCCGCTAAAATTATAAATGTTCCCGACTAATGATGGACTGATCTCTATCCCTGATGAAGATGTTAATGTAAGAACATAAGGATAAGTTCCTCCTGTAGCTCGTAATTCTAAAACTCCTGTATTATCATTAAAGCATAAAGGATGAACCAAGTCTTCGACATGTATTTGCAAAGGATGTCCGGGTTCAAGTATTTCAATCTCCAAAGACTTGGCACAATTATTCGCGTCGCTAACAGTTGCAGTATAAACACCTGCTATCAAGTTGCTTAAATCGGTCTGATTTGCAGGCAAACCTCCGATAGAATTATTATTGGCATCTATACCACTCCAAACAATGTCATATCCTCCTGTACCTCCTGAAATTCCAATTGACAAGGTCCCATTATTGCCTCCATTGGCTGTTACATGCTGCACCGAAATCAGATTTACTTCCAATTCTGAAACAGGCTGTGTTAAAACATAAGTTTCTTCTACACTACAGCCTTTTATGTCACTCACATTTACCCTGTATGTTCCTGCCTGAAGATTGTCCGGTGATGCTGTTATTCCGTTATTTGCAGCACCAAGCAAACTCCATTCTCCACTACTTAATTGTCGCCACCATTTATAAGAATATGGTGAAGCATCATTCCCTCCTTCAACAGTAAGAGTAATACTTCCGCTATGCTCACCATAACATTCTATATTATTAAGGACTGCGCCAGTAATACTAAGAACTTTATCGGGTTCTGTGATGCTAATTGGATTATCAATTTCAGAGCTACAAGAAATATTTCCTTGTTCTCTAACCCAAACACTATAATCTCCGGCCTCAAGATTGGAAAAAACATAATAAGCTGTATTGTTGCTAAGCCAAGTACTATTATCAAGTGAAAACTCATAAGATCCCGATCCTCCACTTGCTGTTACCCTGAAGGACCCATTATTGCCACCGTGACAATCAACATCCTTATGAGAATTAAGATCTTCGATAAGCTCAAGCTCTGCAGGTTCATCAATATCAACATTTATGATAGAACTAATACATGCAATATCATTTACATCGCGAACTCTAAGCTGATAAATGTCTGCCTCAAGATTTTCAAATAAATCGTTTGTTTGCCAAGCAGATCCATCTAAAGAATATGAATAGTTTCCTGAACCTCCTGTAGCTTTTGCTTTTATCCGTCCATCATCAGTATCAAAGCAAGAACTATTTTCTTTATCTTCTACAAACACTTGTAGTTTTTCAGGTTGAGAAATACTAACAATCGACAGTTGAGAAACACAAGCATTGTCATCACGAACAAAGATATTATAAGTTCCTGCACTAAGATTCTCGAACTCATTGGACGTCTGCCATGATGCTCCATTATCAATAGAATATTCGTAAGAACCTTCGCCACCCTGAGCCATTACACTAATCTCACCATTATTGCCGCCATAACAAGTAACATTATCTTTTGAATGAAGAGCAAGGGTCAATTCAGCCGGTTGATGAATAACAATAGGATCTGATGTTGCTATGCATCTTGGGTAAGATTTATCTCTTACATAAGCAGTATAAGTACCGGCATATAAATTTGCAAATATCATGGCATCAGCACCACTATTTGCAGCATGCCAAGAAACTCCATCCTTAGAAAACTCATATTCGGCATTTGCATCTCCATCGGTGGCACTTACATGAAATTGTCCTGTATTATCACCAAAACAAGAAACATCATCATATCCATCAACAGTAACAATTATCGGATCTAAAGATTCAATTTCAATGCTACCATCAGCCTCACAACCATTGGCATCTTTCACAAGGTAGTGGTACTCTCCGGCAGGCTTGTTTGTAATGGACAAACCATTTCCTATAATAATATTTCCGGAATCACGCCATTCTATATCATAAGCTGTTGGGAAACTTATTAAATCAGAATAAGGACTACCTCCACTAACTGATAGAGTGGCAGAGCCTTCACAATCAAATCCGACAGTGCAAGGCATACATCCAACAGGAGAAGATGATGCAACAACAGAAATAAGAGTTGAAGGTTCTGTTATTTTCACCTTTTTCAGTGCGCTTATCTTACAGTCTATAGCATCCTCCACCTCAACATAATAAGTACCCTCGCCTAAATTGTTGAAATTTCCTGTATTATTTGCATCTATAATGTTACTTCCACTAAAGTCATATAAAGTGTAAGTGTAGGGAGCAGAACCACCTGAAGCAACAAGCTGAATTTCACCATCACTAGCTCCCTTACATAAAACATTTTGTATGTTTTGGACAAGCAAAGACAGCTCATTAATTTTTACTGTTACAGCTCCATTCATCAGAGACTCACAGCCGGAAGTTTTATTTATTGCATTAATGGTATAGGTCCCTTCGGTTGTAAGTCCCGAAAATTCAATAGAACCACCTGATCCATCCATAGTTATTGGAGGGTTAAAAGGCAAGCCTTCCAACAATAACTCGTAATTCACAATCGTTTGTGAACCACTCAAAGAAACATCCACTCCCGAACCATTAATACAGTAGGCACCACCTCCCTGAACTTCATAAACAGTTGGAGAGCTATAAACAACTAATTCTTTTTCTCTAAAAGAGGTACAGCCATTAGCATTTTGATATAAAAAGCTTATTTTATAATTGCCCGGTACTAATAAGGCAGGATCTAAAGTAGCTGTATTGTTTCCATGATTATCTAAGGCTGAAGCTGAGCCACCGGATAACGCAAAAACCCCACTTCCTGTTGCTCCGCTTCCTAAATTGGCAGAAAATAATACTTCCCCGATATTTTGGCAATATTCGAAGCTGTCACCCGGCTGGTTGTCATCAAAATTAACATAAGTAACAGCAAATAATTCCACTCTTTGTGTTACTTCTGCAACACATCCGGAAACAGGATCCACATATTTCATCCTAACATCATAAATTCCGACTCCAACTTTTGAGGGATCAAAAATTGCTGTTCCATCTCCATTATCTGTAATTGGAGATATACCAAGGCCATTATAAGTTGAACTAAATGTTATTATACCTAAATCGCCATCGTCTAAATTTGATTCTATGGTAAAGGCTTCTTCATTTTCACAATATTCTTGATCAAGTCCACTAATAAAGATTTCAGGCAATTCAACAACAGTCAAAGTAGTTGTATATGATTCGAAGCATCCGGCTGTATTAATTGTATAAGTAATTTCATGAGCTCCCGAACCTGCAACTGAAGGACTGAAAACATTAGCAGAAACTCCCTGTCCTGTAAATTTCCCTCCGGGCTGGACAGGGATTAATTTTACGCTGATTTGATTTTCACAAAACTGGGTAGCACCCGATTCAGTAACAAAGTCAGCTGCAAGATTTTCAGGAATTACAACCTTTTTTGTTATAATATTTGCACAATAATTATCATCACTACCGGTTTCATATATGTATTCAAAAGTATAAGTGCCCGGACCAATACTTGATGGATTAATATCTAAAGACGGACTAACTGGATTTGGAACTGATGTTTGATCATCTGATATAACAAAATCAGGGTTATCTTCTTTGAACAAAGATAATTTACCTCCGGGAGGTGAAGAAGGATCGAGAGCTTGAGCGCTAATAGTAAACTCAGGATCATCAATACAATATAAGGCATCAAGGTTAATGAATTCCAGTTCTACCCCTACCTGAATTTGGTAATTTACAGAACCGCTGCAACCATTAGCATCTGTATAGGTATATTGAATATTGTGCAAACCCACACCGGCAATATCCGGATTAAATGTTGCTCTGCCATTTCCTGTGTTTACCAATCCACTACTTAAAGAATAGAAATATCCGTCATCAATAAGATTACCATCTTGAAACACTGCCTGCAAATCTATTGGATCCATATCCTGACAAAGGATTAAGGGGGTAGCACTATCAAAACTTTCCCATGGTGAACTACCACTAAAGCGATATTTAAAATTGAGATCATCATTAATATCGGGATGGAAATTAACAACTTGTGAAGCAGTATTGATACATCCGTTATCAGGGTCAGTATATTTATAAATTATCGTATATGATCCGGGACCTGATGCACCTAAAGCACCATCAACATCAATTGAAGCAGTATGATTGCCACCATCATAAAACCAGCCGGGTATCGGTTCAAATTCTTTCACAATCCATTCTTTTCCTCCTGTTATTGGATATCCACTAAACGAAACGTTGCCTGTTCCTTCGCAATAATCAGATGCTAAGCCATTAATTGAAACATTAGATGGCAAGGCGTTAACACGAACATCTCCATCCATATTAGTGATGCAGCCTTCTATATTACCTCTAACAGTATAAATCCCTGTCTGAAACGGTCCACTCCATGTAATTTCACCACTTGGGCCACTATATGATGATGCTTGATATTCACTTCCATCCTGTAAAAGTTCATATCGAACACCCGGTTGCGGATTGGCAATAGAAATTACTACAGTTTCTCCATCACAAACATTAGCTCCTATAAGCTCTAATTTTGTTGGTACAGGATTAATTGTTAATCCTTCATCCTCCATTTTATATTCACAACCATTATTATCGGCTGTTACAAAATATTTGCCTACAACTGGCTGGGGGTAAAAGCTTATAGGACCTCCTGTACTACTTTCTTTCTCATCCACCTTTAAATCATAGTTATCTCTATATAATCTATACTTGATTCCACTTTGTGAGTTTGATAAAGTAAAAGTATGATTTGAATTTCCACAAACGGGATCACTAACTGTTGAAAGAGTATAGGTCAAATCTGGTTTGGGATGTACCACAATATTTTCATCAAAAATAAGTTCACATCCGGTTCCGGGATTAACTGCCTCAATTGAATAAATTCCTGCATCAGAAATTCCATCAAAAGATATCGGTCCCCCATCACCTGGTGAAATCCTTATTCTATTGCCTGTTCCGTCAGGCTCATCATTAACATAATAATGAAAATCAACTTCTGAATTTTCAAGTCGAATAGATAAAGGTGTTCCTTCACAACCCCTAGCATCAACTATCACTTGCTGATCGGGACTTTTACTAATTTTGAAATCCCCATCAAATTTTTTATTACAGCTACCTCTTGTAGCATAAACAGTATAAATTCCAGGCTCTGTGATACCAGCAAATTCGATAATATTGGAATTTCCGAGAGATAAGTGTTTTACACCATCCCTATAAAGAGAATATTTTACATCAGATTCTGCATTTTCAATTCTAAATGTATGTGAATTACCGGAACAACCTCCACCTGTAAATATAATATCCTGATTTGTTAGAGGTTCTTCATAAATTGTAATTTCACCGCTCATATCTATCAGGTTCTCACATCCGCTTTTTTCTGCCTTTACGGTATAAATTCCATGTGGAACCGATTCTGCAAAACTAAACTGGTTACCTGCTCCCAAAACTTTCTTTTCGGCATATTCCCCATCTTTATAAAGGAAATAATCAACTCCTACCTCTGAAGATAGTAGTCCGATAGTTCCAAAACCACATTCATTGTCACCGGTAATATTGAAAACTAAGGGATTAGCATCCCTGACATAAGAGATTTCCGGTATCAGATTGATTTCCGATGGAGGCAAAGAACAACCTGCAGCTGAAACAGAAGTGATTTTAAAAGTAGTAGAAGCACTTATTAACCCTAAATCGATAGTCGCAGCCTCCTCACTATTTAACACCACTATTTGAGAAGTATTGTTTGCTAAATTAGTAATAACTACAGTAATTTTATCGGATGAGCCCTTTAATGCAGCTTCTAAAGTAACAGAAGCCATTGTATGTCCGCAAAAGGATGTAGCACCGTTTGCATAAAACCCCCTAAGTGAAATATCTACTTGCTCAATATTTACCTGATTAGAAACAGCATAGCATAAGGGATTTCCTTCTTCAATCACCATGAATTCATACATCCCGGGTTTTTCAGCATTCCATGGCGATAAACCGGACCCTTCACCTAAAATCTCATCATTATTGTACAACCATCGGTAATTCAAATTTTTATAAGAAGAAGAACTTCCATTAAGAAGAACAGAAGAACTGCTGTTGCATAAAGTTAAACCGGAACTTGAATTTATAGCAGCCGATAAAGAATAATCAGCCACCTCAACAGGTTCTGATGTATATTCTACGTCACCACAACCAGTGATAGTAACAGTATAATTACCTTCTCCATTAGTGGAAACATCTACATATTCACCTGTAGCAATTTCCATTCCGTCTTTTTCCCACGAATATGAATAATAAGAGTCGTAGGGCACCACTTTAAACCTGAAATTATGATTACCCTCACAAATAGAATGATCACCTTCTACACGAATTTCAATATCCTCATCTTTGGATATCTCTATTGTGTTTGTTTCATAAAAACAATCAGCCCTCTTTACTATGGCATAAATCTCATAAACTTCGCCCGCTTGAGGAGGTATAAAAGTATAAGTTGATGCAGAAGTGTTTTCAACGAGTACAATACTTTTACCGGAAGATTTTCTATATGCAAAAGTATGACTGTCACCAGCCGGCACAACAGAAAAGGCATGATCATCATCACATAATATCACAGCCGAAGTGCTACCTGATTCGTTTCTAAGTCCTATAAGTTGACCAACTCCAGCATTAAGATTAAAGGAGTAACTGCGTCTTGGATCTTTTTGCCATTTTATACTATAATTATTTCCTTGTACAAAACCACTTATAACAGAATTTGAATTCTTTGTATCAGAAAAAGTCAATCCATCAGTTACTGTCCATTCACCTCCTGTTTTTTCTTCTTGATCAAGATTAAATAAATCAAGAAGCATGTCTCCTTTTATAAAGCTTCCTTCACAAACAGGAAAGTTTTCCGTTGAATTGTTTACTAAAAGGGTAGCAGCTGAAGTAGAAGAACAACCCGACACCCGCTCATTAACATCATAAACCTTAAAAGTATAATAGCCATTTTGTGAAGCATAGTATGTATTGAAATGCCCACTTCCTTCTTCTTCAAGTTCTCCATCGCGTCGCCATTCATATTTTAATTCCAAAGGTTTAATTGGTGTTATGGAAATAGGTACAGATCCATCTAATTGTCCATTTAAAGTTTGGCTACCCGAAAACTCATGCTCTCCTGAAGGATTAATAAAGGCATTGGGCATATCATAAGGATACATTACAACACTGCCATTTGCTTTCTGCCATGGGGATGATAGACTGTTACGAGTTTCGGCATAAACTTCAAAAACATCATCCCCTGAATCAGGCATAGTAAAAGTATATGATGCTTCATTTGTTGTATGGTAAACAAAAGTGTTCTGTGTTTTATTTTCCACACGCCAACGTACGTAGCCGGGATTAGTTCCGCTTAAATTAAAAAGTCGCTCTCCTCCTCTACAAACATATTGATGGATATCTCCGGCACTTTGAGAAAAGCTATTTAAATATCCTACAAGAAATACCAGGAGGACAACAAAATATCGAAATTTAAAAACACTTTTAAAATTCATCTAAAATTCAGTAAAATTTATAAGACCCAAGTTCAAAACCACTAATAGAGGCATTAACAACAATAAGATAAATCAAGCATCAGAAATTTGAATTATATTAAGTTGCTTAATATCTTTTGGGAAATGCTCTTTAAAATTATGTTTAATAAAATTTTTTCTTAATCATAATCTTTCATACGAGCATTATGAGGAAAAAGTTTAGAAAAGCCGTTAATTTATTAGTGGTATTGGAAATATTGAGAATAGTAGTTGACAATAGTAAATAACTCATTTAAGTGTTGAACAAGGAACAATTGAACATTTCATATATCTGTTTGTTTTTTAATTATTATATGAGTAAATTAAACTAAAATTGTCAAATATTTAAAAATTCAAAATTATGGCTTTCGAATTACCAAAATTAGATTACGATTACAAGGCATTAGAGCCTCACATTGATGCTACTACTATGGAGATCCATCATACCAAACATCATGCAGCCTACATTGCCAATTTAAATGCAGCCATTGAAGGTTCTGCTACTGCTTCCAAAAGCATAGAAGAAATCATGTCTGAGGTTTCCACTTTAGGAGCAAAGGTACGAAACAATGGTGGTGGGCATTTCAACCACAGTCTTTTCTGGAAAGTTATAGGTCCCAATGGTGGCGGGTCACCTTCAGGAGCTTTACTTTCTGCCATTGAAAAGGATTTTGGTTCTTTCGATTCTTTCAAAGAGAAATTTGCAAGTGCTGCAGCCGGTCAGTTTGGTTCAGGATGGGCATGGTTAGTAAAACAAGGTGATAAGTTGCTTGTCAGCTCGACCCCTAATCAAGACAATCCTCTTATGGATGTTGCTGAAGTTAAAGGAACTCCAATATTAGGTTTGGATGTTTGGGAGCATGCCTATTATCTTAAATATCAAAATCGCCGTCCTGATTATATTGCTGCATTTTGGAATGTAGTTAACTGGGACGAGGTTGCTCGCAGGTTTAAGGCCTAAATTTAAAAAAGTATAAAAACATTATATCAAATCACAAAAAAAAGCTGTCTCACAAGGACAGCTTTTTTTTAATGTCCCCAAAGCATCTCAGTTATCAGTTATCAGTAAACAATTAACAAGGAAAAATTATCAATTAACATTAAACAGTAAAAATGATTGACAATGTAGAGACGCACTGCCGTGCGTCTTTATCTTATATGATATATCCGTTTTGAGTTGTGAGTTTTGGGTTCACGCAAAGACCGCAAAGATTAGGTCACGCAAAGACCGCGAAGATATTAAAGTCGTAGAAATCCGCAGGATTGAGCTGGAGCCTGGCTAATCGCAATCCGTAGGATTGCATCGCTCGGTAGAAAACTGCTCCACTTTTTAAGGGGAGCTGTCCGAAGGACTGAGGGGTTTTTGACCGATTACAACGAATTAGCAGATTAGCAGATTAGTTGATGTGATAATTAGCAGATTAGTATATTAAAGAATTAAGTCATCGAAGAACGCAATTTTTTACTAAATTTGTTAGCCTGTAATCATCAACAATCAAAAAATAATTTATGAGCTATTTAAAAGAACTAATAACAAAAAGCAGGAGTGTTCGTCGTTTTTATGAAAACGAAGCTGTGTCTATCGAAACTCTCATGGAATTAATTGATCTGGCGCGCTTGTCACCATCAGCCCGTAATGCTCAAACCATTAAGTATATTATTTCCAATACAGCTAAAAAAAACGCCTTAATATTTCCTTGTCTCTCGTGGGCCGGATATTTAAAAGATTGGGACGGTCCGGCCGAAGGTGAACGTCCTTCAGCTTATCTCGTCATGTTAAATGACAAACGTATATCAGATATTTATTTTTGTGATGAAGGAATTGCGGCACAAAGTATTTTGTTGGGAGCTGTTGAAAAGGGCTTAGGGGGTTGCATTGTAGGGTCAGTTGAACGATTAGTATTGGCGAGGGCCTTAAATATTCCTGAACATTTTAAAATAATTCAGGTTATAGCTCTAGGTAAACCTAAGGAGGAAGTAGTTATTGAAACTGCAAAAGAAGGGAAAATAAAATATTACCGTAATGAAAAAGGAGTTCATTTTGTTCCCAAGCGTCCTTTAAATGATTTAATTATTGATTTATAACTTAGTATATCAGAAGTCGTAAGCATTCAAGTCATCATTATTACACTTATTTAAGAAGTAAGAACCTTTGTACAGGCGGCTAAGTCATAACAAAAGAAATAATGATCTCGGTATATTTTCTTAACAAGAAAATATAAGCCACATTATTAATAATTATTTGGAAAGAATTTATTTAAAATGGAATTTACTTTAAACAGTGAAAATGGATATATGAAAACTGAATCATATGATGATGAAATAACCGATCAGTTATCCAAGCATTATAAAAAGATACTTGAGCACTTAGGTGAAGACACACAGCGTGAAGGTCTTGTGCAAACTCCCCTAAGAATTGCCAAGGCAATGCAATTTCTTACTCAAGGTTATAATATGCAACCGGATGAAATAATTCGTTCGGCGATGTTTCGTGAGAAATACCGTCAAATGGTTGTTGTTAAGGATATTGAAATATATTCATTATGTGAGCATCATTTACTGCCTTTTTTTGGCAAGGCTCATGTAGCATATATACCACGCCATCACATCACCGGTTTAAGCAAGATAGCCCGTGTTGTAGAAGCTTTTGCAAGAAGGTTGCAGGTACAGGAAAGACTTACAACCCAGATAAAAGAATGCATTGATAACACACTCAATCCTTTAGGAGTGGCAGTTGTAATAGAAGCCCAACATTTATGCATGCAAATGCGTGGTGTTCAAAAGCAACATTCAGTAACTACAACTTCTGATTTCACCGGTGCCTTTCTTAACAATCATGCTACCAGGGGGGAGTTTTTCAATATTATAGGCTCAAAGCTTCATTGATTATGTATAGCTGAATCAAACACAAGACTCATAGTATCCACTGCAATTGCTGTAAATATTCCTAAGGCATTATTATTAATATTTCCGGGGATATTTGAAGGAGGGCTGCCGAAGGTTGAATTACTCGCACTTTCTTCTCTTTGCAAGGCATTTATAAAATCAAAAAATGTTTTTGAGATACTTGCCATTTCCAAAACTATAATATCTCCATCATTAAAACGAGATTGATTATCTGAAGCATTTAAATTTTGTATCCATAAACCATTTACATATTTCCCTTTAAAAAGATGATTGCTCGTTACTGTCCAGTCTCTTACTTTATTTGTTATATAATAATTTCCCTGTCTCACACGAAACAGATAATAAAGTTCCTCTTCACCCGGATCTTGAAACCACACCATCATCTGCCAAAACTCAAAATCTTTTTGCAAAGTAAGACTTACAGAATCTATTTTAACAACTGACGGCATAAGTGCCGTTGCAGTATAGCTTAAATTATTCTCATTGTCTTCCAAATCAACCTTGTTAACTTCAAGCTTATATTCAACACCGGGCTTTGGCAAAAAACGTTCGGGATCAGCAAGGTAAAAACCCGGAAACTCTAATGATTCCCTTAAATAAAAATCCTCATCATCATATTTAATTTTCACTCTTGCTCCTTCAACCGGAATTGCAGGTTTATTCATAAAATAAGGTGCTGATTTTGTCAAATAGACATAATTAATTTTAAACTCATTACTTAATATTCCGTCCACTACTAATTGTTCCTTTCCTGTTCTCAAATCCATATCAATTATTTCTGTACATCCTGAAATTCCAATAAGACTAATTAGCAGGAAAGCTGTAAATTTATATTTTGCAAACACTTTAATCATGATTAGATCTTTAAAATCTTATTATGTAAGAAACAGAAGGTACTATTGAAAACAAATAAGTCATTTCTGCTTGCCTGATATAATAATCCATTTCTTCATTATTTATAAAATCAATTAACCATGGATTTTTTCTACCATAAAGATTGTAAACTGAAAAGCTCCATGCACCCTGCCATTTTCTTTTTAGATTCATTTTGCTTTTCACTTCCATAGAGACATCCATACGATGATAATCAGGCATTCGTTCCTCATTTCGTGAGGGATAAACAGGGAACACATTCCCTTGAAACTCAAATCTTCCTACCGGCAATGTTACAGGAACTCCTGTATAATACACCCAATTTCCTGATAGATTTATACGCTCATTAATCATATAATTTAAAACCAAAGCCAAGTCATAGGTCTTATTAAAAGGTGACAAATACCAATTTCCTTCATTTATCCATTTGCTTTGTCTTTTAGACCTCGACCATGTAAATGCAAGCCATCCACTAAATGGTCCGTCTTCATAACGTGTCATCCACTCTAAACCTCTTGCTTTTGATTTTCCCGATCTCACCTCTCCTTCGAGTACTTCATTAAGCATCAAGTTGGCATGATCCTTAAAATCAATGGCATTTCTTCCTCGTTTATAGTATAGCTCAAGCGAATGTTCCCATTTTTCACTATCATCAGCATAGAATATTCCAATTGAAAATTGATTGCCTTTTTGTGGCTTTATATTAGGGCTACTGGTAAACCATATATCTAAGGGAGTTGAGCTGTTTGAATTACCTGCGAGATGAATATACTGACGGGTATTTAAATAGCTTCCTTTAATTACCAGATCGGGTGTTAACAACCACGACAAGCCCACTCTTGGTTCAAATCCCATATATGTGTTAAATATTTCACCTCTTTTGTAATGCAAAGTATCGATAACATTAAATTGCTCATCAAAATTATAACTTGTTGCTGACCCTATATTTTGGAACATGGAGACACGAAAGCCATATCTTAAAGTTAAGATATCACTAAAACGCCGAATTTGACTCATATAATAGGCATGTTCTAAGGAAAATGCTTTTGGCACTTTAAATTCTGTAACTGTAGCAGTCAGATCAGAAGAAGAAATATCACCCGGCAAGATAGAATGAAATAATGTTTGCAGGCCAAAATCAATTTGTTCTCCTTCAGCATAATGCCATGAAAATCCATATTGCAAACCAAAGTCTGAAATTTTTGAGCGCCAGTCAATTTGCTGAAAAGCTTCACCCGACGATCCAAGATAATAATCATAACGATTGCTAACAAAAACGAGATTGCTAAGCAATTTGGGGTTAAACGTTTTATTCCATTTTATTGATAAAGAACGGTTGCCAAAATCCATTCCTCCCATTTCATTGCCAAAAACATCTCTACCATTATAAACACTCAGATATAAGCGATCATTCTCACTTAAAATATAATTCCATTTTAAATTAAAATCATAAAAATAAAGTTTGTTATCACGAATCGCTTTATTAGGTGACAGGGGTAAAAACATATCAAGATAAGTTCGGCGGCCGGCAAGTAAAAATGAGGATTTCTCTTTAATAACAGGTCCCTCTATTGATAGGCGACTTGAAATAAGACCTAAGCCGGCAACACCTGAATAATTATGCATATCTCCATCTCTGCTTTTCACATCAATAACCGATGATAAACGTCCGCCCGTTCTGGCAGGGATATCACCTTTATAAGCCTTTACTTCCTTTATAATATCATTATTAAATATTGAAAAAAAACCCAGCAAATGGCCACTATTATATAAAATGGCATCATCGAACAACAATAAATTCTGATCGGGACTTCCTCCTCTGACTGAAAAGTTACTACTTCCTTCTCCTGAAGCAGAAATACCGGGCAAAAACTGTAAAACTTTCAAAGGGTCAACTTCGCCAAATAATACAGGAATACGATAGATAGTAGCTGCATCAATACGTTCGACACCCAAAACAGGATCCCTAATTTGTTCTTCACGTCCGGAACCCAAAATTTCTACTTCACTTAATTTATGTGAGCCCGGTTGCAGTACGAAATTAATGTCAATATCTTTTTGCAAATCAACACTTTTCTCCAGCTCTTCATAACCTAAAAAAGTACAATTCAAAAAATAATCCCCTTTTGGTAAGCTTATAGAAAAGAAACCATTGGAATTTGCTACGCCACCATTGGATGTGCCAACTACCACAATAGTTGCACCAGGCAAAACCCGGTTGTTTTGCCCGTCTTTAACATAGCCGCTAATAACAAACTGTTCTTGATTTGTTTGTGTAAAGCTCTCTGTAAAGCAAAAAAATATACTAATTAATAAAACCCAAATCATAAAATACAGCAACACATTGAGCCTGTAAATTTCTTAAAATGCTTTTCTCAATACAAATCATTCATCTAATTTTATCACAGTTTAGTGGATTTTATAAGGCTGCAAAGCCAAATTCTTCATTGTAATAAAAAAAAACAGAGAACAATTGGCACCGTTTTTGCAAAATAAAGATCATAAATAATACGTTTATACTTTAGTTATCTAATACTTTAAATATGAAAAAGACCGGTTTTTTATTTTTTATTTTACTATTTTTCTCCTGCCTCTCATTATCTGCCCAAGACCGTTTTCAGCTTGGAATTAAAGCAGGATATAATTCAACGACATTTGATACAGGTAATGGTCATAATTTTTTCCAGAATTGGAGTGAATATACTTTTAAAAAAGCTAAAGATGATTTTAAAAGTGGCTATCAGATAGGGGCTTATTCACGCATTGGATTGATTGGAAATTTATATCTCCAACCAGAATTATATTATGCCAAAATAAAAGGAACGACAGATTTCCAATTAGTTGAAGACAGTTATCAAGAAAAACTATCACTATATACTTGGGATATTCCAATTCTTGCTCACCTAAAAATCTTAGATCTAAAAGCCTTTAATCTATACGGTCTTGCCGGACCGGCAGCTTCAATAAAAGTAAAGGACAAATCATCAATTTTAGAATCTGCACTTTCAGATATTTCTTGGAAAGAAGATAATTTAAAAGAAATCAACTGGAATTTTCAAGCTGGTGCAGGAATCGAATTTTCACGTTTTAATTTTGATGTCAGATATTCATGGGGAATAAATGATATTTCAAAAACAGAACTTAATAGAAAAAGCAAATCCCTGATGTTTTCTCTTGCGTATCGCCTGATAGGATTTTAGCAAAACAATCATCAGTCATCAGTAAACAATGATCAGTAAACAGTCATCAGTTATCAGTCATCAGTAAACAATGATCAGTAAACAGTCATCAGTTATCAGTCATCAGTAAACAGTGATTGTAGAGATATGACATGTCGTGTCCGTTTCGAGTTTAGAGTTTCGAGTTTTGGAGTTTGGGGTTTAGTTAAAAGTTATAAATTATAAATTATGAGTGATTAGTTAATTAGACTTTTAATTAGCCCTGAAAGGGCGTAAGTCCCTAGCATCCCGCATTCGGCAAGCCTCGGCGGGACAGGTTAGGGTGAAGCGAAGCGTAGCCCTATGTAAGCATACCCCACCAATCTTAGCCCTGAAAGGGTGTAGTATCTGTTCCTAGTCATATCTTTATTTAAACGTGGAGCAGTTGGGGCGTTATATATTAAAGAATTATAGTGGAAAAATCAAATTACCGCCACTATCCCCCTAAAGTGTGTAAGTATTAATTTGGATACTCCCTGTCTTTTCTCAAAGCAAGATGCTTTGAGTACATTAAAAACTTTGCGGCTTTTGCGTGAAAATCATTCGTGCGTTTCGACTCCGCTCAACGACCCCGTAATTCGTAATTGATTTTTGCGGCCTTTGCGTGAACCCAAAACTCGAAACTCGAAACCCGAAACTCTTATAGCATGATGTTTTGGGTACATTAAAATAAGAAAGCTGTCCTATTGAGACAGCTTTCTTTAAATTTTTGATTAAATTATTTAATTATAAGATAATCTATCTACATAGCGTGATGAATAATTTATTTTCAGGGCCTGAGCTGTACGCAGGGCCTGTTTAATATCAGTAATTATTCCCATGGGACAGTTATGGTCTGCTTTAATAGAAACAGTCATCAATGGTCTTTCATTTTCTTTCATAGATTCTCTTTCTTGAGAAATATAATTTTGAATATCATCGACCGTTGCAAACTGATCATTAAGTTGAATTCTTGGTTCAGTACCGTGTAGGCTTTGATATTGGCGCATAGGTACCCCGACATATATATATGTCACCAATGATTTCTTTTCGAGCTTTTCAATTTCTGTAGCTTCCGGAGTTTGAACCATCAGTCTAAGGTCAACTTCTTTCATTGAAGTACTAACCATAAAAAAGAAAAGCAACATAAACACAATATCAGGCAGTGAAGCAGTATTAAGTGCTCCTAAGCCACTTTTTTCTCTCTTTTTGAACTTTGCCATCTGTCTCTATTTTTTTCCGTAATTTCGTGGTTCAGCTTCAGATATTCTTTGCGGATATATCATACGAACTGCAGCTTGTTGATCTGAATCCAACTCTCTAAATAATTTGTTAAACTGCCTTTTACTAATCTCATCTCTAAGTTCATTGTATGCAGCTTGCAACTCATTTTGTACTGCCAGGTATGTTTGGTATTGCGTGCCTCTATCATTTTGCAGCGATATCACATGCAATTTTGTGACAGGGACAACTCCAAAATATGGGACATCAACCATTTCAACTCTTGGCAGAGATTCAAGATTATGTGGATTCTGAATAAATTCCTTAGCCGCTTCTTTTAATTGACTCAAGTCCATTGATTGTTTTTTTACAAGCAATTGGTTATGAGCATTAATCAAAACTTCAAATACATTACGTTCCTGTATAGGTGGTGGTGGTGTTTCATCCTGCGGTACAGGTGGAGGCAACAACCTACCAAGTCCCATATCAGTATCTAATGTAGTTGACATAAGGAAAAAAATCAAAAGCAGGAAGGCAATATCTGCCATTGAGCCGGCATTGATTTCCTGTATTTCTCTTTTAGACATAAAAAAAAGTTTGTTTTTTTATTAACGACACTTAGGTCTTTCCTTGTGTCTGTAATCCTTACAGGTTAAAATTCACCTATTTGAACATTTTCGATATTTCAGTATATATAATCGTTGCTCCGGCAATTCCAAGCAAGAAATACATTATATATATTAAAGTATCGGTTAGCAGAAGCATTGATGCTACGTTATCAGAGCCATCGTATCCAGGTAAAACCAGCGGTGTTGCATCACTTATACTATATGCTATCAGCACCAATACAACTAAAACTGCAGCCGATATTAGGGCCCTTAGAGCATTTTTAGGTTGTAAGATCAGTCCTATAATCTCAAATATAACAATTACTCCTGCTGTGCTTATTGCTAAAATTATTCCCCAGTTTATAATACTTTCGGTATATACGGGTGTATGATGTGCTGCTCCTTCAACTTCTCCTCCAAAATAGAACAATCCGGTCAGCACCAGTGTAACAGCTAATAAAGCGTATAAGACAAGGTTTAAAATCTTTGAAAGTTTATCCATGATTAAGTCTTATTTTTTGGTATTGTATTTTACCAGAATATCAAGAAGAGAAATTGATCCATCTTCCATAGAGGTAACAATACTATCAATTTTTGAAACAATATAGTTGTAGAACATCTGAAGAATAATAGCAACAATCAGACCTGCTACAGTTGTAATTAATGCAACTTTAATACCTCCTGCCACTGCTGTTGCTGAGATATCTCCAACTGCTTGGATATTATCAAAAGCTTGAATCATACCGATAACGGTTCCAAGGAAACCAAGCATAGGAGCAATTGAAATAAATAATGAAATCCATGTAAGGCCTTTTTCTAAGAGTCCCATTTGAACTGATCCATAAGAAATAACGGATTTTTCTATCATTTCTATACCATCATCGTAACGGGAAAGTCCTTGATAAAAGATCGAAGCTACCGGACCACGTGTATTTCTACATATTTCTTTTGCAGCCTCAACTCCACCATCTTGAAGAGCATCTTCAATACTCTGTAATAATTTTTTGTTATTGGTAGAGGCGAGATTAACATAAATAATCCGTTCGATACAAATGGCCAAACCAAGAATCAAGCTAAGAATAATAAAACTCATAAAGATGGCTCCACCTTCAATGAATTTAGCTTTAATTTCCTTGTGAAGGCCTCTTTCTTCTACCATCTCCAATTCTTCTTCTACGGTTACAGGTTCTTCTGCTTCTTCAAAGTAAGCATCGTCCTGTTCTACAATTTCACTTGCTTCAGTTTCGAAATCCTGAGCAACAATAACTGATGAACTTAAAAAATTAAGCATCCCAAAAATTGCCAAAAACGCTATTAGCTTTTTCATAATGTATTCTAAATTTGAAATTTGTATTGGTTTGTTTTATACTCAACGAGTTTATTTTTTTACAATAAAAACAAAAATAATTGTATCAATTGCGAAAAACAAATATTTCGTATCAGATTTTACTTTATTTAACTGTTAATAATATTAACTAAATCTATTTATCACTTACTATCGCTTTAAAACTTTCAATAAAAAACATTGAAACACTTGCGTAAGCTACTCTGTTTAAACACATTTGCTTTTTATAATAGGCTCGGGGAAATTAATCATTATTATTTACAGGATCTCAGGACAATAAGGTAAATTCTTGCAAATAAGACACTTACATCCTTATAAAACTTAAAGTAGTATCTTAAAGCGCTTGCAAATTACAAAAAATTATTACAATAGTAATTAATTTGAAATAAAAACAGCATGTTTCTCTTCACTTGCCATTAAATTTTCATTGATCCTTTTTCAAATAAGGTCTTTGCATTATTGGTAGTAAGTTGTATTAGGTCGCTTGTTGGCAAAGTGAATATTTCTGACAAATAATTTACAACATTAAGCAAAAAGGCAGGCTCATTACGTTTTCCTCTATAAGGAACAGGCGCAAGGTATGGTGCATCTGTTTCTATAAGTAGGCGATCATAACCAATTTTCAGCAAGGTATCTTTTAATGTGGAGTTTTTAAATGTTACAACTCCATTAATACCAATATAAAAACCGGGCATGGATAATATAGTCTTTGCATCTTCTACAGTTCCTGTAAAACTATGAAACACTCCTCTTAATTTTTCAGAATAAACTTTTTCCACAACTTTAAAAATATCCGGGAATGCATCACGTGTATGAATAACAACGGGTAAATTGCATTCAACAGCAAGTTTTAATTGAATTGTTAAAGCTTCTTCCTGTTCTTTACGATATTTTGCATTTCTATAGAGATCCATTCCAATTTCTCCAATAGCAGCAAAATCTCTTTTTGCCAGCCATTTCTTTACTATCTCAATTTCAATGTGATAGTCGTCTTTAACTGAATTTGGATGCAAACCCATCATAGCCTTACACATATCAGGAAACCTTGATTCGGTATCGAGCATAGGACCAATACTTTCACTATCTATATTGGGAAGATAAATCTGATTTATCCCCACTTCTTTTGCCCTTTTAATTACCTCATTACGGTCTTCATCAAATGCCTGATCATAAATATGTGCGTGCGTATCAATCATTTAACAAGATTTGCTTACAAAACAATTTGCTAAGCAATAGAGAAAATTTTAAACTTCATTGTTTAAAGCAAGACTTCAGCTTTTAAACAAGTCCTTGTGCCAACATAGCTTCAGCGACCTTTACAAAACCACTAATATTGGCACCTTTCATATAATTAACTTTGCCTGAAGACTGAGTACCAAATTTAACACAGGTCTTATGTATATTAATCATTATTTGTTTAAGTTTTTCATCAACCTCTTCGCGTGTCCAATCCAGTCTCATGCTGTTTTGCGTAATTTCGAGTCCTGAAACTGCTACACCTCCGGCATTTACAGCTTTTCCCGGAGCAAAAATTATTTTCTCAGTCGCCAAGTTTGCTGCTCCGGCTGTGCATCCCATATTAGAAGCCTCAGCTATTAACTTACAATCATTTTTAATTAAGAGTTTGGCATCATCTTCATTCAATTCATTTTGGATTGCACAAGGAATAGCAATATCGACCTTTTGTTCCCAGGGTTTTTTTCCGGGAAAAAATTCTACGCCAAATTCATCGGCATAAGGTTTAATAATATCTTTATTAGAATTTCTCAACCATAGCATAAATTCTATTTTCTTTCCTGATACTCCATCCGGATCATAAATATATCCATCAGGCCCTGATAAAGTCACTACCTTGGCACCAAGTTCATCTGCCTTTGTAACCGCTCCCCATGCAACATTGCCGAAACCTGAAATTGCTATCTTTTTTCCCGATAATGACTGATTTTGAAGAGCCAATACCTCACGAATAAAATAAATGGCACCAAATCCTGTTGCCTCGGGTCGTATAAGACTACCCCCATATTCTCTACCTTTTCCGGTAAATACTCCGGTAAATTCATTCTTCAATTTTTTATACATACCATATAGATAGCCAATTTCGCGACTTCCTACTCCAATATCTCCGGCAGGAACATCGGTATTTGGACCAATATGACGATATAACTCACACATAAAAGACTGGCAAAAGCGCATAATTTCATTATCAGACCTTCCATTAGGATTAAAATCTGCTCCACCTTTACCCCCGCCCATAGGTAGTGAAGTTAAACTATTTTTAAAGGTTTGCTCAAAAGCTAAGAATTTTAATGCGCTAAGATTTACACTTGAGTGAAAACGCAAACCTCCTTTATAAGGGCCGATTGCAGAATTATGCTCCACTCTAAAGCCACGATTTACATGTACTTCACCATTATCATCCATCCAGGGTACGCGAAAAATAATTATTCTTTCCGATTCAATCATCCTTTCCAATATCTTGGCCTTTGTATATTTAGGATGTTGCTGATAAAAATCCCATATTGTTTCTACTACTTCCTGCACGGCTTGTATAAATTCATCTTCTCCCGGATTTTTAAGCCGTACATCATCCATAAAATCTTTAATGTTCGCGTACATAATTTGTAAAATCTTTAATTTTTTTGCAAAAATAGCTTTTTTTTTACTATTTGCTACAATATCTACGAAATAAATTATCAATTGTAAGTAATGGAACAAAATTAATACGAAATTTCTATTTTTTAAGCTTCAATCAAGCTTAAAAGCTTATTTTTGCCTAAAAAAATGAATCGCCGGATTTTCAGCTTAGCACTTCCTAATATTATAACAAACCTTACTGTTCCTTTACTTGGAATGGTAGATATATATCTTATGGGTCATCAGAACTCGGTATATTACATGGGTGGAGTTGCTCTTGGAAGTGTTATTTTCAACTTTGTTTACTGGGGTTTTGCTTTTTTAAGAATGAGTACGAGTGGTGTTGCAGCTCAGACCTATGGGCGTCGCGACAAGGAGGAAATGGCTCTTGTATTGGAGAGGGGCATGTTGATAGCCATAGCCGGCAGTGTATTATTACTCCTTGTTCAAACACCATTGGCAAATTTTAGTTTTTGGCTTCTTGAAGGAAGTGAAGAGGTAAAAGAAATCGCAAGTCAATATTATTATGTAAGGATCTGGGCAGCACCTGCAGCAATTTCATTAATGGTAATTTATGGTTGGCTTCTTGGTATGCAAAATGCTATTTACCCTATGGCCATAGCCATAACTGTTAATGTTGTAAATGTGATATTTAGTTTCTTGTTTGTTAAATATTTTAATATGCAGGCAAGGGGTGTAGCTTTAGGTTCGGTAGTTGGTCAATACTCAGGTTTGCTATTGGCTCTAATCTTAATGTTGAGAAAATACAAATGGGTAATATTCAAATTTACGAGTAATATAACCTTAATCAAGAAGAATATGCGTAAGCTGATAACCATCAGTGGAGATATTTTTATCCGTACCTTGTTTATAATTGCAGTATTTACTTTTTTTACCTCCCGTTCAGCAGGTATTGGTGATGTAACTCTTGCCGTAAACAGCGCATTATTACAATATTTATATTTATTTTCTTATTTCCTTGATGGTTTTGCCTATGCCGGAGAAGCACTGGTAGGAAAATATTATGGTCGTCGCAACACAAAAGATTTAAAAAATGTAATTGCCTTATTAATGAAATGGGGTTTGGGCTTTGCCTTATTATTTTCACTGATTTATTTAATGGCAGGTGAAGATCTACTAAAACTTTTTACAGATCAGCCGGAGGTAATTAATCAAGGCAAAAAATATTTGTTTTGGATGGTTTTACTCCCATTGGTTGGCTTCAGCTCTTATATATGGGATGGTGTTTTTATAGGAATTACTGCTTCCAAGGCTATGCGTAACAGTGTAATGATTTCGGCACTTGCTTTCTTTTTTCTTCCTTTTTTCCTCACCTTTCCTTACATTCAAAACCATGCTATTTGGCTGAGCATGATTTTATTTATGATTTCCAGGAGTTTGAGTCTCACCCTGCTATTTCCTAAAATTATACCAAAAGAGGATTAAATCCGCCACAGTATAATCAAGAGTGCTTATAAAAAGTTGAAACTCATTTCCTTTTTCCACGTTTAAACAATTATAGGCTGTTTGTCAAAACAGCACAATCTGCATTTTACATCATAAACATGTTGTAATAAGCACTTAGCAAGAATTTAATACAATATAGTTGATATTTTTAATCAATGGAAATTGGCTTTTCGTCAAATTTTCAGAATATAAATAACAAAATAGTGAAAAATCGATATTTTATTTCACTCTTATATCTATTTATTTTCTGGATTGGTTTTTATGCAAAAACTTTCAGTTGCGACCTTGATCCGGGATTAAAAGGTAATGAAATCACACCTAAAACAATTTGCGCACCTTTAGAAGTTGATTTTTATGTTTCCTATGGTGATTTTCCTGTTTCTGCCGGCGATAAAATTGATATTTATATTGATTGGGATGATGGCAATTATACATGGTTGCCTGCCATATTAAATAATGTTGGTGTAATAGACAAATGGGAAGTTACTGCTTCTTACACTTATCCTAAGGGAGGAAACAAATGTAACTATTACCCCACAGCTATTTTAGCTGTTAACGGTCAACTTTGTTATAGTTCAATGCAAACACAAATGGTCAGGGTTTGGGATACCGATGATGAGAATGGTGGTGAAATAATAATAAATCCTGTTGTAGAACCCATTTGTTATGGTAGTGATGGTCATGTAACTTTTCATGATTACAGTCAATGGAATTGCGTTCCCCCTAATGAATATGATTTCAAAAACACTGAAAAAAGATGGATCCAATGGGTTTATGGAACCGGGGGTACTACAATAACAGATGCACAAGTTAATGGTACTGCCAGGGTTTTCCCCTATGAGGGTCCTATTGAGGTAACACACTCGCCAATTGAGGCTCCTTCTTTCCCTTGGAATCAAAGCATGGAGATCTATATTCCGGATTATTATGAGGTTGGAGACTTATTTGAAGTAACTCTACGCAATTGGAATCAGTGTAATCCATATCCCTCTCATGATCCTGTTGAAACAACGGCAATAGCTCTTGTAGTAGCTCTCCCGGATGGATCTGTCGCTGCAGTTGGTCCTTTTTGTGATAATGAATCCCGGGTAAGGCTTGATCCTGCTACCAGTGGTGGTACATGGGATGGACCCGGCATTTCAAATCCTAATCGATCATGGTTTTATCCCGATTTGGCAGGCCCGGGCAATCATACCATCAATTATTTCGTAACAGATGCAAATGGCTGTTCAGCTTCAGGCAAGGTAGAAATAGAAGTAAGAGAATCACCGGTTATTAATCTTATTAAGGGCCCTTCCTACTATCTGTGTCCGGGGATCAACCAGGAGTTGGAAGTAGAAATTTTTGGTGGAAAACCTCCTTTAGATATATTATGGACCGGCGATATTGGCCCACTTAGCAGTACAACAATAGCCAATCCTATTTTTGAAACTACTGAAACCGGAATATTTAATTTAGTGGTCACTGTTTCTGATGATCAAAATTGTCAGTCATCAGAAAACATATCAATTGAAGTTGAACCGGTAGAAGTTTCTTTTAATCCTCCTTTGGTAAGTGTTTGCCAGAATGAAGCTATTACTCTGAAACCTATCACCAATGGAGGTTCTAAAGCCTATATTTCTCATTTATGGACAGGAGATCGAAGCGATTTGTTATCTGATACAAATATTGAAAATCCGGTATTTATATCAGATGAAATCGGAAGCTTTCTTTTCACCTATCAAGTAATTGATGATATGGGCTGTATGAGTGAAAGTGAAATTACAGTAATAACAAAACAACAACCTCTTGTAAATGCAGGAGATGATGATGAGATATGTAAAGATGAATATGTTCTTAATGCCTCTTCAATTCCGGCTGTTCCCGGTTTATGGCAAAAAACAGAAGGTATAGGCAATATAAGCTTTTCGGATGAAACAGATCCCGGAGCTACTGTAACAGTTGACCAAGCAGGTGAATATTCATTTACTTGGCGTGTCGATTTGGATGGGTGTATTGCTGAAGATAAAGTAAGTATATTATTTGCCAACATTCCTGAACCGGACATAATGGATGAACTTTCTGTGTGTGGTCTTGAATCCACCTTAGAAGCTTTTCCTGATCTCGGAACAGGTGAATGGAGTATGCTTTCAGGTCCCGGCAACTCCATTTTTTCCAATACTTCATCTCCTTTAACCGAAGTATCGGTTTCAGAACCGGGTGAATACACTTTTCAATGGACTGAAGTAACTGATAATTATTGTGAGGGGAAAGCTTCTACAACAGTCACATTTATGCCCCAGGCTCATGCAATAGTTGATCCATTACCGGAAAAAGGCTGTTCACCATATCCTGTTACTTTTCATAATAAATCAATTAATGCTGATAATTATCATTGGGATTTGGGTGGAGGGGCCTTTTCAACTGAAAAAGATCTTGTTTTTATTTACGAAAATTTAACGGACGAATTACGAATCCACCAGGTAACTCTAACTGTATCTAACACTTATGATTGCAACGACAGTTATACTTTTCCCGTAGAAGTGGCACCATCGCCACGTGCAAGGGCATCTGCCGAGCCAACTGCCGGTTGTTCCCCTTTGGCTGTAAGCTTCCATAATAACTCTACCGGGGCAAAATCATTTGAATGGAATTTTGGTGATTCATCAGAAATATCTATTGAAATGAATCCCCGGCACATTTTTTACAATAATGAAAGTTATGTAGAATATTTTCCTATATCACTTGTTGTTGAAAACGAATATGGATGTCGTGATTCTACACAAGTACCAATTACTGTGTATCCTTCCCCTATTATAAATGTTGAAGCAAGGCCTGATGAAGGTTGTTCTCCTATTAATGTTTCCTTATCTGCTTCATCGGGCCTTTCCGGCTATGCTTGGGACCTTGGCGATGGAACCATTTATAATGCCGAAAAAGATATTCAGCATTTATTTAAAAACGAAAGCCCGGAAGCTCAGGTTTTTAACATTTCGGTAACAGGCACCAATAATTTTGCATGCGAAGCAACAGCTTCAACCCAAGTATTAGTTTATCCTTCTCCCTCAGCTAATTTCATGGTTGAGCCTAATGAAATGCAGATGCCTGAGAGAACAATAACTTTATCAAATTTAACTGAAGGTGAAGGATGGGAATACCGATGGGATACCGGTGACGGAAACTCATATTCAGGTTTTCAACCGCCCATGCATCAATATACGATTTCGGGCACTTACACCATTAGTCTTGAAGCATATAATGAATGGTGTAGAGATATAATGACACAAGAAATAATAATTCATCCCATGAAGCCCGAAATTATACACTACGGAAATCCCTCAAGTGGTTGTCCACCTTTAAGCGTCTCATTTGAAAATAACAGTCTTGATGCCACCGGTTTTCTTTGGGATTTTGGTGATGGACTTATGTCTCAAAACATTGAACCTGAACATACTTATTGGGCTCCCGGCATTTACAAAGTTACATTAACAGCTTCCGGGCCGGGCGGCTCCAGCACAGCAGACGACCTTGAAATAATTGTTTATGAAAACCCTATTGCTCTCTTTGAGGTCAACCCCGGAATTATATATATTCCTGATGATAATGCTTCAATAATCAACCGTTCAATTGGGGGCAGTTCTTGGCATTGGGATTTTGGTGATGGCACAAGTTCAGAAGATTTCAGCCCGCCCCTTGAATATACTAAGCCGGGAGTATATGACATTACTTTAACTGTAGTGAGTGAAAATGGCTGCATAGACAGTTATGCTCTTCGTGAGGCTATAAAGGTTGAACAGGGAGGCGAAGTTGTCTTTCCAAATGCATTTACCCCTAATCCTGATGGTCCTTCCGGAGGCAGATATACAAAAGGCGATCGCAAAAACCATGTGTTTTATCCTTCTATTCAAAAAGGTGTTTGGGAATATAAATTACAAATATTCACAAGATGGGGTGAGTTGATTTTTGAAAGTAAGGATCTCAATATAGGTTGGGATGGCTATCACCATAACCGCCTCGCCCAGCAGGGGGTATATATTTACAGGGTAAGTTATAAAACTGCCGATGGGAAAGTTAGAATAATGGCAGGGGATGTAACATTGATCAGATAAAATATAGAATGAAATCTATTTATAGAACAGCAATAATATATAAATACATCTTTTCTATTTTATTTATAGGATGGACAGGCATTGCTTTTGCTCAAGATCTTCATTTTTCCCAATTTTATGCTTCCCCTCTTTATTTGAGTCCTTCATTAGCCGGAGCCACTGATGGCGGACGCATAGTAATGAATCACCGAAATCAATGGCCCGGAATCACCAAAGCCTTTACTACTTCTGCAATATCTTTAGATAATTTCTTCACACAATTTAATAGTGGAGTAGGTATTCAAATAATTCAAGACAAAGCCGGAAGTGCCAATCTTACTTTTAACCATTTTGCTCTCCAATATTCTTATAATCTGAGATTATTTAGCGATTGGCAATTTATTCCCGGACTTCAATTTGCATATGGCAGCAGAGCCCTGGATTTTTCGAAATTAATATTTGCCGATGAACAATTAGGCTGGGGCACTTCAGGATCATGGGAACGTCTGTCAAATGAAAAAAGCAGATATATGGATTTTGCAGCTTCCGGACTTGTTTACAGTCCTTTTTTCTGGGCGGGATTAACAGTTGATCATCTCACCCGGCCAGGATATTCTTTCCTTGGGGAAGAAGTTAGCCTTAACAGAAAATATGTGTTCTTTGGTGGTGCCAATATATGGACTTTAAAAAGAAGGAACACAGGAATGGACAAGGCATTTTCCACAAGTTTCCGTTATCAACATCAACATGGGTTTAACCAACTTGATTTAGGTTTTTATTGGTTTAATAACCCTATTGAATTAGGAATCTGGTACAGAGGATTACCGATATTTTCCAAAGTTAAAAACAGAATAAATCAGGATGCCATCATTTTATTGATGAGTTATAAATATGGCCCTATAAGAGTAGGATACAGCTACGACATAACAATCAGTGGTTTAGGACTTCAAAGTGCAGGTGCACATGAATTATCACTAATATTTGAATTTAACCAAAAGGCCCACTTACGACTTGGTGGTCGAAGACCTGCAGTACCATGCAGTGATAGTGGTAATCCACTTATCAAGGAGGCTGAAAAATACAAAAAAAATAAAAGAAAATTATTTTAAAAATTACTCTTCTGCCATTTCAGCTCCCCTCATTATTGCATCCAAAGCCCCCTGATCTGTTATAGCACCGGAGCTTCTATTAAAAATCGCAGAGCCATTATTTCCAACATGTCCATTATCCCAATAAATTGGTACCAGTTTATTTTGTAGAGCAGTTTTTGTAATATATTCAAAATAATATTCCCTTGAAGCCTTATGTTTTTCGTATGCTTCACCTGCTAAGTTAAGGCGATGGGATGCTCCATATTCACCCAATATTACAGCTATTCCCTCATCTATAAATTTACTTTTCATCATGCCAAATGCTTCATCTGCCCAGTCTTCCTGTCCTGATGCTGTAACATCACCTCCTTCAAACGGCTTTCCCCATTGAGTATTATACGGGAGATCTTCTTTCAAGGTAAATTCCCAGGGATCGTAATAATGAACTTCAGTAATAATACGGTTTTCAACTACATCTTCGGGCATTAAAAAACCATTAAAAGTGTTACTTATATTGGTATTATAGCCCTGAACCACTAAATATCGATAGTGATTTCGCCCTCCTGTAGCCCGAACGACATTAACAAAAATCTGATTAAATGAATTTTGTACTTCTAAATTTTCTTTTGTGGGAGCACCATAATATCCATCTACATGCACTTCATTTGTTCCTGCAAACAATAAACGATCATCGTAATTCCTAAAATAAGCAGCTATTTGTTTCCAAAGGATGGTTAATTTCTTTTCAATTTCTTCCTGATGAGCATAATCAGGATAATTTAGCCATCCTCCATCCCAATGGATGTTGATTTTTACAAACATATCATTTTCAAGCGCATAGCTCACAACTTCTTCAACCCTTTTAAGCCAATTTAAAGAAATAAGATAATTTTCTTTGTTTACCAATTTATGTGACCATGATACAGGAATACGAAGGACCTTAAAGCCGGCAGCTTTTACAGCATCGATTAATTCCTTTGAAGCAGGTGCATTACCCCATGAAGTTTCTCCACCGCTATAAATGCCGTTATTTACCGAAATAGCTTCCAGGGAATTTCCGAGATTCCAGCCTACCCCCATAAGAGAAGAAAACTCCAAAGAACTCATATTCCGCATATTACTATCATCAGGATCAATATAGTCTTCAAATTCAAAATAATCTTTTTGTTCAGGTGATTTTGCTTCTTGAGTAATAGTTAGGAAAACATCTTCCGCACCTTCAGAAGAAATTATAAAAACAGCAGTACGTTCTTCTTCAAGTTTATTTGCCTCAGCAATTATATTAACAGTAGCATTTCCCTTTGCAATAGAAATTGATGGTCGCACCCACTCAGCGTCCGAAAAATCAATCTTCCATATACTGTTGCAAATAATGGAAGTTGTTTGTTCGCCTCCATTTTCCGAAAAATTTAAGCTTAGAGGATTAACTTTCAATTCGCTAATAAAAGGAAGCTCGGGATCTGGTTCATCCTTCTTTTTATCACAGCTTTGCGATAATATAAAAACAAATAAGCCTAAAAAAAGAATCACAAAACGCTTCATAATAATAGTAATTGAAAATAACGACCAAAAAGAACAAAGGGTGTCCAAAAACTGGTGGACACCCTTTTATAAAACACATTTCTTATTCAACAGGAACAAAGACATAGGTCATGGGCATAGCCCCTTCTCCACTAAGTTCTTCATCGCGCATTACTTGAAGCAACAAAGCATCGTCCTGAATTTTATAAATTTTTGTATCTCCCCAATCAGCAACCGTATAATCTGCCGACCATGGATGTAACATACCAACTGTCAAATAAAGTTCCATGCTTTCAAAGTCAAAATTCCATGTTCCTTCCAGGGTTTCCACCTCATCACTTTCCAGAACATCCCCACTTTCAGGCAAACCTGCTCGAACAACAGTATTACCCTCTTCTTCATATGTATAACGTCTAACACGTTGTTCTACAACAACAGTGCCATCGGCATTGAATACCATAGTTCCATAATCAATTTCGACTTCTCCTGCCCCATACTGTTCACCCGGCATAGGATTCCATGACCAGGTTGAGTAGTCGGAAAAAATAACCGGCCCTTGCTCTGCACCCCACGAAGTTGCAACATCATAGCTACGTTCAGAATCAAGTTTCCATGTTTTAGCCGTCAGCATATTTTTAATATTTTCACCTGGATCACTTTCATCTGAACCTCCTTCTATAAATGGCACCAGATGATAAGCATTATATTCATTTTTATTAGGATCGGAGCTAAGTGCGCCCAGCCACATTCCGGTCACTTTACCCATCACATCCTTTTCAATTGAAAGAATACGCAATTGATTTTGGGCCGTAAGTTCAAATCGTGCCCAATCAATTATGGAAAAAGATGGTGATATATTTTCAAAGGTAAAAATTCCTTTCGAATCAAGGGTATAAGTACCTTCTTCTATTGTTCCATCAGGAGCAGTATATATAACAGTTCCATCGGCTGAGTTCATTGTTAGTGAAAAACCTCCATATACTGAGGGATTCGGTTTTCCCAACCAATCGGGATAATCTTCAGGTTTGCTCCAGTCATTCATTCTTGATCCATCGAGGTTTGCCCAATCTAAGGGATTTTCCTCAGATAATTTCCATGAAATTGTTGTTAAAACTATTTGAGAGATATCTTTTTCCCAGTCTAAGGGTAATTGAGGCTCCGGCTCCGGCTCGGGCAAATCGGCAGGAACCCAGTTATCGTAATATTCCTTTGAAATATAATTATAAACAAACAATGCGGCATCGTCACCCGAGAGAGCTTCATCTCTTAATACAGCCAATTGCATAGCATTTTCTGTTAGCGACATTAAACGCATATTGTTCCAATCAATTACCTGTCCTTCACGCCCCGCATCATGTAAAGGCGTTGCATCTGTCATTTTAATAGTTTTGCCTCCGGCATCAAGGAAAAAAGTACCTGTTTCCAGTCTGTCCAACATTTTATGATCTACAACTATCTCTGCATTTCCTTTTAAACTAAAAGTCATGCTTCCATAATCACCTTCAGGCATAATCCACTGATTACCGGGCCAATCGGCCTGCCAATTCCACACATCGCCTTCAACAACCTTTCCTTCTGTTACAGTTGCCCAACTATCATCTGTACCATAAAAATATAAAGGACCTTCAAAATATCTGCTTTCCCCTTCAGCATTCAGATCAAGATACCAGGTCTTTTCCTCTCCTACACCACCGGTTAATAGATTCCATAAAGGATCAGAAACATAACTTAAGTTAGTGGTTGTAATAGTAACTTTAAATGTATCAGCTTGAAGCACTCCTCCTCGTGTGATTATACCATAAATAAAACTATATTCTCCTTCAAAGGGCAGTCTTATTGTATCTTGTGTTTTAGTGCTACGTCCCATAGGTGTAACCCAAAAAGGTTGACAACCAGAATTCTTAGCCTCTAACATAACAGCATTCGGATCTTCACTATCTTGAACAATAGTGAAATTTAAATCCTCTTTTTTCAATAATTCGCCCAATTCAAATTTATCGGGCTGACAGGCAGAAAACAGCAAAACTCCGGCTGTCATAAATGCCTTTGTTATATTCCAAATATTCATTTTCATAATTCAGCTTTTTTAGGTTATTACCACCCGGGGTTTTGTTTTAACACATAATTCGAACGTGTAATCTGAGTTTGTGGAATCTGAAAAAGACCATGTTTTTCCTTGAAATTAATGCCTTTAATAATCACTTTGTCTTCACTATTTCCAGATAATACTTCAACTCCATTTTCTTCTGCAATTATTTCTGCGGCATAATCTACTCCTTGCCTCATAAGATCCCAATAACGGATACCTTCAAAGGCAAATTCTAATTCACGTTCTTTAATTATATTACTTTGCGTTGATGCCACTTCACTATAAGCTGCATCAATTTCTCCATTAACAGTATAAGCACGTTTTCGTACCATATTCAAATACTCTCCTGCATTGCTGCTTCCTAATTCGGCAGCCATTAGTAGCACATCGGCATATCTTATAATAACCCAATCTTGATATTGTGAAATTTGAAAGTCTCCTTCACCAAGTCCTGATACCTCATCAACCAATGAACCATCCTCCCATTTACTCATAGGGGTATATTTTTTTACAGTATATCCGGTATATTCGCGTTGATCATCCAATTTTTCAAAATCAGCTTCAATTTGCTCTCCTGCCAAATCAATTATTGAAGCAAGACGACGCTGATCACCATTTCCAAACAAGTTGGGTACCTTGGGATGGACAGTGCATGCGCCCCATCCTCTTCCATACGGAAAGGTACTATATTGTCGCAAGCCCATCATTACAAGCCAACGGTTACCATCCATATTGCCATTATAATCTTGGGTATAATTAAATTTCTTAACCAGTACGCTTTCTTTATGTCCTCTTTTATAGGCACCGGCGCTTTCCTGAACTCTATTTCCATCACCATCCACTTTAACAACAACACTTGATGCCGGCCATAAATCTTTGAATTCATCCACAAGACCAAATTCCCCACTGCCAATAACATCTTCAAGGTAGTCCAAAGCCTGTTGTTTGCTGACTTTGCCAAGCAAATCATCCTTCCCGTAATATCCGGTATAATAAAGATAAACACGTGCGAGTAAAGCTCCGGCTGCATATGAAGTAATTCTACCATCATTTTCTGCTGCATTTGCTTTTGGATAAGCATCAGCAGGTATATTTTCGGCTCCAAAAATCAAATCTTCCGCTATCAATTTATATACCTCATCGGGATTTGCTTGCGGGATATTCTCATCACTTGGTTCTGTTAGCAAAGGAATGTTGCCAAATAAACGAACCATATCAAAATAAAGGATAGCCCGAAGCACTCTGGTTTCTCCTTCTATTCTTTTACGGTTGGAATTTTTGCTGATATCATCAGCTCCCTCCCAACTAATATTATCCAACTCCTGTAAAAGTTTGTTACATCTAAAGATTCCACGGTAATAACTTTCCCAAAGGTTATTGCCGAGATCAGAATAAGCAGGTGCCTGACTTAAATCAAAACGATCAATAGCCTGGTAGTTACGGTCATCGCCTACACCAACACCGGCAAAACACTGGTCCGACATTACTTCAGACAAAAGATAAAAGGAAGCATCACCATCTGAACAAGTACGTTGCCATCCATCATAGCAGCCTATCAAAGCCAGTTCAGCATCAGCCTGTGTATCATAAAAATTCTCATCAAACAAAGAAGTTTTAGCTTCTATATCAAGAAAACGATCTGAACAGGAAAATAAAACCGGAACGGCTAAGCCTATTACTGCGATTAAATATAATTTTATTGATTTCATAAAACCTATTTTTTTTACATTAAAATTTCACATTTACACCCAGCAAGTAAACACGTGGACGAGGATAATAACCAAGATCAATTCCTGATACCCATCCACTTGTTCCATATCCAATTTCCGGATCCATTCCATTATATTTGGTGAAAGTAAATGCATTTTGCATCTGGGCGTATAAGCGTAACTGACTCAAGTATTCTATATTTATCAATTTACTAAAATCGTAACCCAATGAAATATTGCTGATTCGTAAAAAGTCACCATCATGTAAATACAGATCTGAAAAATTCCAATTCACATTTCCATCTGTAACCCTTGGTGTTTTATTTGAAGTACCTTCTCCTGTCCAACGATCCAAAATAGCAGTGGTATAATTAGCTTTTTTATTGGCATGATTCCTATACGATTGTACAAGCTTATGGCCTGCAGCACCATAGGCGGTAACGCTAAAATCAAAATCCTTATAAGCAAGATTAACATTAAAACCATAAGTTAAAGTAGGCATCCCATTTCCAAGATCAACTTTATCCGCTTCATTAATTTTTCCATCTTTATTTTGATCTACATAAATAACATCGCCCGGTTTTACATTCGATTGATATATACCATTACCTTTTGATCTCCAATCTTTAATTTCGTCTTCATTTTGAAAAATTCCGGCTGTTTCAAAGCCCCAAAAATATCCGATTGCATGATTATTATGTGCACGGTAAAACTCTTCAGAATTATCATACAACATATTGGTTAAGCCATGGATAATGCCATCTTCAGTAGGTATGGAACCAACCTTATTCTTGTTATAAGCTCCGTTGGCAGAAAGTGAATAGCGAAAATCCCCAAAGTTGTCATACCAATTTAAGCTAAGTTCAACTCCTGTATTTTTTACATCCCCTCCATTAATAAAAGGCGCACCTGTTCCGGCCGTAGCAAGTATTGGTGCTTCAACAAGCCAATCTTTTGTGGTCTTAATATAATAATCGATATTGGCTCCTAAGCGTGCATTCAAAAAGCGGGCATCAATACCAAAATTAACCTGTTCTGAAGTTTCCCATTTAACATTAGGATTTGCAAGGCGCCCGGGATAAGCTCCCTGAAGGTTTGACCCCAAAGAAGTTCCAAACAAATAATAACCTGCAGGATAACTGCTGCTCCAATTTGTTATAATCATAGGCGACGCATACTGAAAATCGCTAATACTTTGATTTCCAACCTGCCCCCAACTTGCACGTAATTTTAAAAAATCCATCCAATTACCGATATCAGTCATAAAGTCTTCTTCGCTTAAAACCCATCCGGCTGAAATTGAAGGGAAATATCCCCACCTGTTTCCTTTCTTAAACTTAGAAGAACCATCAGCCCTGATAGTTGCATTAAGCATATATTTTTCTTTAAAGTTATAGCCTAAGCGGGCAAAGTAAGAGACCCTACGGGCTTCCACTGAAGGGCCTCCACTTACACTTCGCTTTTCGGTAACACCAACAATATTACCATCTTCATCTTCTATGGGAGTAGCTTGTCCTGTAGTATTATCAAGATAAGCATATTCCCAGCTATTAAACTGATCCAATAAATCCCAATTTGAAGCCCCCAACCCAACACCTTGATACTGTATAGATTCCATACCTGCTAACACATTAAAACTATGATCATTTGTCACAAAATTATAGTTTGCAGTATTAGTCCACGTTAATGTATGTCCTTTCGACATATTTTGATTCACGCTGGTATGGTCTTCATTGTATGAATAAATAGAGAATCTATATAAGGGTGAAAAACTTCTATACTCACTAGCATAATAATTAATTCCAAAAACTGTTTTAAAAACCAGATTATCAATTGGTTCAAACTCTGCATACAAATCGGCAAGCAAACTCTGATTATTATTTTCATTATTATTATTGGTCATCATATTGCCATAAGGATTTCCATCAGCATCATACCATGATGAATCTGATGTATCGTTATAAGGCAAACCATATTTACCATTATTGCTATAAACAGGAGCTAATGGAGAGGTCATAAAAGCACTTCTTAAAGTATTATTATATTGATTTCCAACCTGAATACCATTACTTTTAACATAACTGAAGTTTAAATGCTGCCCAACCTTAAGTGCATCATTATAAAGTTTATGTTCAGAATTTAGGCGAAAACCATAACGATCATAATTAGAAACTTTCGGACCGCCTACTACTCCTTCTTGTCCGGTATAATTTAAAGAAAGTGAGTACAACGATGTTTGTGATCCACCACTAATTCCAAGATTGTAGTTTTGGGTTACCGCGTCATCGATAAACATTTGTTTTACCCAATCGGTATCAGCTGCACCATCAAAAAGGGCTTGATTATACAAGGCAGCACCGGAATTGGCAGCTTGTTCCTGCATTATAGTAATATACTCTTTCCTGTCGAGCATATCAGCATAACGGGATATCTGTTGAATACCATAATAGGCATCAAAAGTTACCTGCCCTTTACCTACCTTTCCGGTTTTTGTAGTAATCAAAATAACACCATTAGCTGCTTGTGATCCATAGATAGCAGCAGATGCGGCATCTTTAAGAACATCGATACTTTCAATATCAGATGGTGAAATAGAAGAAATATTTCCCTCAATCCCATCAATTATATAAAGAGGCCCTGAATTCCCAATAGTTCCCAACCCACGAATAGTTACTTTCATTCCTGAACCGGGCTGTCCGGAAGTGGAAATAATACTTACACCGGGAGTTTGTCCTTGCAAGGCCTGAAGTGGTGAAGTTGTATTCATTCGTTGAATATCATCACCTGTAACCTGCAAGGTTGCACCGGTATTTAATTTCTTCTTTTGAACACCATATCCCATTACTACCACTTCATCGAGATCAAGTAATGCAGATTGCAATATCACATCAATTACGGATTTGCCATCGACCATTATTTCCCGGGAAATCATTCCAATGAAAGAAAAAACCAAAACATCATTGTCTGAAGCATCCAAGAAATAATAACCATCCATATCTGTAACAGTACCGGAAGTAGTACCCTTTATTAAAATTGATACTCCGGGAACCGGATTTAAATTTGTATCTATAACCCTGCCTGTTATAGCAGTCTGAGCAAACAGACCAGATCCGGTAATTACCATAAATAAAAACAACAAACTTTTTTTAAGCATACTGTTCGTTTTAATATCTTTAAATTAATATTTCATTATTCAAAAAAGTTATTATCGAGATAATGATTTTCAAAGATATTTTAACATTAATTAATGTTTGTGGTTATATGTCTAAAGCTTAGGTATAGTTTGTATCTAAGGGGAGCTTATTTGTATCCAAATAGGGTGTAACATGTCATACAGGCTCAGGGTTAAAAGCTTCATTATGAGGGCAGTATTGTGCAAGGTGATAGTTTTAAATAAAAAAAAAGGATCTGCCTTTATTTTAAGACAGATCCCTTAATCTTAATTCTTTTAATTTGCTAATTATTTAATTGTAATCATTCTGGCAGGTTTAGGTTTTACTTCTTCGCGTTTATGAAGTGTAATTTTCAAGATGCCATCTTTGTAGGAAGCATCTATTTTTGATTCATCCACTTCATTACGAGGGATTGCAAATGAACGTCTAAAGCCTGTGTAACAGAATTCACGTCGAGAAAATCCTTTTCCTTTATCTTCACTACTATCTTCTTTCTCACATGAAATAGTCAAGACATTATTGTTCACTTCAACTTTAAAATCATCCTTTTTCAAACCTGGTGCAGCAACTTCAATTTGGTAATCATCTTCAGTTTCCTGAACATTTACAGCAGGAACTGTACGATGTCCCATCGTTGCACGTGGAGAAAACATATCTCCGCCAAAAAAATCGTCAAAGAAATTAGCGATTTCCGGTCTTGGATTGTTAAAACGTCTTACAAGTGTCATAGCTTAATCCTCCTATTTTAATGTTTAACTTTATTTACTGTTTTACTTATTCGCTTATATATTAGCAAAGCAGATGCCAAGGCCATACCTCCGTCATTTTGACAGGGTTACATTAAAAACAGCGAACTATTGTCATAGCATCAAGCTGCTTATCCGTCAAAATGTCACAAAACCTTGGTTAAAAGAAAAACAAAGAACATTTAGCTAAAAAAAAACCGTTTCAATTTTTACTTGAAACGGTTTTTCAAAAATCTTAAAACTTATATAATATCTTATTGATCCTCACTTTCATTTTTGGAATCATCAATAAGGTCTCCATCATTTTTCAACAATCTAACATTAACAGCATTCGGACCTTTCAAGCCGGGTTCAACTTCGAAAGTCACTTTATCTCTTTCATCAACTCTATCAATCATTCCATTAATATGGACAAAAATACTTTCCTGAGTTTCCTGATCTTTAATAAATCCATATCCTTTAGAGCTATTAAAAAAGGTGACAAATCCCTTTCGTATTAGATCTTCTGGTTCTCGTTCTTCTTGTTTTGGAACACTAATTTCAATATCCTCGAGTTTTATCTCTTCTTTTTTTCTGTTAGGATCGGGAGGTGTATCTGTAATATTTCCATGTTCATCAACATAAGCTATCATATCGTCGAAGCTCGTTTTCTCACGATTCTCTTTTTTCTTTTCTTTTTCCTGTTTTCTTTTCAGTTTTTTCTTTTCTCTTTCTTTTTTGCCAAATGATTCTTGTGATCTAGCCATAAAAATTCTTAAATATTAATTAATTCTATTCAAAGTTACTATAAAATGATGAACATACAAAGATCAAAAAATCAGGAGGGCTTTATTCACTAATGTCAAACCCTGCTTTTTTAAGATCATCCCAGTAACTTGGATAGGATTTCGTTACAACCATAGGGTCGGCAATATTAAAAGCTTTGCTTTTGATAACTGCCGGTGCAAATGCCATTGCCATTCTGTGATCTTTATATGTTTCAACTACAATATTATCTTCCGGCAAAGTTTTTTCACCCTTCCAGCTCAAATTACTATCATTATTACTTTCAAATTGATAACCAAATTTGCTTGCTTCATTAATAAGTGCTTTTATTCGGTCTGTTTCTTTAATTTTTAGAGTATGCAAACCTTGAAATTCAAAAGTAATATTTAAAAATGCACAGCTAACAGCAAAAGTTTGTGCCAGATCGGGTTCATTTGAAAAGTCGTATAAAAAGTGGGATTTTCTTTCCCCTGTATTAATCAACTTCAGTCCTTCAGCTGTAAACTTACTTTCTACTCCAAGCTGATTAAAAAGTGATGCTACAGCGGCATCACCTTGTCTGCTGCTTTGTTCAAGTCCCTTAAGAATTACAGAATCACCCGGTTTTGACAAAGCCACTATTTCATACCAATAAGATGCTGCGCTCCAATCTGCTTCGACTTTTACCTGAACCGGCTTATATTCGGCCGGAGGCACGGTAATAATATTATTTTGCCACTTACACTTAACACCAAATAATTCCATTAACTTTAGTGTAAGATTGATATAAGGCAGAGAAGTAATTTCGCCTATAAGCCGTAATTGGAGACCCTCTTCCATGTATGGTGCAATCATAAGAAGAGCAGAAACATACTGGCTGCTAATATTCCCTTGCAGATCAAGTTTTCCTCCCTTTAGTGCACTACCATAAATGCGTAATGGCGGGTAGCCTTCAGCTTCAATATATTCAATTTTACCTCCAAGTTTATTTAAAGCCTCCACAAGTATTCCAATCGGACGTTGCTTCATACGCTCACTTCCGGTAATAGTCCACTCACCCACAATTTTTGATAGATAGGCTGTTAAAAAGCGCATTGTAGTCCCTGCTGCTCCTATATCGAAATGATTTGTATTTGAATTTATCGCCTGCACCATGGCCTTGGTATCATCACT
The DNA here is from genome assembly GCA_964578485.1 of uncultured Alkalitalea sp. GTDB lineage: Bacteria > Bacteroidota > Bacteroidia > Bacteroidales > Marinilabiliaceae > CAZODA01. The sequence continues at coordinate 39,422 of CAZODA010000006.1, read as the reverse complement.
ATTAGAAAGGTTTTCAATCTTATAAAAACTGTAACTCAAAGCGTTAAGAATTAAAAGCCTATTGCTTATACTTTTGGATGCAGGCAATTCAATTTCTAAACTTTTCAATTTTTTAGGAGCAAAAATAGTAATAGACATGATGCTTTTTTATATAAGAATTTGTGAAGTTGAATAGTATCTGAAGGCTTCTCTCAACTCTTCTTTTTCACAATGAATATTAATAGCAACTTCTCCGGGTTGTCGTAAAAGGGTGAAATTAATTCTACCGGCTTGATTTTTTTTATCATGAATCATGGTGTCATACAATTGTTCAAAATCGGACTCTGAATACTTAAATTTACCATAAATTTTTTCTACAAATTTATTAAGCTGCTCAACTCTTTCAATTGGGAAATTCAATTTCAGATATGCCAGATAAAGTTCAATCACCATTCCGTATGCTACGGCATAACCATGTAGAATAGGTTGTTTTCTGTTTAATGCAAGGCTTTCAATTGCATGTCCAACAGTATGTCCGAGGTTTAGCGCTTTACGGATATTTTTTTCATGTGGATCAGCTGTAACATATTTATCCTTAATCTTAATTGATTCAGCCACTAATAGTTTAAGTTTTTCCATATCGGGATGTAAAATATTGAAAGACAAGGTTTGCTCAAGCAATTCTGCACTTTCCAGATATGCATGTTTAATCATTTCGGCATATCCCGAAATAAGGTTGTTACTATCTAATGACTTCAATAAAGAAATATCAATCAACACATAAAGAGCCTGTTTAAAAGCTCCGATTTCATTTTTATAACCTCCAAAATTAATCCCCGTTTTTCCTCCAACAGAGGCATCTACCATTGCAAGCAATGTAGTTGGGATATTAATGAATTCTATTCCCCTTTTAAATGTAGCAGCTGCAAAACCACCCAAATCGCAAGGCATTCCACCACCTAAATTTATCAAAAGGGAGTGTCGAGTAGCACCACCCTTCACCAATCCGTCCCATACCTGTTTTAATGAAGTAAGCGTTTTATTTTCATCACCGGCATTAATTATGAAGCATTGCTCTTTTGTTATTCCCGGAACATCTTCAATTAAAGGAAAGCAAAACTCATAGGTATATTCATCAGTAAGAACGAAAATTTTTTCTTTTTTAAAGGGTTTTATTAGTACAGTAAGATCTTGCGACAGATCATCTGCTAAAAGGACATCAGTTTCTTTGGTTTTGAGTGATTTCATTATCAAATAAATAATTATTTTACTCTTCAAACAAGATAATTAAACGCTTGGCTGTAAACAGAAATATCAATTCAAAAATAAGCTTTTTAGCTGAGAACGCGTTATATTAAACGATTAAATCATTATTATCTTTTTCATTACATTGTTGCATTTTTCATATTATTTTTGTTTTTTGTACTTATTCCTAAAATAAAGCTGAAAATCATCAATTTCGATACTTAAAATGCTAATATAATTATTCCGGGTGTTTCAAAATTCTAATAATGAATAACAAAGAAAATTCAGGAAAATATATTCAAAAATTTGCAGCAGCCTGGCTGTTATCCTTAGCTTTATTTGTTTTATCCTTTATTTTAAAAATTAAAATTCCGACTTTTTTGCCTTTTTTGTTTGGACTTCTCATTATCAGTATTGCTATTATTTTTGCTAAGGGAGGTTATCATTATGTTGAAATGAAAACGGAAAAGGATGTATTTTCAATAAATTATTTTAATCTATTTCCATTCGGCAGGTCATACAAAACATTAAAAATCCCTTGGTCACGCTATTATAAGTATGAGGTAAAAACTATTCTTGGAGGTTTATTTCATTTCCTTATTTTATATGAAAGTACCGGACGGGGTTTAGCAAAGTATCCTGCTATTGGTATAAGTGCATTCAACAAAGCCGAACGTACAAGAATATTACAATATATAGAATCAAATAAAAAATCATCATAACTAATTAATTTATAACCTTGGACCCTTCATTGAAATACAAAATTGCCATGGGCCTTATTAAAGGGATAGGGCCTAAGTTAGCACGGAATCTCATTGCTTATCTCGGATCTGTAGAGGCTGTTTTTAATTCTAAAAACAAATTCGAAAAAATCCCCGGAATAGGTGTTTTAACAGCTTCAAGGCTTAAAAATGCTGATAAATCAGCCATTCTCGACAGGGCAGAAAAAGAACTAAATTTCATAAAGCAACAAAAGATTAATGTTCATTTCTTTACTGATGACAACTATCCTCGTCGTTTGTCTTATTGTGAGGATGCTCCTTTATTGCTTTTTTCTAAAGGGACAACCAATACGGAGGTATCAAAAGTTATCAGCGTGGTGGGTACTCGTTTAGCTACCGATAATGGATTAGACCTATGTGAAAAATTAATTGCCGACCTTGCACGTCGCCACCCCAACACTCTTGTCATAAGCGGGTTAGCCTATGGGATAGATATTTGTGCACATAGAGCCGCCCTTCGTAATAATTTGCCTACCATTGCAGTTTTAGCTCATGGCTTAGACAGAGTTTATCCCGGCGTTCATAATAATACAGCACGTGAAATTATAAAACAAGGTATGTTGTTAACAGAATTTTTTATGGATACAAATCCTGATCGCCCAAACTTTGTTAGGCGCAACCGTATTGTGGCAGGAATGGCAGATGCTGTTGTTGTTGTAGAATCTGCAAAAAAAGGAGGCGCCTTAATTACTGCCGGTATTGCATCGAGTTACAACCGCGATGTTTTAGCCTTTCCCGGCAGGGTTAATGATGAATTTTCTCAAGGTTGCAATAAACTTATAAAATCTAACATTGCAGCTCTTATTGAATCAATTGAAGATTTGGAATATGCACTTGGTTGGGAGAGCAGCAAGAAGGCACATTCTTCACAAAGAACTCTTTTTGCGTCAGTTGACACTCCTGAAGAAAAAACAATAATGGAGGTTCTTTATCAAGAGAAGGAAATGAATCTAAATCTTTTATCTATACAATGTGGAATGCCTGTAAGCAAATTATCAGCCACTTTGCTTGACCTTGAATTTAAAGGATTAGTAAAAAGTCGTCCCGGTGGAATTTTCAAACTTTTATAGTTTTAAAAATTAAAGTAGTGCGTCAAAAAGGATTTCTACAGGATGAAGTGCATCTCTTTGTGTCCCATCTTTAATCTGATGTCTGCATGAATGACCGGGAGCTACTACAAAAGTACTCTCCGGGGTGTTTTTCACTTCGGGGAATAATACCAGCTCTCCTATTTTCATTGACAATTCATATTTCTCCTCTTCATATCCAAAACCTCCGGCCATTCCGCAACAGCCGGATGGAATTTCTTCGGCGCTATAATTTGTTGGAAAAGATAAAATCTCTTTTATGCAATCAGTTTTCATAAGGGCTTTTTGATAACAATGTGCATGAAATCGTATTTTAGCATACTTATCAGTAAAAGCATTCTTTGTTATTTTCCCCTTTTTCATCTCATTATAAAGAAATTCTTCAACAGTAAAACTGTGAGCTGCTATTTTTTTTGCTTCAGCACGTAAATCTTGAGGAGCAAGCTTAGGATATTCATCCCGGAAAGTTAATAAAGCAGAAGGCTCAATACCTACCAATGGCATATCCTCAGAAATCAATCCTTTTAATTTCTCAAGATTTCTCTTTACTACTGTGGCGGCAGAGCGCAAAAAGCCCTGACTAATATAGGTCCTTCCACTTTCAGATACAGGCGCCATAATCACTTTATAACCTAAGCGATTTAGTAAAAGGACGGTTTTAATACCGATATCTGAATCATAATAATTGGTAAATTCATCGGCAAGCAACATTAAATACTCTGTAGAGTCATTATCTTCAATATTATAATAGCGCATATACCATCGATCAAAACGCTTGCCACTGTATAATGGCAACTGACGTTTAGGACTAATTCCTGCAAGCCTTCTTAATAACTGCTTCATCCAGCGACTTTTAAGCATAGGATTAGCCAACTTCCTGAATGTAAAAACAAAACGATTAATAAGAGGCAAATTGGCCATTAGACCGGCACTAAACTTCACTCCCTCAATATCATGAACATGCTGCATAAACTCAGCTTTTAAAGCAGCCATATCAACACCCGAAGGACACTCACTTTTACAGGCTTTACAGCTTAAGCACAAATCCAGAACTTCTGTAACTTCCTTTATTGAAAGATCTTCCTCAAACTTTTTCCCTTGAAGAAAAGCACGCAACACATTTGCTCTGCCTCGGGTTGAATTTTTCTCCTCACGTGTACCCATATAACTTGGGCACATTGCCCCACCTGCTTTGACTCCTTTTATACAATCGGCCGAACCGTTGCAACGTTCAACAGCACCTAAAAAATCAACATCATCCGACCAGTCAAAAACAGGCTTTTTGAGTCGGTCAACAGGTGGTTTTAGATATCTAAATGCATCATCCATGGGATCTGCATTTATAATTTTACCGGGATTTAATAAATGTTTTGGATCAAAAATTTCCTTTAATTTTACCATTAAAGTATAATTTTCTTTCCCAACCATTTGAGGTATAAACTCAGCTCTTAGTCGGCCATCTCCATGCTCCCCACTTAATGAACCTCGATATTTTTTTACAAGGAGTGCTACATCTTCAGCGATTTTTCTAAACAAGCGTCTGTCATCCGGCTTTTTAAGATTCAAAACAGGTCGTATATGAAGCTCTCCTGAGCCAACATGAGCGTGATATACACTTCTTTTACCATAAAGGGCCAAAATTTTCTCAATATCTTCAACATAGGCGGGTAAATCTTCTACTCTAAGGGCTGTATCCTCTATTAAAGTTACCGGGCGCTCATCTCCTTTCATATTTGATAAAATACCAAGACCGGCTTTTCGCAGTTCCCAAACACGTGATATATCTTTTCCGCCAACTAAAGGAAAAGCATATCCTAAATCCTTCTCCTTAAACATTTTTATCAAAAGCTTTGCTTTTTCTTCAACTTCAGAATAATCCATTCCAGAGTATTCAATGAGTAACAATGCTCCGGGGTCGCCTTCAACAAAAAAGCGATTTCTGTTTTGTAAGGGATTTTTTCTTGCTAAGTCCAAAATATTTTTATCCATCAACTCTACTGCATCAGGCTTATGCGAAACTGCTACCAAATTGGCCTCAAGGGCTTCACTTAAAGAATAAAAATGTGCACACAACAAAATTTTTTCAGGTAAAGGAAGGGGAACTAAGGATAATTTAACTGAAGAAATTAGAACAAGGGATCCTTCTGAACCGGCAACAATTTTTGACAGATTAAAAGCATCGCCCCCCGGTAAAAATGGTGAGCAACTCAAAAGCTCGTCAATGGCATAGCCAACATTTCGCCTGCGAATTTCCGGATGCGGAAAACCGTCTCTTATTTGCTCCCTTATTTTATCCTTATTAAAAGTATCGCGCAAAAAGCGATAAATATCTCCTTCTCTGCCTTTTTTACTACATTTTTTTTCAAAGGTCTCATCCGATAATGGGCCAAAAGTTATTTTTTCTCCATCTGCAAAACAGCCTGTAACTTCCAAGAGGTGATCACGGGTACTGCCATAAATAATTGAATGAACCCCACAGGAATTATTGGCTGTCATACCACCAATAGTACAACGGTTGGAAGTTGATGTTTCCGGAGCAAAAAACAAATTATATTTAGCAAGTTCGCGATTAAGATCATCGAGTATCACTCCTGATTCTACCTCAGCCCATTTCTCCTCCACATTAATTTCAAGGATGCGATTCATATAGCGCGACACATCCATTATTAATCCCTTCCCCACAACTTGGCCGGCAAGAGATGTGCCTGCTCCACGTGCTATTATGGGAATGTTATTTTTTTCTGAAAATTTGGCAATAATGGATATATCATCAGAATCACGCGGAAATACAACAGCTGTAGGTAATTCTTGGTAAACTGATGCATCAGAAGAATATAAAGCACGTGATAAATTATCGCTCAGTACTTCTCCTTTAATCAACTTTGCAAGTTCCCCAAATTCTGAAGAGGAATCTTTCATAAGCATAAGAATTATAAGTTCTGAACTTCAAAAATAATAAATCTATTCTGCTCTATTCAATAAATTTCAAATTTATATTTTTCACTCTAGACCCTTCACCATAGAACAGCTATGATCATATTCTATATATAGCTTCAATATCTACTTATTTAACACTGTATTTATATATTAATTTACTCCTAATGCAATCTTACTAAGGTTAAAAGTTGACAATTCTTTTTCATGTGAAGAGATCGTTACGATGAAATTATATTCTTTGCCTTCGATTAGATTCTTTTTTAAAGGAAGGAGGATTTCCGTTTTCTCATAGGGCTTTAATGGCTGAACTTCTCCGGAAGCAATGGTTATCCGCTTATTTTCTTCCAAATACTCTATTTTTACCTTAGTTTTTTTTGAAGAAACTAAACCGAAGTTCTGAATTTCAATATTACATGTCGTTGTTTTATCCGATTTCTTAAAAACTGGTGCGCATGCTGATAAAATAGGCTCCTTATAATCTATATAGGGTAAACGAGCATAGCCATAAATCATATTTCCGGATGTAGTTTGTCCAATCAATTTAGGTGCAAATTCTTCTTCTGTTATCCCATGACCTTTTGCATCAAAAACCACAATAAGATCCTTACCATTATTTTCAACGACTTCCACTTTACATCCTCGTCCATAATTTACTTCATCGGAAGCCCCAAACCTTAATGTAGTTATATTAATGTCTTTAAGGGGATCAAACCCTTCTTCTGCTTGAATTTTAACACGGATATTTTTTGTCTTTGAGTTAATTGGTTTATCATCCAAAATGGTCAACAGCATTCCTGGATTTAACGGAATACAAATATTCTTAGAACTATGATTGTCAAAAGGTTTGTCTTCAGGTTTAAGTGTATCTATAACAGCAAAATTTGCTTGAATTGCACGTCCATATTCGTCCTGATACATTTTAATACGTTCATACTTAAACCAATCTTCTAAATAACCATCTTTATGAATAGCGATTCCGGGCATATAGGCTTCCCCCGGGTCAGTAATCCAATTTACTCCATCCTTTGATCGAAGATAAAAAGCAATACGTCCTAACCAATCATTTACAATCATATGATACTGAATATGGTCACGCCAAATAACAGGGTCTTCAAATCTACCTTCAACATCAGGATAAACACGTTTATCAGTCAGTTGATTATATTGAGACAATCCGTCCTCACTAAGCCATATCCCACCTCCACGACAAACCATAATAAAAGAACCGTCTTCACGGCTAGCAAATGAAAGGTTTGATAATCCTTCAATTATATGACGATCTCGAACATTAAAATCAAATTTACCATATTCCCACTTTCCATTAATATCATCGGTAATATATCGCCCGTCTATTACATAAAGTACATATCGACCATCTTTCAACTGATAAACTTCAGGATTATGTCCTTTACCAATAATATTACGCGGAATAAAAGGCCCTGCTAAACTATCACTTACAGCATTAAATACAAACGAGTTAGGCCATTCGCCATGTCCTTTCGGCGAAGATTCCAACCAAGCACATACAAACATATGATATTTGCCATCCTCTCCCTTCTTGATATTCCCACCCCAATATGACCAAATACGATCTTCTATCCCATTATCAATATATCGTGGAACAACACCGGCAACTCCCCAAGTATCAGATGAAAGTATGCTTCCTTTCATAGGTAGAAAACGATCTATAAAGCGAGCTCCTTTTACTAATTGCATCCATTCAGCCGGCCGTTCTCGTTCTACGACTTGTGAAAAAGTAGGATGATTTGTTAGAAATAAAACACTAACTAAAACAAACTTAAAAATAATTTTCCTCATATTATTTCATTATATAAGTCTAATATTGTTTTTAATATTCACAGAAAAACCAACTTTATTCGGCTAAGGGTATTGAGTGGGATATTTACCGGAATACCGATGATTTGCCAAGTCAGTTCCTTTGAAAAAGTTAAAATGATTTACTATAAATGATTATTAACAATTCATTAAATCTCTATTTTAAACACTTGAATCCCGGCATTCAATGTCCCTTTAGGAACAGTTATTTCTAATCCTTCATTTGTTTGTTTGAAATCCGGTATTTCACCAAATCCAAGAAGTGAAACACTTTTAACTTCCCCTAAATACACAAGACCAAATGACTTTACAACAATCTTACTATCAACACCATTCATAAGAAAAGCATAAAAAGTAGTCTTTCCTTTTTGTGTAAATCGAAAATCAAATTCTGATATATTGTTTTCCACTCCAGGCCCTTCACCGTAGAACATCCATGATCGTGTTCCATAAACGGCTTCACCATTAATCTTCATCCATTGACCAATTTCACGAAGTACTTGCTGCTGGTTATCAGGGATAGTTCCATCTGCTTTTGGTGAAATATTAAGACATAAGTTTCCATTTTTAGAAATATTTTCGACCAGTTTCCTAATTACATTTTCGGAACTTTGTAGCTGGAGTCCTTCCACATAACCAAATTTATGACCAACAGGTTCATCAACTTGCCAGTAATATGGAGTAATTTCTTTGGGGGCACGCCCCTGACGCTCAAAATCTCGAATTGTACCATACAAATATGCATCACTTTTGGAACTAAGTGATACCTTTTTCCTCCATTGTATTGCTCTGTTATAATAATATGCCGCTAAGCGTAGTTTTATTTGATCTAAAGTTCGGCTATTAATACCATTATCAAACCAAAACATATCAGGTTGGTATTTATCTATAATTTCCTGACAACGGGCAAGCCACTCTTCAAGAAACTCCTGGCTTTGCGGTGCTTCTTTCCCTTCCATAACTTCTTCGACAGAAGGACCCATAGCCGATGCCTTAGATCTATCCGGTTTTTGAGGAGGACCGTAAAAATCAGCATATTCAATATCATACAGATCATGTTCTATTGCAGAGGTAGGATGCATAAAATCCCAATGTTCCATACGATGGTTAGATACTCCAAACTTCATCCCTTGTGCTCTTACTGCTTCAGCTAAATCTCCGATTAAATCACGTTTAGGTCCCATATTTTTAGCATTCCAGCGTGTAAGTTCACTCTCATACATTGCAAAGCCATCATGATGTTCTGCAGTTGGAATCACATAAGTAGCTCCGGCCTCTTTAAAAAGTGAAGCCCATGCAATCGGATCAAATTTTTCGGCTTTAAACATTGGGATAAAGTCCTTATATCCAAATTCACTGGGTTTTCCCCAATTTTTAGTATGCTGATCAAGCATTCCACCATACATATGTCGGGGATACCATTCACTTCCGGCTGCAGGAACAGAATATACGCCCCAATGAATAAAGATTCCGAATTTACCGTCAATAAACCATTGCGGTATTTCGTAATTACTCCTTATTGACTCCCATGAATCTATATACGGCCCTTGTGGAATGTCTGCCGCTCTTCCGTTTGGCAAATCAACAGTTACTCTCGCAGGAGGTAAGTGTTGAGCTAAAGAGCTCATACTTAAAGCTGCTAAAGCTATTACAAGTATCTTTTTCATCTGTTTATATTAACTGTTTCAATTACTTATTTTATAAGTTTTCTTCCACAATAGTGATAAAAACAAAGGTTATATTATGTAATTAGAACATCAATATTTATAATATCCTTGTCTTAGGATCAACTAAATTCGAGTAGCTATATAATTTAATCGTTTTTATTATTCCACCATATTTTTTACATAAGGCAATTTCTTCAGGTTCTTGAAATCATAGAATTTCTCAGCGTTCTTACCTAAAAAAAGAGATTTTTCTTCTTCGGAAAGCATCTTTGATCTCACAACAAAATCATAAGACATTCTATAAGTAATGGCAACCATAGTACGAGGATAGTCCGATCCCCACATCAATTTATCAACACCAACTAATTCAATTGCTTCTTTTATTGCCCATATTGCTCCTTTAAAAGGGTAGAACTCTTTATGGAATAACCATGTAATACCGCCTGACTCTATCATTACATTTTTGTGGCGGGCCAATTTTATCTGTTCCTGCCAGTCTTTTCGCGTAACCATTCCAAAATGGCCAATCGCTATTTTAAGTTCAGGATATTCTGCAATAATCTCTTCCATTTCGGCTACCTGCACTGCTCCATCAAACAAATCTATTGAAAGGATAATTTTGTTTTTTTCCATCAATTGAAACATATTCATCATTTCATCGGAGGTGAGCCATATTCTATTATTTTCTGTTATCAATCGTTGAGCAGGAATTTTTATTGCTTTAAAATCTTTTTCAATCAATTCTTTGGCATGTTCATAAAATCCGGTTCTACGAGCATCAACCATTCCACAACAAAAAAAACGATCGGGATACTTTTGTTGAACTTCCAACAAATAATCATTTTGAATGCCATCTATATATTCTTGCGTAATAACTGCTGAAGATACTTGTGCATAATCCATATTTGAAAGAAATATTTCAGCAGTATTTTTTCCATCAATAATATAAGGAGGGAGCATCTGACGTATTTCTCCCATAAACATGGTTTTACCCTTATCAAGTGTTTTTATCTTTTTACCTGTCACTATTGCATCTTGGGCTAACCATAAATGAGCGTGAGCATCAATAATAGGAAAATACATAACTTAAAATTTTATTAATATCCGAAAAACCTTCCCCGGATTTGCCGACCAGTACTCCAAGGCCTTTTGAGCATTATCGGGAGGGTATATTGCTGTAATCAATTCATCCACGGGATAAATCTCCTGTTTCAAATACTTGATAACAGCTTTAAAATCACTTGGCATAGCATTTCGGGAACCTCTAATATCCAATTCTTTTTTTACAAAATATTGTGTGTCGAAGGGAATTTTTTCTTTTACATAGCCAATATAAACAATTCTGCCCGTAAATGCGACTGTCGAAATGGAAGCTATATAGGTTTCCGGGCGACCTACAGCTTCAATAATTACATCGGCACCATGTCCTCCGGTAATTTCATTAACACAATCTTGCAGGTTTTCTTTGGCAGATTGTATCACATGATGAGCTCCAAAATGCTTAGCGAGAGCAAGTTTTTTTTCATCTATATCAACAGCAATCACCCTGGCACCTCGAAGTGCTGCCCTAACAATGGCTCCCATACCAATCATTCCACAACCAAATACCAATACTGTATCTAAGTCACTTACTTCTGCACGACTCACTGCATGAAAGCCAACACTCATAGGTTCAACCAATGCTAAATCACGTAGCGAAATTTCAGGATCAGCAATTATCTTTTCCCAAGGGACAAGTAAATATTCTGACATGGCACCATCTCTTTGAACTCCAAAAGTTTGATTAAATTCACAGGCATTATGTCTGCCATTTGCACATGCAGAACAATGTCCACAATTGGTATAAGGATTAACCGTTACATTCATTCCCGGTTTTAATGAAGATGGAACATCGTCTGCCACAGTTTCTATTTGTGCACCAATTTCATGTCCTGGCACAACGGGAAGTTTCACCAAGGGATTAAGTCCTTTGAAGGTATTAAGGTCAGACCCACAAAACCCAACATATCCAATTTTTAGTATCACATGGCCCGGAATAAGTTTTGGCTTGGGAATTTTAACCACTTGCACCTTCCCCAGTTCTGTTATTTGTATTGCTTTCATATCTTAACTGTTTACCCAAGTATCACGAAATCCCGGTTCAAAGATATTTTGAACCTCTTTCAATAGTTCCATATCTAATGGTGTTTTTGCATATTGTATGGTTCTCAGCACATTTTCGGGACTTGTTGTGCTGAATAATGTTGTTGAGATGCGTGGATTTGCTACTGCAAAACTTACTGCCAACTGCTCTATCGGAGCTCCTTTTTTTATACAATGATTAACAGCTTTTTTTGCAAGACGCTTTAATGCCTCCGGTGCCGGATGCCATTGGGGTGCACCTCGTTCAGTTAACAAGCCCATTGAATAAGGTGAAGCATTGATAACTCCAACATTTTTAGATTCAAAATAATCCATATAGTCAAGCAAAGAATCATCATTTAGCGTATAATGACAGAATGACAATATACTTTCGACAGTTCCTTCGGCAACATGATCGATTACATATTGAAAATGCCTCAGGTTTAGATTGGTAATGCCTACATGTTTTACTACCCCTTCATTTCGTAAGTTAACTAAAGCAGGAAGAGTTTCATTACATACCTGTTCGAGATCTGAAAATTCAATATCATGAATATTAATCAGATCAATATAATCTACATTTAAGCGTTCCATACTTTCATAAACACTTTCTTTTGCTCTTTTTGCTGTGTAATCCCAATGATTTACTCCATCTTTTCCATAACGCCCAACTTTAGTAGAAAGATAATAATGAGAACGATTAATATTTTTCAAAGCTTTACCGAGCACCATTTCCGCTTTCAAATGACCATAGTATGGAGAGACATCAATAAAATTAATCCCATTTTCTATTGCAGTATAAACTGCTTTTATTCCTATTTCTTCTTTAAAGGAATGAAAAACTGCACCTAAGGAGGATGCTCCAAAACTAATTTTGGACACTTTCATACCGGTTTTTCCAATTTCTCTGTACTCCATATTTTTCGAATAACATTATAAGCTTGTCTCACAAAGATAAGATTCGCAAGCTAAAATAATCTTATACTGTATCGGCAAAAAATTGCACTTTATCGATAATATTGACTTACCTTTACATTTAATTGGATTGAAAATGAACATAGAAGATTTTAAAAGAAATTTCATTTTATTAAATGTAGGATATGCTTATCATAATGCTGATTGGAATTGGAAAAATATTCATAGTCCCTTTACTCGAATACACTATGTTATAAAAGGCAGTGCAAAAATCATTCGTAAAGATGGAGCCTTTGAACTTAAAAAAGGTCATCTTTATCTAACACCATCTTATACCAAGCATTCTTATGAATGTGATGATATTCTTGAACTTTATTATCTCCATATTTATGAAAATCCGGGTAAAAATTTGGATATCTTCGAATTAATTGATTTTCCTGTAGAAGTTAAGTCTGATGCTTTAGACATGCATCTTATTCAAAGACTTATAAAAATAAATCCCGGAAGGAACTTAAAACATTATGATCCGAATCTTTATGATAATCCAATAAATACAGCAAAAAATGTTGCTCTTCAACAAGAGAGTCCTATTGCTTTTGAAATGGAAACTCAGGGAATTATCAAACAAATTCTATCTCGCTTTTTAGCACAATCCTTTTATAAAAACAAACATATTGAAGAGCGGATTCTTAAGTCTCTCCATTACATTCATAAAAACATTAATAACTCAATCGATATCGATCATCTGTCGGAAAAATGTTTTCTGACTAAAGATCATTTTATCCGCCTCTTTAAAAAGGAGATGAACTGTACTCCGGGTAAATATATCAACCAAAAAAAAATAGAAGCTGCTCAATTACGACTTTTAATTGAAAAAGCCAATGTAAAAGATGTTGCATATGGATTGGGCTTTAATAATATATCCTATTTCAATCGGCTTTTCACAAAACATACGGGTGAAAGTCCCGGAAGGTACAAAAAGCGAATGCAGGCATAAAGGAGTTCTGCACACCCAAGGCTGTCATGCATGGGCTTTCCCGGCGACAAACAAAAAGAACTTATAATTTTACAAAGAATGTTTGGTATATTTGCCATGATCATATTTCCGAATTTATGGCAAAAAAATTATATGAAACAAACAATATTATCAATATTCATTTTGCTCTTGCCGGTAAAACTTTTATCACAAGTTTCCGAACGGATCATTTCCCTTGCTCCATCTCTTACCAAAAGCATTTATTATCTTGATTCAGATCATTTACTTGTTGGTAGAACCAGTTTCTGTTATACGGAAAAAAAAGACAAGTCAGAAATTGTTGCAACAGCTCTTACTGTAAATCTGGAAAAGGTCATTACTTTACTACCCGACTTAGTTCTTGTAACTCCAATTACAGACCCTGAAACCATTGAAATGATAAAAAAGGCCGGTATCAAAGTTGAAATATTCGATACAGCCAATTCTTTTGATGAGATATGCAATCAATTTGAAAGGATGGGAGAACTTTTAGGCAAAGTAGATTTAGCCAAAGAAATAAACCTCAATTCTAATGAGCAAGTTTATAAAATCAAGTCTTCATATTTTTCAGATTCTCCCATGAATTTTTTTTTCCAAATCGGAGCGAAACCTTTATTTACTGTTTTAGAAAACACTTACATGAATGATTACATCACCTTTTCCGGAGGATCAAATATAGCTGAAGGATTAAAAAGGGGAACCTTAACTCGCGAATTTGTTTTAAGCAAAGATCCTGATGTAATAATTATTGTAACTATGGGAATTATAGGAGAGGAAGAAATGACAAACTGGAGAAACTTCCCCTTTTTAAAGGCAGTTAAAAATAATCGGATTTTTTTAATTGATGCTGACACAGCTACTATGCCAAATCCGATAGATTTTCTGAGTACACTTCAACTAATTCATGATAAATTAAAAGAAAATTAAGTCATGACTAAAAAATGGATTACCTGGCTTGGCTTCACTTCATTGTTATTTACCTTGGTTGTTATATCGGGTTTATTATCATTAACAATAGGAGAGTTAAAAATATCTCCCGGCGATATCATTCCGTTTTTGAAGGATAGGGGGAGCATGGAGTATTTCATTTTAATGGAATTACGTATTCCAAGGCTTATTTTAGCTTTTGCTGTTGGTGGAGCTTTAAGTTTATCAGGAGCTATTTTACAGGGCATTTTCCGAAACCCGTTGGTAGAGCCTTATACATTGGGTATTTCAGGAGGTGCTGCTCTTGGAGTTGCCTTAGTAATAGTTAGCGGCATTCATCTCACCATGGGTGGCATTATACTGCCTATAGCGGGATTTATCGGTTCCATTACAACTATTTTTTTTGTAGGCTTTTTAGGCTTCTTAAAAGGAGTGGTTAATATAAATAGAATGTTATTAATAGGAGTTATGATAAGTTTTATATCTTCTTCTACTATGATGCTTTTGATGTCTTTAACAACTGCCGACAATCTCCATGGGATTGTATTTTGGATGATGGGTTCACTTAATGAACCAAATCATTTATTGATTAAAACTATTTTCTTCTCTTCTATTGCCGGATTATTAATAAGTTATTTTTTTGCCAGACCATTGAACGCTTTAATACTTGGTGAAGAAAAAGCTGTTTACCTTGGAATAAACAGTAAAAACACTATCCTTGTTCTATTTATAATAACTTCACTCCTGACCGGCTTTTGTGTGGCTATAACCGGAGTAATAGGTTTTGTAGGCTTAGTAATTCCTCACCTTATAAGATTCTTTACCGGTTCTGATTATCGTTTTCTTCTTATTGGGTCCTTTCTTGGTGGTAGCCTTTTTCTGATTGTTAGTGATATATTTGCTCGAACTATAATCTCACCCAATGAATTGCCGGTTGGGGTTATTACCGGCATAGCAGGCGGAATATTATTTATAGCTGTATTGACAAAATCCAAAAATCGGAAATACCATGGCAACTAATTATCTAAATATAAATAAATTAAGTTGCGGATATGGCAGCAGTTTTAATTTGCAGGAAATTTCTTTCACAATAAAACAAGGGATGTTTGCCGGAATAATTGGTCCTAATGGCAGTGGAAAAACAACATTATTCAAGGGAATCACCGGGATATTAAAAGCAAAATCAGGATCTATATTTCTTGAAAACACAGATTTAGGAAAACTTAAATTAGAAGAAAAAGCCCGCAGACTTGCTGTTGTCTCACAATTTCAAAATACTGCAGAAATCACAGTTGAAGATTATGTTCTTTTAGGGCGTTTACCACATAGAAAACCTTTTCAGTTTTTTGAATCAGGTAAAGATAAACTCCTTGCTGAAAAGTATATGAAGCTTACGGGGATTCTTCCTTACGCAAAAAAATACATGTCGCAATTAAGTGGCGGGGAGCAACAATTAGCGGCAATTGCCCAAGCTCTTATCCAGGAGCCGGAACTTTTATTACTTGATGAGCCAACCTCCCATCTTGACATTTCACATCAGGTACAAATTCTCAACCTTATACAAAGATTAAATCGTGATGCAGGTCTCACAGTTTTAATGATTATTCATGATCTTAACTTAGCGGCTGAGTATTGTGACTACCTTATTATGATGAATAAAGGGAATATTCATACTTTAGGCACACCGGATGAAGTGCTGACTTACAAAAACATTGAAGAAGTTTATAACACTGTTGTTGTAACCGGCAAGAATCCTCTTTCAGAAAAGCCTGCAATTTTTCTTGTTTCAGAAAAAGTGTTAAAAGAGGTGAGGGAAAAATATAAAAACAAAGGAAGCAGCCTTCTACAATAATTGTTTTTCATTATTAAAATAAATTTCTAAATTTGCATCCAAGTTTGGTTTTCCGTACTGTATTTCACAGACGGAATGAAAAGGGAATCCGGTGATTCCGACAGGAATAATCCGGAGCTGTACCCGCAGCTGTAAGTTCTTTAATATGTTTTTGATAATCTTCGCCACTGCAAGATCAATGGATATAAAAGCCTTAAATGGAATAAGCTCATTAAAACCAAAAGGCAAGCATTGATAAGCGGGAAGGCCTCAAAAACAAGAACAAGCCAGAAGACCTGCCAAATACAATAATTCGTAGCTTTCGGGTGAAAGGCAAAGTATAGGACAACATTTTCGTTCTATTTTACAGTATCCGTTTGTTACGAATGATTAAATAGTTTAATCATTTGTAGCTATGTTTTTAAAAAAAATCTTGCCAATTTATTTTGGTTTTTTATCTGTGATTACTTATGGACAACAGTTTATGAGTTGTGACACAATTTTATTAAACGAAGTCATAATTCATTCTAGCCGGCTTGAAGCTTATTCTGTAGGTTCATTTATAGAAGCTCCCGACAGTATTATTACATCATTTTTGGCATCTTCGTCCTTATCGGACTTACTATCTGTTTCCACCGGAATTTCTCCAAGAACATATGGTCCGGGAGGCTTATCTAGTATATCAGTGCGTGGTGTCGGCAATGCACATACAGCAATTCTTTGGAATGGAATAAACATCCAAAGTCCTATGAACAGTGGGCTTAATCTTTCAGCTCTGCCTGTGGCTTTAATTGGAGATATACAGATCCAATACGGAGGTTCATCTACTCTTTTTGGTAGTGGTGCGATGTCGGGGGTGATCCACCTTTCAGGAAAGAATTTATTAAAGTCGGAAAATGGACTTTTACTTCAATTGGAAAGCGGCAGTTACGGCAATAAGAACATTTTATCTAAATTAAAATATGGCAATGCCAAAACGGCAGGTTCGTTATCTGTATATGGTATGTCGAGTGATAATGATTTTAAATTTATCAACACTTCTCGTCCTGATCGTCCTTATCAACGGCAGACGAATTCAGGATATTGGCAGGTAGGTCTGTTAAAAGAAAATCATTTTCAACTCACCAATAATTCGGTCATTACAACAGGACTTTGGCTTCAACATTACGATAAAAATATTCAGACAATGATGACCAATAGCCGTCCGAATGAACAAAGCCAGATTGATAAATATCTAATTGGCACATTTAACTACAAATATTACAACTATGCTTTTCACTTAGATTATAAACAAGGTGTTTACATGAATCAAGTTGATTACTTCGATCCTCAAACTCCCGGTAACGATGGGTTTAACCGATCTTTATCATTAATAAGTGAATTAGAAAGTAAATTTAATTTCAATAAAGGGCAAACTCTCGGTATAGGAATAAATTATACACTTGAAAAAGCTGAGTCTGATAATTATTTTAAATCAAACCACCGACATAGGTTGGCACTTTTTTCATTTTATCAGTTTTATAATTTCAATAACAAACTATCAAGTGTTATAAGCGTTCGAAATGAAATAAGCCAATCAACAATTCATCCCTTGGTTTATTCCTATGGAGCTGAGTTATCTCTTTCATCATCACTTAAATTAACAGGAAATATTTCACGTAATTATCGCATTCCCACTTTCAATGATATTTTCTGGAAAGAAGATGGCTGGACTAGGGGGAATCCCAACCTTAAACCTGAATCCGGATGGTCGGGCGATGCCGGAATCAAATCTTTAATTAAGCTGCAAAGTTTTTCTGCCATCTTTTCTGCCAATTTGTTTATGACTCAGATCAACAACTGGATTGTTTGGTTACAAGGTACTGATAATCTGTGGATGCCTACAAATAAGAATAAAGGCAAATCAAATGGAATGGAGCTAAGACTAAAAACAGAATTAATTGCTGCCGGGAATTCAACAATAGGATACGACATAAAATACAGTTATACCAAATCTCGCTTAAAAACCAAGGACCAATATAACGGCAAACAAATGATCTACACTCCTATGCATCGTGCAACAGCTATAATTAATTGCACATACAAAAAGTTCAACTCAGGCATCGCTGTTAACAGTGTTGGTAGAAGATACTACGATCACCAAAACAGTCTGGACTCATATCTACTTGGTGATCTTTTTCTTAATTATGCAACAAACAATGAAAAGCTGTTAAAAAGCAAACTGTCGCTCAGAATTAACAATCTATGGAACACATCTTATCAAGGCATGGCATGGTACGCTATGCCATTACGTAACTATAGTATATCGTTAAACATAAATCTTTAAATTAAAATTATAACAAAATGAAAAAAACAAGTATTCTGCTGAACCTTCCCGGAAAAGCTATAAGCAAGGCTTTTTATATCCTCATGTTAATTATTTTAGTAACTGCTTGTTCAAAAGACGAGGATGAAAATATTGACCCATCTTATCAGAATGGCATCTTTATTCTTAACGAAGGAGCCTGGGGAAATAGTAATGCGGAGGTAAGCTTTGTCAATTCGCAAAACTATGAAGCAAGGGGTGATATTTTCAAAAAAGCTAATGGAAGTAATACTGTATTAGGCGATGTACTTACCGATATGCTTATAGATGATGAAGATGCATTTTTAGTATTAAACGCTTCCAATTATATTACCGTAGTCGATAAAGAAACATTTAAATGGAAAACGAATATAGAAGGACTTAACAATCCAAGATTTATTAGCAACTATAACGATCACCTTTATGTTACACAATGGGGAATTGAAAAGGGTGAAGTGATTGTGATAAATAAAAAAGAGCAAAAAATTGTTGGCTCAATAGAAGCAGGTAAGGGTCCTGAAGGAATCATGGTTTATAATGATTTTATATGGGTTGCTAATAGTGGTGGCTTTATGAATGATAATTCTGTTTTTATTATTGATCCTTCTACAAACCAGGTGATTAAACAAATTGAAACCCCGGATGGCCCTACTGACTTTTGCATCGATAAGGAAGGGAATATATGGGTGCTCTGTTACGGTATGGTTAGTTACGATCCGAATACTTATGAAATCATAGAAGAAAGTCCCTCATATCTAATACAAATATCAGCAAACACTTATGAAATCATCAAAAAAATAAAAATCGGCGACCATAGTCACCCCTCCCATATGAATATTAGCAATGATGGAAAAACTATATATATCCTCGACGATCTCGGGATTTATACTGTTTCTCTTACAAGCGAGACTTTCCCTCAAGACCCATTTATTGAAAATGATGGTACATTCTATAATTTTTCGCTTAACCCAAAAAGTGATGAAATATGGATTTCTATTGTCCCAACATGGACCTCAGGAGGCAGTGTTAAAATCTTAAATTCAAACAGTGGTCACATAATACAATCAATTGATCAAACAATTGGAATAGGTCCGTCAAAAATATTGTTTCAATACTAAAACAAAAATAGGAATAAAGCGTACAAAAGATATATTAATGCCATATTTGTAATTATTTTTCCCGTTTTAATTAACATAACAGATAAAGTATGAAAAAGATAAGAACAATTTCCGTTGTATTAGTGAGCATGTTACTCGTACTAAGTAGTTGTGATTCAACAACAGTTGATTTTGACACCAACCTTTACTCAACCATAGTTGCTGAGATTCAAGCTCCAGCAGCAGCATCAGAGGTTCTAAAATCAGAAGGTCTTTATTCTTTTGAGACTGAAAAGAAACTTTACATTAAGGATACTAAAAAGATCAATGATTATATTGACAGGATAAATGAAATAGCTGTTAATAGCATTAGTTGTTCTTTTTCGAGCATGGTGGGCGATCAGAAAATTGTTGATTTGAGTGTATTTGTTGATAATATTGATTTAGAAGTTACTCTTGAGGACATTAATAATGGTTTTGAAGTTACTTTGGATATTGACATTGCAAAACTTGAAGAAATTTCAAATTTGCTACTTGACAACCAAGAAATTACCATTAAGGTGAATGGACATACCAACTTTGCACCAATGACCTTTACAACCATACTGGATTTTGCAGTAACAGTTTCGGCTGATGTTCTTGATTAAAACAACAGATAACAGTATTTGTATTTCACAACTACTGCAAAACAATTAAGACAATATTAAAAAAACCCGTAGAGACGTTGCATGCAACGTCTCTACGGGTTTTTTTAATTCTGTTAGTAATTTTTCTTCTTCAACATCAACTGTAGGTTGTCCATGAATATCAGACTATTTTACAATAAACGCAGCTGTTTTTATAACTTTCTTCTCAAAATAATTTACTTTAACTATATAAAGACCTGCAGGGAAATTACTGATATCAAATTCCGCTTCATTTTCTATTGCTTGTTTTTCCATCAACATTTGACCTGTAGAACTCAAAATTTGCACGGAGCATGGTAGTTCATCAATTTTAACCATTATTTTATCGCTTGCAGGATTTGGATAAACTACAAATTCAAGCTCATCTAATTCAGGGTTATTTATTGAAACTGATTCATCAAAAGGATCTCCCGTCAGCAATATATTATCAAAGCGATTATTACCACTATCACCGGTATAATTTTCTCCTGAAAATAATATCCTAAATTGCAGATTCTGTTTATTATTAATCTCGGGCCACGCAGCAAGTGGAAAAGAGTAAACATTATATTCAGTATTTATTTCATATCCCAACTTAACAGGATGCCAAACAACTCCATCATCAATAGAAAAATATAAATTTTGACGGGTCGCTCCATTATTTGAACGATAGACTTCAAAGGACAAGAAAAGATTTTCGTAGCCCCTGGAAGAAGCTTTAATTATCATCTGACGGTTAACTGCAGGATTCCGAACTCTTAAAGCCTGTCCGGCCTCTGCATTATCTACAACATTAAATTCTGAGCCCTGATGATAACTATCCATATATCCTATACCTGTACCCGGGTAGGTAATCATTGCATCATTAACGGAATAATCTGCATTTATTTCGGTGAGTTCACCACTTTCCGGCAAATCATTAAAATGCCAATAATGAATTACTGTTTCCCCTCTGACAATTTCAAAATTTGCTATTAAATCAAGATGTTGTCCCGGCATTACAAGTGAATACTTAGTATTTGTTGTTAATATTTCATTTTCCACATTCTGCCATCCTGTAAATATAAATCCCTCTCCGGCGCTTGCTTCAACAGATACTTCATCTCCTTCAAAATAATCTCCATCCCCCGATAATAGACCTGCACCGGGGATATTACAGTTCAAATTCAAAGTCCATTGAGGTGTAAAAACTTCAAAGTCCTCGCTAATACCTTTTGCCAGTCCTTCAGCCATAGCTGTAAGACGAACTCCCGTTTCTGATTTGTCATATAATATCCCTGAAATAGTAACAAGATGGCTTCCTGCTTTTAAACTTCCGCTAAGCGTACCCGTTAATGCCCCATTTCCATTAGATAATTCTATTGTAACCTGTGTGTCAACACTAACAACAGTTGGTTCATCTTCATCATTAAAAGCACCTATGCTTACTTCAAAAGGCACTCCTGCATAAACAGATTCTCCTTCATTTAAAGAAATAAAGCTAAGTTTGGAAGGATTTTCCAACAAAATAACATCACCATAGAGCACTACCTCTCTTAAACGCCAGTTTCCTGCCGGGCTATATTCTTCACCTTCATCATCCCAATCTCTTGACCTGTGATATGCAACATTTGCTTCATAATCCTTATCGGGGACTCCGGGATTAAAAGCCAAAGGAGAGAAAATTGAAACCACTCTGACACCAAAGTTAGGATTATTATTAACCTCACTAATATCAGTCAGATCCATAGAGAAAGGATAAAATTCATCTCTTGGATTAAGTCCTCCATAATTATTTCCATAACTTATCCAGTTTGTCCCTCCATCAACAGTATATTGGAATTCGGCCCATCTACTTGCTGTACCCGATGATCGTTGTTCAAACTCAAAAGTGATATTCTTATATCCTTCCGTACTCATCATAAATGCAGCACCTGCTGTGCCTGATGCTAATCCTTGTTCGGGGAAATTATAAAATCTCCAACCTTTTGAAGGATCGATAGAATGTTCAAGGGTACCTCCTATAAGTGATGCAGTTCCGGTACCTACAACCGGAAGTAAACTGCCATCAAATGTCCATTGGGTGATTACTTCCTTATTTTCAGCAAACAAAGAAAAAAACAGCCCAAAATAAAACAACAAAATAATAGAACTTCTTTTCATAGAGTTTTTACTTTTAAAAAAACATTAATTTTCACGCAATAAGCCAAGCGGCATAATGATCAGGAAAAGTCCAATTCACCGAAGCTGAACCCGGTAGATATAACCTCCGCTATTAGTATTTTTTTCTTCAGAAATATAAACGGAATTATCATCGATAAATGAAATTCCCTCGACCTGGCCTACAGGATAATTCAAATGATAGCATATAACATCGCCATCAAAGAAACGATTGCCACTATAATTCATAAAAGAATATATCATTGATTCTGTAAGTAAAACAAGCTCACCGGTGGAAAAATTAATGTCGGCACCAGTTACTCGTGAATCTTTAGAATTACCGGTAAAATAAGTGCCGAGAAGAGATGCGGTATATTTTCCAGGTCCTGCAGGCATACCATACATTTTTGTATAGCCTGTAAGAGGAAGGCTACGATCTTTTGTGAACATAAATATACTATCATCATGCCAAACAATAGCTTCAATACAGAAATTTCGCGATTCAATAGATGGAGGCCATTGGGTTTGATCCTCCAAAACAAATTCAATAGGCAGAGCCTCTATAGAATTCCCTTCTATCAAATCAGGATCAGAAATCCGATAAATAGCCAAATCTTTCCTATCGTTATTATTATTTCCTGCATCATTAATATATATATTACCACGTATATCTCGAGCAAGATCTTCCCAGTCAATATTTTTTACATTAGAAATCAACAAAGTGCGCAAAAGAGTACCTTTTGAATCAACCATGTATAATTCATTTTCATAGCCAGAATCATTATGTGTCCACATCCGGTCGGGACCTACAACCAAAAGACCGGAACTTTCGGGAACTTGCTCAGGCATCTTACCAACTACTTCAATTTTAACAGGCAACAAATTTTTAGGCTCATTATTTTTATGAGCCTTATCGCATCCTAGCACAACAATCCAAAACAATAAAAATGAAATATTAATTATCCTCATAAAATCATGTCCATTTATAAATAAAAATCATCCTCCTAATATTCTTGAATATGAGCTATATTAGCTATAAGCAATACGAAAGATCAATTAAAAAAGATACAAAGTCACTTAGAAATAAGATCTAAACAAAAATGTGAATCCAAAAATAATCGTGATCGGAAATTTACCATATAATTGATTTAACCGACACAAATAAAAACTATTTTTTTACTACACAATTGTAGCAAAGATTATCATTAAAACAGAGAAAAGAAAAGGAAGATTTAAGACTTAAATTACCATGTCATTTTTTCTTTTTCAAAAAAAAGAAAAAACTAAACAAAACAACAAGAATCAAATCTAATTACAGTATTAAATAAATTATATAAAAGTTAAAACTCCGTTTATAGCTTAGTAATAAAGATTAAAATTCAAAAATTGGTTTTCCATCTTTATCAAATTTAACATGCATTACTCTCGCATGCCTGTTTGGATCATATAAAGGATCTCCAACAATTTCCTCATAATCACGAGCATGATAAATACATAAAGGTGTAACGCCATCCTCAGCAATGGTAAAGCTGTTGTGTCCCGGACCAAAAATTTCCTTTTCGTAGTCTGATTTTAAAACAGGATATCTCGATTTTTTCCATGAGTTTCTATCCATTAAATCTGAGTTTTCATCAGCTTCCATCAAACCCATACAGTAAGATGCTCCTGTGGCACTAGCTGAAAAAGTAATATATATTTTACCTCCATTTTTAATTACTGCAGGTCCCTCATTCACCCAAAATCCTATCCTTTCCCAATCATAATCAGGCGTTGTAAGCATAAATTGAAAAGTTTTTAATTTAATAGGGGACTCCATTTCTGCAAGATAAAGGTTGGAAGCAGCAAATTGACCTCCGGTTTTTTTCGCCCAGCAAAAATATCTTTTCCCTTTATGTTCAAAGACTGTTCCATCAAGAGAAAAATCAATAAATGACTTTTCATCACCATCAGCCGGCTGCATCATGCCAAGTTCAATCCATTCATCATTTAAAGGATCCTGCCCTTTACACTCAAGTACGTAAGGCCTTAACTTCCAAATGTCATCGACTTCACTTGCAGCAAAATAAATATACCATTTGCCATCCAAATAATGAATTTCAGGTGCCCAAATATGCTGACTCATTGGTCCGCTTTCATGCTTAAACCATATATCAAAAGTTTCAGCATCGTTTAAACCTTTAATAGTTTTAGCTTTCCTAAGTTCTATACGATCATAAGAAGGTACCGATGCTGTAAAATAATAATAACCATCTGAGTGTTTATGAATAAAAGGATCGGCTCTTTGAAGGATAAAAGGACTGTTATCTTTCTCATCCGGTTCATACGCATTGACACATGCAGAATTTGAAACGAAAATAAAAGCCAAAAATGCTATAACAACATGAGGGCCAAACTTAAACTTATTCTTAAATTTCATAACGCTTTATTATATATTACACCATAACAAATATAATAATATCAGCTCTATTTAAAAATTGGATGTAAAACTTTTTGAATTGCAAAACACAAGGGTTAAGGCTCAGTCATATTTAAACGAAAGATGTTTTAAGATTTAAGTTTTTGATTCTTTTATGAAAAAATGTTGCCTTTATGATTAAAGAATATTTTAATAAAAATCAATATTTATTTCACAACTTATAAAAAGGCTATATTTTCGTGAAAAACAAATCCATAAATGAAAAACATATTCAGCCTTATTTTAATCCTTGTTTCAATCAAATATTCTTTTGCCGTAGAACCATCACACCAAAACATATCGGGCGAAATTCTGGATAACTTTACACATCAACCTGTAGTTGGTGCAATTGCATATATTAAAGATAATAATCTGGCCTCAATGGCAGATGAAAACGGACACTTTAAAATTTTAAATGTCCCGGTTGGCAGGCATGATATAAGCATTTCCTCCTTAGGATATCAACCTTATACAATTCAAAATGTTCGGATAAATACCGGAAAAGAAATATTCCTGACAATTTATATTGAAGAGCAGATTTTTGACCTCCCCGAAATAACAATAAAACCAATTATAGAAAAAGAGCTTCCTTTAAATAAAAACGCCTTAGTTAGTAGTCGTATGTTTAGCAGCGAAGAAGCTAACCGTTATGCAGGCTCATGGGGCGACCCTGCACGTATGGTCTCTAACTTTGCAGGTGTTGTGGCTGCAAACGACAGTAGAAACGATATTATAATTCGAGGAAACTCACCCATGGGTTTGCTTTGGATAATTGATGGCTATGAAATTCCAAATCCCAACCATTTTGGATCCTTGGGCGGCACAGGCGGTCCAATTGGAATGATTAACAATAACTTATTAGCCAATTCCGACTTTTACACAGGTGCATTCCCTGCCGAATTTGGGAATGTTACATCAGGAATTTTTGATTTAAAACTTAAAAATGGCAATATAAACCAACATGAATTTTTATCGGCTGTTGGATATAACGGAATTGAATTTGGTGCTGAGGGGCCCCTAAGCAAAAAAAACAATTCAAGTTTCATAATTAATGGTCGTTACTCATTTTTAGGTCTTCTTGCAGAAACAAATATTGCAGGAACACAAGGGGCTGCACCCGACTATAATGATCTTACTGCAAAATTCAATTTCCCAATCAAAAAGGGCAATCTTTCATTTTTAATGATCCTAGGGAATAGCAAAATAAAAATAACACCTGATATCACCGAAGAAGAATGGGAAGAAAATATAATTAAAACTGTTATTGACTCAAGAAACTATCAATATTTCAGCGGAATAAATTATACCTTAAAATTATCGGACAAATCAAGAATTGAAAATAGACTTTCAGCACTTGCTTTTCAGGTTTATAACGATTTAAATAATTATTCTTTCCAGGATAAAGAGACAGCTACTCCGTTTTTTTATGAAAAAAACAATGATGTAAAATACTCATACCAATCAAAGTATTTCAACAGACTGAGTTCCAAAAGCACAATGAACATTGGATTAAGCACAGATATTTTCGTGTCAAAATTTAGAGAGATTGAATATGGCTATCAACAGGAGAATAAAAATTTAAGAGCTGAAAACAATATCTCCAATCTTTATAAAGCACACATTCAATTTCATAATATTTTAACTACCAAAACAGAAATCACATCAGGCATTTATTCTCATTTTTACCAGTTGAACAACAACTATGCTATTGAACCACGAATTGGACTTAAGCACAAAATTAATCCTATCTCTTCTATTAGCTTTGGCAGCGGTTTATATTCACAAATACAAGCAAAACAAATATATTTTTATAAAGATGAGCATAATGCTCTGCCAAATAAAAAAATCGGTTTTAGCAAAAGCTGGCAAACTGTTGCAGGATATAATATCACCCTTATTAAGGGTCTGATTTTACGCAAGGAATTATATTATCAATACCTCTATAATATACCTGTAACAACCGATTTGCCGGGCGAAGCTGTTATAAACATGGGTGATGAATATCATAATAATTGGGATTATGTATTTGAAAATAAAGGGAAGGGCGAAAATTATGGAATAGAAATTACCCTTGAGAAGTTTTTTGATAAAAACTATTATTATCTGTTTACCGGAACACTTTACAATTCTACCTATAAGGCATTGGATAATAAAGTAAGGCAAACAAAATTTGCAGGCAATTTTTCATTAAATGTTTTAGGGGGTTACGAATTTGTAATTAACAAGAAAAAGCAAGACGTACTATCAATAAACAGCAAAATTTCATACTTAGGCAACAAACGAATCTTACCTATAAGCTATGATGATTATGTATATGAACATGTAGGAGGTCAAAACCCTGTATTTGATTATGATAAAGCTTATACAAGAAGAATGCCCAATTACTTTAGGTTTGATATCAATATTGCTATTAAACAGAATCTTAAGCGACTTGCTATTGAATCATACTTTGAGATTTTAAATGTGACAAATCACAAAAACATCTATTCACAATATTATATTGCAAATAAAAATGAGTATAGCTATATCTATCAAAATGGTTTTATGCCTATGGGAGGCTGCAGAATTTATTTTTAATACATTGCATCCCGCTATTCCCATTCGCTAAAATACTTTTTGCGTCAAAATGATTATTTATTTTGCTTGCATATATAATTAACTGCTTAAACAAACAGCTAAAATTTTATCTCATTGCAATAAAATGGTTATTTTATTAACTTTGCTTCATAAGCAATTATTTATGGTACAGACAGTAGAGTTAAGGAAGTAAACCTGTCCCTGATGGAGAAAATAAAAATGATTGATACGCCGGCTGTTGATGAACAACAGGCTCTTTTTAAAATGATTGACCTGGCTTTAGCCAATAAGCGTATGAAAGATAATTTACAAACTTTAATTGCTCAATAATATGTACACATACAAACTACACTTACACAAAGAAATCGAAGGTGGTTTTACGGTTTCTGTTCCTTCTTTGCCCGGTTGTATTACCTATGGCGAAGATGTGGATGAAGCCATTGCGATGGCAAAAGAAGCTATTGAGCTTTACATTGAAGAATTGCAGGAAAGAGGCGAAGCCGTTCCCGATGACAGCAATACTTTGGAATATTCTTTAAACCTAAAAACTGTATGAACCTAAGCCCAAAGCACCTTATCAAAACATTGGAACAATACGGTTTTGTTTACAAACGATCCAAAGGTTCGCACCAACTTTATTACAACCCAACTACCAATAAAACCGTGATTGTACCCATACACGGTGGTAAGGACATGAAAAAAGGAACTTTCTTGGCTGTTCTTAAACAGGCTGGTATTGATAAAAATGAAATTTAAATTGCTATTGCGATAACAGAAAAGCCGGATTTCGGCAAGCAAGTGTTCAAAATAGTCTTCATTGAGGAATGTACCGTTTTCCATTCGCTTTTTATCAATAACATAACCTCGAATAGCATAATCTCGCAGAACAGAGGTTGCCCATTGACGAAAAGTCGTTGCCCGTTTGGAGTTAACACGGTAGCCGACGGCTGTAATCGCATCCAGATTGTAGTGCTTAGTTTTGTAGGTTTTACGATCTGATGCAGTTACCGAGAATTCCTCGGTAACTGAATCTTCATCCAATTCGTTTTCTTTGAAAATGTTTTTAAGATGCAGAGATATATTGTCAGTAGAGCAATCAAACAGTGTAGCCATTAATTTTTGGCTTAACCAAATCATTTCATTCTGTACACGCACTTCAATTCCGTCCTCTTTCGCCTGATTAGTAAAGATGAGAAATTCAGCTGTACTGTTGCGGATTTGTAGTCTCCTCTTTTTAGTCATACTAAATGTGTATTTCCTATTTAACTCCTTGAATTATTCTTTTCAAATTAGAAAGAGCAACAGCCAAGACGATTTGCTTATGCCCACCAATATAGCGACTTTTAATCAGTCATGTAAGGGCGTAGTATCCTAGCATCCCGCATTCGGCAAGCCTCGGCGGGACAGGTTAGGGTGAAGCGAAGCGAAGCCCTATGAAAGCACTGCGTGAAACCATTCACGTCTTCGTAATTGATTGCCATTCGGGCGTTTCGGCTCCGCTCAACTACCGCGTAATTCATAAATCATAACTAATCTGCTAATCAACTAATTATCACATCTGCTAATCAACTAATCATCACATCAACTAATTAACTCACTTCTTTTCCCAATACCACTAATCACTAATCGCTGTATTGCTCGACTTGTTGCTACATAAAACAAGGCTTTCTCACGTTTCCGAATAGTCTCCTTTTCAGCCTCTAACAGCGACTCATAACCATAGGGCAAGAGTGGCAGCGTCCGTCTATTGACATCCGTAAGGAAAACGTGCTTATACTCCAAGCCTTTAATACCATGGAAGGTGGTTAATCGTACCCCCTCGTTTTTAGGGTTTAGCAAATTCTTAGTTACATAGGGCATTCCCTCCTGATGCAATTTATTTACAAAATCCTTTACCGCATCACGTGTACGCGCAACAATCACTATCTCATTATAGTCAACACCTTCATTGACCAGTTTTTCTATCTCTGCATAAACATAGTCCAGCTCCTCCTGCTTATCGGTAAATACCTCATATGTAGGTTCATCTCCATGTAGTAGTGATAGATATCCCGATTTATCCTCTACACCTCCATCAAAATCATCAAAGTCCACATCTTCAATAATCGAAACGGCCAGACGTTTAATTTCTTCAGTAGTGCGGTAGTTAATACGTAGTCGTATGCTCCTTCGCCCACGAATATTAACACCCGAGCGAGAAAAGATAATCTGTTTGTTATAAATATTCTGCATCGGGTCGCCCACCATAAACAGATCATTGCTGCCCTCATTCACCAGCGCGCGAATAAAATTAAGCTCCACATTCGAGAAGTCCTGCAATTCATCTACAATCACATGTGCAAACTCATACAGTTTGTTTTCATTCATATACCGGCTCACCAAGTTGTACACTTCCTCTTTGTACAACAAATCAGACTTGTTTTTATGCGTGACAAATTCTTCAAAAATTTCCCATAGCTGTTTACGTTGCCGCCTCGATATGGCGCGTCCTCTCCCTATACGGCTAGCACGCATATACTCCTGTTCGTTTGAAATGTTTTGCGCCAGTACAACATCTACGAATTCCTGTTTCAAAAACTCATCATCAAATGGCACCAACTCCTCGTCTAAGAACTCTCTCCAGAGGTCGTTACTTGACTTAACGTTGTTCATGCCAATTACACGCGTACGATTACTAATTAATTCATATTTGCGTGCTAACTCAAACGCCAGCGAATCAATATTTTCAATTCGATAGCTTCCCGGTTTAACTTTCAGGTCACCGGCAAGCGCTTGTAAGTTCTTGCTTAACTCCTTTGTAAAAGTGGTAAACAGAATTGGCTTACTATCCATATTGAGCAGTGATAAATATTTCAATCGATGCAATGCGGCAACTGTCTTACCAGTTCCTGCACCACCGGACACCTTAATCGGACCCTTATAGTCACGGTTAACCAACGCTGACTGCGAAGGATGCAGGTAATACTTCCATTTCTGTAAAGAACCTTGCAGCGCCTCATTAAACATCTCATCGTCTGTCAATTCAATAAACGAGCGTGCATTGTTTTTAGAAGTCATCTCATCCTTAGTTTCGCTTTGCAAGCCCTCCTTGATATCAGGCTTCAATATATCGATATCAGCACCATCCAGCAGATAAAAAAGATTCTCAAAAGCATCATCCGGCAGATAATCCATCAAGTCTTCCAGCGCAGACAAGTTATCCACGCTCAATACCGAAGGCACTAAGGCCTGTGGTACTCCCACCTCCAACATATCTTCATAGCCATATTTACCCATGAAGAGCGGATCTACCACACTTTCCTGTTGAGACTTGCTTGCTTCATGTTCCACGGAATCATCCAAGGTAAACACTTGATAAGCATTGGTTTTTTCGTTCCAATCGATTACTTTGTTTCGCGCCCAATCCATTGCTTCGTCATGGTTGTCTATCCATATTAGCAGATATAGATTGCCCGCTTCTACTTCTTTGATAATGGCCCGATACTGCTGATCAATTCGTGCAGTACGCAAGGACTTATCTTTAAAGGTAGAGATAGACTCCAGATTAATGGCAGCAGATTTAGAGTTCTCTCTGAATTTGCGCATAAAGTCTGTTACCTTCGTTTGCGTTTGACGGTTCAACTTCATAAACGCATTCCAAAAACGGTCATATATAAATAGTTTCATTGTCGATTGCTTTTATTGTTTGTTCAACAACTCTTTAAGGTCTATCTCATTTATCTCATCTAATGAATAGATGGTGTAATCGTGCTTTTCAAAGGCACGACGACTTTCATCTGTATAGGGATTTATCACCACTTTCACCTGTTCCAATACCAAGTCGCCGTCGGCAATAATATTGTCCTTATCATCCAGCAGAGAGTCAATGTAGTCTATATTGTCAATGGTAAGCACTCCAAGTTCCACAGCCTGCTCCAACAAGCTATGGAAGGAATTCTCATATAGTGGCAACAGCTCCTCCAATATCGCCTCCATATCTTCATCAGCATCCTTCTCTTCTTGAAGTTCCACAAACTCATCCGTTTGGAAAATATTAAAGAGCGACCAGAAACGCTGCCATTGTTCCTTATCTAATTTGCCGGATGTATCGCCCAACTGCAAATGTCCATATACCTTCTCTTTGCCAATATTGACCCAACTACGAAACTGTGCAAAGCCAAAATCACTATTGTATTGTGCCGGTATCAAGCCATTAAAGTCGCTTACTTTGTTAGCCAAAATATAATTATCCTCTTCCACTGTTCCTGCCACTAATTCGTCCAATACATTTGGGTGGTACGAAGGAGCCATTCTGCCACTTGTCCAAGTGGCCAAATATGCCAAGCGCGACATCATCCATGGTTTTATCTCAGGATAGATAAGCATATCAAACAAGCGCTTCATATTGGATGAAGCGATGGCAAAGTTAACTCTCTCATGGTTGCGCGTTAACAAAGGCGCCACTTTATCGTAAACAGCCATATGCTGCTCAGCAAAGTAGCGTGCCACATTGTCAACATACTTATTCAATCCCTTCGCTTCTTGATCCATCTCAAACTCCAGATAATCTAAATCCTCCCAGGTCAATGTCCACACTTTAAAGTGTCCGTGATAGCTAATTGCCCTCCTTATCTTTACATCTTTATCCAGCACATTGTGTTCCTCTGATGCATGATATTGATATCCATCCAGGTAAACAGCTATTTTGGGAATCTTGCTTGTGTAGTCTTCTTCTTTAAAATTATAGTGTTGGCATACAATCAAGAAATCAACCCTCGTGCTATACTCAATTCCATCTTTGGGTCCAAGCATAACCTGCGGTCTTATCAGATAATCAGCACGCACATCGCCTCGCTCAAAGCTCAATTTATATTGAACTACGCCATGGTGCTTCGTTGCTTCAAACTTACAAGTAGAATCATGTTGACTCCATTTCTCCAAGATATTTACAAATCGATCTTCCAGCTCCGACTCCTCAATATGCCCCGTATCAGTCACCTGCGTCAATCCACTCATATTGCGCTCCCAACTTTCGCTGCGCTTATAAATCTTCTCAAACCACAACTCAGCTCTTTCGCGGCTCAACCCTTCCCGACTATACTGATTGCCATAGGAGTAAATACACTTATAACAGCCATCATGTCCTAACTGCTGACAACTGCAATCACGAATCGACTCATAACTGTTCTTCAACAGCTGAGTAAAATTCTCATGGTTAAACAACTCCTCAAGATATCCCGAACCACCCGGAATGGTGTCATAGAGCAATAAGAAGCGATCAAATCGCAGCGTGTTTTGGTTATACTCTTTATAATTCATCATGCGAATATGACCCGGATTACCTTTGAAATACTTTTTCAATCCCAACTCCAGTCCTGCTTGAAACATTCTAATATCCGCATCAGTATTAAATTCCTGAACAGGCAAAATGATTTTCATAATCTCCGTTTGAATCTCTCTGAACAGATACAGCTCACGGAACACATCATCTGCCTGCCCTTCATACTTGTTGTTTTTATGCTTGCAATAAGCGTAATGGAAATCCTTTGCATCTTTCACAAACTGCGTTGCCGAGACAGACTTACCACAATGCCTGCAAGTCACAAAGCCCTTGGCCATCACATCGTTTTCGTTCACTTTCAGCCTGCGCGCATCGATACTATCCCGGTGACCATAATTGACGGTTGTAATGGTAGCATTGCGTATAAACTCAATACCAAAAGGAATCTCTTGGAGCACCCATGCACCCTCAGAGCTATTGGCTTTATAATCCACATGGTTCATCGTTTGATACAACACATTATCACGGTCGTCTCTCTTATCACTCAACGCCGCTTTCCACGAAGTGGTATAAGACCTCACAGCTGTCAGTCGCACAAAATCATGTACATTAGATGCCGCACCCCAGGAATCATCGTTACACTTGGGGCATGTTAAGGAGTGATTGGGAGTGTCATGAGCTATATAGTCACACTTCGAGCAAAATCTTTTGACGTGACTGTTCTCCTTCTCTTTCCAGTCGAATGTATTAATACCTGAAATTTCAAAACGATAGCCCTGTGTATAGAAGAAGTTCTCAGGCGCCAGCTCCTTAATGGCTTGCGATGCCGGACGAACAATCTCATAAGGAGTACTCTCTACGGGCGCTGCGGTTGTGCTGCTTTCGCCTGTCGATTGCCAAACCGTTGCATCCAGCTTAACACCTGTTTCAGGGAATGCGTAGTTGGGCAAGACACCCATATTTGTCAAATGTTCCAGCAGATGACGATCGTTGATAGCTTTTTTCAATCCTCCCAAACTGCTCATCTCTTTTCCATACTCAGCATATAGCGGGTCAGTTTTGGCCAGCCTTTGCTCTTTCTGCTCTTTTTTCAGTTCCGCTATTTT
Source organism: uncultured Alkalitalea sp. (assembly GCA_964578485.1). Taxonomy (GTDB): domain Bacteria; phylum Bacteroidota; class Bacteroidia; order Bacteroidales; family Marinilabiliaceae; genus CAZODA01. Next base: position 5,436 of record CAZODA010000006.1, on the reverse strand, counting down.
CTTATCAATCTCTTTCAGCTCTTCTTTTATTTTCTTAAAGACATCCAACAGATAATCATAAAAAGTCTCCTTAACTAAAGCATCCGCTATATCCTTAAAGGCACGTTCGCGCACTAATGGCGTGTATTGCTCTAAGAAACGATCAATCAGGTCATCCTTATTCTCCTTGATAAATCGAACCACACGATTTTGAAATAAGCCGGGAACAGTAAGGTCAGTTCTGCCCAGTTTCAAATTTCTCACAAAATTGGGAATAGCATTGGTCTCAGGATTAGCTGATGCCCAACTATCAAAACAATAAGCCATAAAGTGGCGACGCAAAATATCTTTCGCCTCCAGATAACATCCCGGAGTATTCACTTCACCCTCCATCATCTCATTAGGATCGGCAAAGTAATACAGATCGTGATTTTGATTCTTAGCAAAATTAATAATCAGCGAAGCACCCGACTTACGTCCTGCACGCCCAACACGCTGCAAGAAGTTGGCCGGCAAGGGTGGGGTACTGTTATTGTAAGCTGTATTTAAGTCACCAATATCGATACCCATTTCCAGCGTACTGGTCGAAATCATTGTATTGATAGAGTTGAACTTCTTGCGTTCTTTAAAGTCCTGCTCCAATTCCTCCCTCGGCTCACGTGCCAACAGTCCCGTATGCTCAGCAGCATAGACACGTGGGAAGCGGTTGCGGTTGTAAACAGCTTTATAATAATTACTTTGTTTAAGCTCTTCTTGTTCGTAAGTGCCTGTACAACGGTAACTTAAACAAGCAGCCCCTTCGGTCAACGCATCATCATCCTGCGTATAAAGCACATCCTCACACTTGTTGCACGAAAAGGTTTTTACATCCTTCTTCACCCAAATCATTTCAGGAGCGATAGCATAATTTAGCATTTCTCCACTATTGGCAGCACACAACAAACCTGCACTGGTAAGCGCCTGCAACCACTGATCGTAAAACTCATTGATAAAAGTAGTGTGCGCTGTAGCTTGTGGAAAGTTCTTGATAAAATAACTGTGGTACCAATTCATTCGCCGGGTCAATGTACTATCCATCAAACCACCTCTTGATGGCTGATTGGTCAACATCTTAGGCAGACGACTTCTTTTGGCATGATAAGTAGGATTCAAAATATGACGACTATCCTTTTGCCAGTTCAAATCCCATATGCTCCAACGGTCCTCTCTAAACTTACTCAGATATCTATGCTCCACTGCACCTCTGTTTCTGGAACGGTGCAACAGCATATTGCTAAACCTCAGGAATTGCTCCTTTTTGATTGTCTGACTAACGTCATTCTTGTCGAGCCAGTCCACCATTCCTTCCCAGCTTTGCAGTAAGGCATCCGAATCGAAGAAGACCGATGAAGCACCTGACTTTTCTAAGGTACGACCGATACGCGACAAGAAGCCAAACTCCGAATAAATTTCGTGCTGTACCCGCAGGTCAAACTCTTTGAGGAAGTAATCGCTATAGCCTCCATTCTTCAACTTATAATCCTTAGGAGAAAATTTTCCCAGATAATCCTTAGGGTAGAAGCGATATAGATAGCCACTCAGTGGATCATCACCCGTGCCGTCGGCATTTACTTTCCAGTATTCGATAAACTTATCACTTAGCTCACTCAGGCGGAGCGGGTCAAACCGGATATTAATTACCTTCTGAATTGAAGCCCTTAATGTAAAGCGATAGTTTCTGCTCTCCACAAATCCTGCCTGATGCGCCGCATCCTGAACAGAGTTAGTAAAAGCCAACACTTTCCGCTTGCGCTCATCTGCCGGATCCAAGTCTGTAGCCAAAGTTTGGCTTACTGCTATTGAACTCAATGTCGGTATTTTAGTTCCAACCACGGCTGTGGTGTTTTCAGAATTACAACAAGGACAAGTCAAAATCACCTTCTCACCCTCAACTTTTCGAACTTCTTGCAGCTCCAATCCTTCTTCACTTGCATCCACTTCAGCCAAGCTTATTGGATTAATTTTTATGTTGTTGAAATCGGTGAATTCGTATCCCGTTGTCTTCATCTCCTCAAGGGTCAACTCCCCTGCGGGTAAGAGATAATAGAGGTTTTTGTTGATCACTTCACTCTGTCCGTCTGTAATAAACAGCTGGTAAATCTCAGATATATTCTTTGAGAATTTGTCCGCACCATCACGTTTCACTCCTAACCATCCCGAAGAGTTACACTCCCGACAATACCATGGAGGCAAAGCGCTGATTTCAGTTTGTGCATCCACCTGATCGCGGAAGGTAAATTGCGGCTTCTTTTCCAATGTATATTGCACACCGCTTAACTCACGAATCCATAACTGCACCTGTAGATAGATAAAAGGTAGATGACTGCTCTCTTCATCCCGTGCCTGTGCAATCAATGTAAGCAACGATTCTAATAGCCGCTCTTTAGGATTATAATGATAATTGTCGTCCCATTCGGGTATTCTTCTGTACCCTTCGTTAAGCACCGACAATTCACGTATCACCTGATCCACCGTCAGTAAATCCCTGCCTTTGCTAAAGACCCTCAGCAAATCCTTCACAATCTTCAGCTGTCGCAAACCCTTCGCCAAATTATCCTTATCCTGCTGCCATGTCTTTATATGACCCTTCAGATATTCTTCAAAGTTATCATGCTCATGATAAACCAACTCCTTCAACATATCTGTCAAAGGAATAAAAGGCAAGAGCTTCTCATCATCATCAAAGAACTCATCCACATCAATCCTGTTCTCAGTAATGATAGCCTCTTCGGTAATCGTCTCTCCAAAAATCTTCTCAGCGTAATCAGCCAGTAGAGTATGAGCATCCTCACCTGAACCGATAGTTGCTGAAGTGCCCACAGGACATAATTGTCCCTCTTGCATATAGAGTTTTAGTTTCAAACGTCTGATTAAGTTAGCAACATCCGTTCCCTGTGCACCATCATAAGTGTGCAGTTCATCCAGTACTAAAAACTTGAACAAGCTCTTGTCAATCAAATTATGACTCCACAAGTTGTTGTAATTATGCTTCATTAATGCATAATCAAGCATCTTAAAGTTGGTGAGCAAAATATCAGGTGGAGAATCCAGAATCGTGTCTCTATCCTCAATAATATGATCAGGACCCATCAACTTATGACGATGAATATTCTTACTCTGCTTACCTTCACCAATAAACAAACCGGCACGAATCTTAGCACTTAATCGCTCATCTTCATGAATCATTTCGCCCAAACGCATAGCCTGGTCGGTAGCCAGCGCATTCATCGGATACATAATAATTACTTTGATGCCCGGTTTATCCCTGTGTTGATAGCAATAATCCAGCACTGGATAAAGGAAAGCCTCCGTCTTACCCGATCCCGTACCCGTAGTAACAATGGTAGCTTGTGGCTCCTGCTCACGAGCCGACAATCGATGCCATGCCTTCACCTGATGGTCATAAGGAGCCCATTGGGGCTTTATCTCCAAGGGAATCTTAGCAATTTCTTCTTTATCTGCTTTTACAAATCGCAACTTCAGCGAGATGTACGGACCCTTAAACATACCATTCTCGGGATGATATATAAAATCGTTGAAAGCCTGCGCAACACTCCCTTTTCTAAAAGTAAAAGTTGCTTTCAGGTAAGAAACAATCGATTCTTTAATTTCTATGGCTTGCTGTAAACTAAGCATATATGTTGATTAAGGATTACTGTTTTATTTAATATCTGAACGCTCTCGCAAGCTGTTCCTGTTCTATTCTTGTAATTCCGCACTCCGTAGCAAATTTGCGCCACTGTGATACAGTGTTTTTTATAGTTGCAAGAATTTTATTCGCTTTGTCTGCATTTAGACTAAAGAAAGGTGCTACCGATAATGCTAAATCAAAATCCAAAGAGTTATTATTTTCAGAAATATTCAATTTTAACCCTGTACCAAATTCATCCGGGTTAATATCATAAGCCGGTGAAAGCTGCCACCCTTTTTTATTAAGTATAAAACCATGATTGCGCAAATGATCATCACAATTGGCTCCTCATATTCAAACCAATCCATATAAACATATATATCTTTTTGTGCCGACATATTTTATTTCTTTGAAGCTCTTTCTTTTACAGTTAGTTTGGCATCCTGCAGCATACGCCCCAATTCATCATCTTGTGCTACTTCCAGCAAATCTTTTTCAAATCCAAGAATGGCAAGTACCCTGAAATAATTCCCTATGGCGACCCCTTCATTGCCACGTTCTATCTTGATAAGTGTACTGCGAGAAATACCTGCACGCTCTGAAACTTGTTCCGAAGACAAGTCTCGGCGTAAACGGGCCAATCGGATATTGTCACCCAGGGTTTCTAATATTCTTTTTTGTGATGGTAATAAAGGACGTCTCATATTCGTAATGTGTATTATATTAAACAAAGGTAGTGTGGTTTGTGTAATAAAACAAACATTATGCTTTGTTTTACTCCCTGCTTCTGCTTACGATGCAAATAACTAGTAAATACATCCCTGCTTGTTGCTAAAAAAGAAAATGATACGATTCGATACGCAAATATACGGTAGTGATACTGTATTTATTTTTCTCGCAGATTTACGCTGATGTTTTTGTTTTTATTCTCCCGCTGATTACGCAGATTTACGCTGATGTTTTTGTTTTCATTATATAATCTTTCTTCTTATTTGCGCCTATCTGCGAGATCTGCGGGAAATATATTCTTTTTTCTTATCTGCGCCTATCTGCGAGATCTGCGGGAAATATATTCTTTTTTCTTATCTGCGCCCATCTGCGAGATCTTTGGGAAATATATTCTTTCTTCTTATTTGCGCCCATCTGCGAGATCTTTGGGAAATATATTCTTTCTTCTTATCTGCGCCTATCTGCGAGATCTGCGGGAAATATATTCTTTCTTCTTATCTGCGCACATCTGCGAGATCTGCGGGAAATAATATCATAAATTATTTACTTTCCGAAAGATTCCCTCATTTATATTGTCCACATTAAAGTTGACTAATATACCGAGTTTTAAGCCGGAGAGTCGTAAATATGTAAGTATTTGTTTGTGGTGTACTTCGCTGAAACGATCGCTGGATTTTACTTCGATAATTACTTTCTCATCGACTAATATATCCATCTTAAAACCTAAACCTAAATCTATTCCGTTGTAGGTTGCAGCTACGGGTACTTCGGTACTTATTTTGCATCCTTTTTCGCGGAGGTAGTGACTTAGTGCTGCTACATAAACTGATTCGTACAGTCCGGGACCAAATGTGTTGTAAACGTCGAAGATGGCCCCGCGAATTAGATAGGATATTTCATTTTCTGTTTTGTGCATAGTATTATTGTTTTTGTTTTTATTCTCCCGCAGATCTCGCAGATTTACGCTGATATTTTTCTTTTATTCTCCCGCAGATCTCGCAGATTTACGCTGATATTTTTCTTTTATTCTCCCGCAGATCTCGCAGATTTACGCTGAT
>CAZODA010000005.1:0-124831 GCA_964578485.1 uncultured Alkalitalea sp. | reverse complement strand
TCCCGTAATTCGTAATTTTTAATTCGTAATTGACTTTTGCGCTTTGCGTGAAACCATTAACCACTTCATATTTTATAATCATTCGCAAAAAACCCCGAAGGGGTGAAATTATTATAGAAAGAATATGACTACCAGACAGAAAGAACCCCGAAGGGGTGAAATTATAAAACAACATTACTATTATCATTGAACTTCGACTTACAAAGCGCTCAATAATATACTAATTCGTGAAAATTGGCGATCTTCGTTGATAATAGCTCACTAATCAATGTAAGACAGGGCATGCCCTGTCTCTACAACATTAATATCTAGGCATGAACCCGTGGATAATCCCGTAATTCGTAATTTTTAATTCGTAATTGACTTTTGCGCTTTGCGTGAAACCTTAGATAATTATTCGTGGAATTAAATTATTCGTGGAATTCGTGTAATTCGTGGATAATCTTTTCGGGCTTTGCGTGAAACCATTAACAATCCCGAAACTATTTACCGTTCATTGATCATTGTTCATTGTTCATTGTTCATTGTTCATTGTTCATTGTTCATTGATCATTGTTCATTGATCATTGATCATTGATCATTGATCATTGTTCATTGTTCATTGTTCATTGTTCCTTGTTCCCTGATCATAGTTCCATACAGTGGATCATTTTTTATTTTATAATTCTGTATTGGAATAAAGTTTTCAGATGCGCTCTTTAATTTTGGTGCTGTCATCATCATAGTTCCCGTATTAATTAAAGAAAGCGCGTTACAAAGGAAATATTCATCTTCATCTCCTAACTGGGCATCATATCTATTATCATCAAGTTCATATTTGGGTGCCAGACCTCTTGAATAATCAATACTATTATCAGAATTTTCAGATCTATATACTATTGGTTGTATGGCCCAGGAGTGTCTTCGTTTTTCAGGTTCCGAATTATTATCTGATAGCACCACAGCAGCATAATATTTTCCATAGGTTGTAGCCCCTATTTGTATAACTTCAATATAGGGTGCAAGTCCATAAATAATCATTTCGCTTGCAGAAGCTGTATGTTCGGTAGTTAATATATAAACACGGTTGAGATCTAAATTGGCTGCAACTTTTTTAAATTTCAGTTCTTCATTAAAACTTTTTAGATTATCATTCCATACTTCACGAATAAATGTTTTTCCTACTAAATTAGAAGGTACAATATGGCTTCCCAGCATTATTGCAGAATTAACACTTCCCCCACCATTATATCGCAAATCTAATACCAACTCATCTACGCCTGCTGCTTTAAATTCAGAGAACCTATTTACAACAGCTGTATCATAATTACTTAAAAATGAGGAATAAGCCAGATAAGCAACTTTTTTATTTCCTGTTTCCAAGATATTAGAAGCAATAACAGGGTGCGAATGAAATCCTTCAATTGCAGTAATTTCCACTTCCGGCTCAAGTGGAATAATTGCACCATGTGAAATTTGCCCCAGAGTTATTCTCATATTATCAAGACTCAATAATTGTTGATAATTTAAATCATTTATCACAGTCCCATTAATTTTAAAAAACATATCTCCGCGTTTCAGTCCGGCCTTTTCGGCAGGAGAATTGCGATAAACATATTCAACAAAAACTACTACCTGATTTGAACCTGGAGCAAAATAATATGGCTGCAAGGAATAACCCATACTTTTGCTAATACCTTGATAATATTCTTCCAAGGCAAAAATATCATCAGTAATAAATGACCAGCGATCATCGGGTTGTTTCAAAAGTTTATAAAAATAAAGCTCGGGATCTGCCTCTAACCAATATTTTATATACGGCATTTCCTTATTCCAGAAATACACCTCATCCATATAAAAATTTATAAACTCGTTTACCATGAGGGTGACGTCGGCAGCGTGCTCTGAATCAGGATTTAAGGTAAGATATACACGGCAAGCCAATTTATTGTCGGCTTCAATTATTTCAGATCCTGCCAAATAAAACTCTTCAGAGGGCTCTAAACCAAAAATCTCTAACTCATCAGAACTCAGTTTACGATAAGCTTCAACAAGATATATTCCACATTTAATATTATCAAACACAACTCTATTGTTAGAATCATCAAGAACAAAGCTATACTCTTTACCATCAGAAACACTTGTGAGCTTAACAACAGTAGTGCCCAAAGAAAGAGAATTAAATCTGCCGTTTAATTCAACAATCACTTCCATATTGGTATGAAATTCCTCTTCTTCATCATCTTTACAAGAAGAAAAACTGAAAACAAAAAATAAAGTGAAAACGGATTGAAGGAAAAAAGGTAAAATACGTTTCATATTTAATTAAAATTTGATGAGTGCGAATAAAATATTTTAAAACAAATATTTTTCAAAGGTAAAAATTTATTCTTCGCTTATTATGAATTCATTTAAAAATGACATAATTATTTATTGAGCCTTAATTTTAAAACTCATTTTTTTTCTTCAACTTTCAAAAAACAGCCTATCATTTAAAACAAGAATGCAATTTATATGTTAATATAAGAAGCAAAGGTTAAGGTTTTATTTTATCATTTTCAATACTGTTAATACTTTTTCCAAAATTTGGAAATTTTAACAATATCTTTTTTGTATAGAAAACATTTTAAAGCCTTTCCATTGTCTTGAGCACTTATTAAGGCTTTTAATAATTTCCAAAAAATGGAATATTTTTTTCTAAAAAAAATTAAAGTTTTTATTTTAGAAAACTTTTCAAACTATTAAAAAATCTATATTACTGATTTGCAAATGATTAGCATTTTAAAACGGACAACTTTTTTTTATTGTTAATAACTTAAGTTTGCCAAAATAATAACCTTTCTTAAATTGCATTCACGAAAATTCCAATTTTAAAAATATTAAATCACAACTTAACAGAAGGTTACGAAAAACTAAACTACTATGGATTTACAAATTGCGCGTTTAAATGCAGAGACAGGGTCAAAGAAGCTATATACTCATGAGGAGGCTTTTCAATCGGCTTTAGATTATTTTAAGGGTGATGAACTTGCTGCTCGTGTATGGGTAAACAAATATGCTTTAAAGGATTCTGATGGGAATATTTATGAATTGACTCCTGATGATATGCATTGGCGTTTAACGCGTGAAGTTGCTCGCATAGAAAAGCGTTATCCTAATCCTATGAAGGAAGAGGAGATTTATGAACTTTTTAAAAACTTTACTTATATAGTTCCTCAAGGTGGTCCGATGGCCGGTATCGGCAATGAATTTCAGATAGCATCTCTTTCAAATTGTTTTGTAATTGGCAATGAAGGTCTATCGGACTCTTATGGTGGCATCATGAAGATTGATCAGGAGCAGGTACAGTTAATGAAGCGTCGTGGTGGCGTTGGTCATGATTTATCTCATATAAGGCCTAAAGGTTCTCCTGTTAAAAACTCGGCTCTTACCTCAACGGGGATTGTCCCATTTATGGAGCGGTTTTCAAATTCAACACGCGAGGTTGCGCAGGATGGCAGGCGTGGTGCTTTAATGTTAAGTGTTTCCATAAAGCATCCTGATTCTGAGGAGTTCATTGATGCAAAAATGGAGCAGGGCAAAGTTACCGGTGCTAATGTTTCGGTAAAGATAGATGATGAATTTATGCGATCTGTTGTTGAGAAGAAGCCTTATACTCAGCAATATCCTGTTGATTCTCCCGATCCCAAATTCACGGCAGAAATTGATGCTCAGGAGTTATGGTCTAAGATTGTTCATAACGCATGGAAGTCTGCTGAGCCCGGAATATTATTTTGGGATACAATAATTCGGGAGTCGGTACCCGACAGTTATGCTGATATGGGTTATCGCACAGTAAGTACCAATCCTTGTGGTGAGATTCCTCTTTGTCCCTATGATAGTTGTCGTTTAATAGCCATAAACCTTTATTCTTATGTAGAGCATCCCTTCACAGCTGAAGCCAAGTTTAATTTCGAGCTTTTCAAAAAGCATGTAGCCTATGCCCAGCGTATTATGGATGATATTATTGATTTGGAATTAGAAAAGATAGATGCTATTATTTCAAAGATCAATTTAGATCCTGAAGACGAAGAGATTAAACGTGTAGAAAGAAACTTATGGCTTAATATTCGCAGGAAAGCTAATGAAGGTCGCAGAACAGGTGTTGGTATTACCGGTGAAGGTGATATGCTTGCTGCTTTAGGATTGCGCTATGGTAGTGATATAGCTGTTGACTTTTCAGTTGAAGTACATAAATCTCTTGCTTTGGCTGCTTATAATGCATCAGTTGATCTTGCAGGTGAAAGAGGGGCTTTCCCAATATTTAATTTCGAAAAGGAGAGGAACAATCCTTTTATTGAAAGATTACGTGAAGCAGATCCTCATCTCTATGAAAAAATGGCACGTCAAGGAAGAAGGAATATAGCTTTACTCACCATAGCTCCAACAGGCACAACCAGTCTTATGACCCAAACCACCAGTGGCATAGAGCCGGTTTTTCTACCTGTTTATCGCAGGCGTCGCAAAGTAAATCCCAACGATCCTCAGGTAAGGGTTGATTTTGTGGATGAAGTTGGCGACAGCTGGGAAGAATATAATGTATTCCATCACAAGTTTGTCAACTGGATGGAGGCAAACGGACATGATACAAACAAGCAATATTCGGAAGAAGAGTTAAATGAATTAGTAAAATTATCGCCTTATTACAAAGCCACATCAAATGATGTTGACTGGCTGAGTAAAGTTCGCATGCAGGGACAGGTGCAAAAATGGGTTGATCATTCCATCAGTGTTACAATTAACTTACCTTCCGATGCTACTGAAGAATTGGTTGGCCAACTTTATGTGGAAGCATGGAAAAGCGGCTGTAAGGGAGTTACTGTTTATCGTGATGGATCGCGTGCCGGAGTTTTAGTTTCAAGTTCAGAAAAAAAAGAAGAAGAAAGCAGCAAATTCCCAAGGAAACGGCCAAAAACTTTGGAAGCTGATGTTGTCAGATTCCAGAACAACAAAGAAAAATGGATAGCCTTTGTTGGATTGTTGGATGGGAAACCTTATGAGATATTTACCGGTCTTGCTGATGATGAGGACGGAATTTTATTGCCTAAATCAGTAGTGAAAGGATGCATCATAAAAAATTATGAAGATGATGAATCATCAAGATATGACTTTCAGTATGTTAATAAGAGGGGATATAAAACTACCATTGAAGGCTTATCTCATAAGTTTAACAAAGAATTTTGGAATTATGCAAAATTAATTTCCGGAGTACTTCGACATGGTATGCCAATTGAAGACGTACTTGAATTAGTTGCAGGTCTGCAATTGGATAATGAAAATATTAACAACTGGACAAACGGTGTGGAAAGGGCATTAAAGAAATATATCCCAAATGGCACAAAGGCCAAAAAAGGATATTGTGAAAATTGCAATTCTCACAATCTCGTTTACCAAGAAGGATGTCTTATCTGCCAAGATTGTGGTTCTTCAAAATGCGGATAAAGTTATTGTTAGTTTGTAATCAGTTTATTTATAGTTCGGCCCTTATCGCTTAGGGTTTCAACAAGATAAACTCCTTTTGGTAAATTTCCTGTTGTTAAACTAACACTATGACTGTTACAGATATAACTTTGAATTAAAGAACCATTTAAAGAATAAATTCTGACAGCTGATATTCTTTTGCCTGAAATAACAGAAAACTCATCATTTGCAGGATTTGGACTTATTAATACCTCATCAACCGGGGCATGCTCCGGTTGATAAGATGTTATTACCGGTATTCCTTCCAATGTTATATTATCAAAGCGGTTATTTCCCGATGTATTGGCTGCATGCTCATCGCTAAAAGTAATGCGTACTGCAAAGTGTGGATTATTATTAACTCTTGCTGACTTTGAAAAATCCAATGTTACAAGCTGATATTCAGAAGTTACAACAACATTACTTGCAAAGGGTTTCCATGAACCATTTTCTTCAGTTCTAAAATGAATGTTTTGATTTCGGGCTCCATTGTTTGTTCTGCTTACTGCATATTTCAAAACTAAATCTTGAAACCCTGAACTTGGCAGATTTAATATCAGCTCTCTCGTATCTGAGGGATTTCTAAGCCGCAGACCATAACCTGCAGGCTCCTCAATTTGAAGATTCAGCTCACTCCCTTCTTCTACCATATCCATATATCCATCACCGCTGCCTTCATAGCTAAGGATAGCAAGATCAGCAGTAGTTGAAAAATCGGAATTAAATGCAGGCAAAGCGACCTCATCCTCTAAATAATTAAAATGCCAATAATGTATGAGTTGAGATTCAGGGGCTTTTTTAAAATGGGCAACAACAGCAGTATTTACTGTTATATTTATTTCAATTTCATCTGATGATGCTAAGCTCTCTTCTACGCCTTGCCAGTGTGAAAACACATATCCCTTATTTGGAATCGCCTTAAGAGAAATGGGCACGCCTAAGAAATAAACTCCGGTCCAGGGATAAGGAGCATCAACATTACTTATGCCGGGCGTTGTTTCATCTATAACTATTGAATTAACCTTTATTTTGCCCTGCTCGAACTCTGTATTTACAGATAGTTGTCGCGTTGAGCTTATCTTAAATTCATTTCTTGTATGAGTTAAAATATTGGCAGGTCGCTGGGTAGCAAAAGTTTTTATTGAAGATCCCGTACTAGTTCCACTGCGCCAACGATTCCAATGTTCATCACGATAAGGAGCAAAAATACTATTGAGTTCATTTACTTTGGCATGTATCAACTCAGGCTTAAAACAAGTATTTAACTGATCGGCAGTAATATTGATAAACATATTTTTAAAGCCCGTATTTTTCATAAGCTGCCTGAATAAACGCGAGGAGGGATCATTAACACTACGTAAAATTCGTGGTAAATCATTTTGATTTTGATTGCTGCCATAAAGATTCATGCCAAAATCTGTGTCATACAACATCCATCTCCAGCGTCCGTCATGGCCATATGGAGAATTAGGAATATAATTTTCCGTACGTTTCTTCCAGAGTTTTAAATTATTCCCCGGCCAATCAGTATTATAAAAATATATTTGTGCGGCATAATATTGTGCTAAGCTTTCAACATCAACTCGTTCACTTACCCAATTGTAATGGATGTTTACATTTAAATTATTATTTTCGGCATAAGTCACTATATCCAAAAATTGATTCCTATCATCGGGAAAACCATGGTTCACACTTGCATATGCCTCAAGAATCACAATATCATCAATTTCCATATTAAAATGCGAACTCAAATAATGCTGATCATAGCGTTCGCGTATATTCATTAGGCCCCAGAACTCTCCATTTATAAAATGAATAACAGGCTGATAAGCCTGAGTTGTAAATGGAAGATGCTTTACCAAATCTTGCATAAGTGCATCTCTATAAAGAGTTCCATCAAAATCATTTCCTGAATTTCGCAATATCAGTCTGCGAAATTCATCAACCCTAATATTAGGATCACCTTGTGAGGGCAGATCCCCAAAAAACGGATATTCAAAACTATTACGTTCATCGTATGCATGGCGCGCATAAAGGCGTAGAGGTTTTCTATAATGCGAACGACTCCATCCTCCATGTGTACGTATTCCTATATTTTGTTTATAGCTAGATTGCGATCCTCCGGGGAAATATTCAAAATGACCGGGCCTCTCCCATTCCATACCTCTTTGATTATAATTGGCAGGTGAGCCACCGTCTCTACCATGGGGATTATCGTCACCCACTTTGCCGGCAGTATAAATACCATAGATATAATCAAAAAGATTAGGCTCGGCAGTAACAATAGAAACCACCGGCAGTTTGTATCTGTCGGCTCCTTCAGGGCTGATAAAATAAGTATTGGTTACAGACCTCAGGCTCAGAGTGTTTTCTTTATGTAAGATTGCACGTACAACAGTTCCTTTAAAATAATTGGAATTTGGCAATCTTGTTGAAGCTCCCCATTCAGGGTTAATAGTTCCCAGCTCATAGGGCAAGGGAGTTCTATCTTCTATCGTTAATGGTTCAGTATATTCAAGAGTTTTATACTCTCTTGTCAGCTTAGGGCCTGCAGGATATCTGTTTTGATACTCATAGGTCCTTCCCCCTAAGTTTGAAGGGTCGGGATCCGAACCATCTAAAGTATAATAAATAGTCAAGTCGCTGCGCTCAGAACTGATACTAAGATTGAAAGCTTCTGAATAAAAGCCTCCTGTATGCGAAAATTCCGGTAAGTCGTTAATTATCTCACTATAAGCAGCTGTATTATTAGCAGTGCCAGGTGTAGGATTTTCGAAAAAGAAAAAACCTTCTTCACCGGATTTTAGACCTATGGAAATATCTGATGGGAGACTTATTGCCGGCACTGTAAACACTAGTCCATCTTCGGGATGGCTCAAAAACACCTCTTCACCATCTGAAGCAATTGAAAAATTTGTATGTAATTCCATATCGGAAACAACAAAATATGATGCCGGTATAGGCTCCTTCATGCTGCCATCGGGTAATTGCACCCGAACCGCAAGGTTGTCTCCTCCTCCTCCTTGTTTCATTATTGCTGCGAGATAGTAATAATTACCTTCAACTAAATACTGAGAGGATGATTTTTGCTCAGAGTATTTTCCCCATTCCCTTGAGTTGGTCCAACCCGGAACACTTGCAATGAGTGTGGTATTATGCTGACTGTTATCACTACTCAAATATAGATGGCTGTTATCATCGCCTGAGATCCAAAAAATATAATTACCCGTAGCAGGAGCCTTAAAAAGAGCATGCATTCGCTGACCATAATCATAAGCAAAATTAACAGGCGCTTCAAAATAGTCTGTTACAATATTAACTTCATCAGGATTATTGGGATAATTGGGACTTGCCAACAGATCATTGATTGAGCTGCCCCCTATACCGAAAAAAACTTCACGTTTAATACCGCCGGGCAAAGGATCAGAGGCAGGCCTGCGATCTTTACCTGAGGCCCAAACCAAGAGATGCTCACCCGGTTTGATAATAACTTTTGGAAATTCCCATTTAAAAAGATTCGATGCATTATCGGACAAACCCCAGCCTTCGAGATCAATAGATTCGTCGCCACTGTTATATAACTCTATCCAGTCATTAAAATCTCCATCCTCATCAGCTAAGGTATTGGAATTTGAAGACATCAATTCATTTATAACAATAGATGACCCTTCGACATTAACAACAGAGAATAAAAAAAACGCAGAGATCATAAAACCCACATATACTCTTGACCTCCAGAGCATCGACAATACAGCATTAACAGTCATAAGTGATCTGTTTTAACAATTAAAATTTATTAAAGGCCAAGACCTTTTTATTATTTAACTAAAAAGTATAGGAAAGGTTATGAATTACATTATGTAAAAAATAAAAATCAAAAGAAACTGGAATAGAAATTAAGGATTGGCAAAAATATTAAAAATTAAACTCCTAAGTTTAATTTTACGAATAGAACTCATCAAATGTTACCGATATTCTTTACACAAGGAAAACAAATTTACTGAAGGCTCTCTCACCAAAATATTTATCTTTGCAACATAAATAAAAAAATCATGAAAACATCAAAGGTAAGAGTCAGATTTGCACCAAGTCCTACAGGTCCTTTACATATAGGTGGGATAAGAACAGCACTTTACAATTATCTTTTTGCCAAAAAAAATGATGGTAAATTTATTTTACGCATAGAAGATACTGATACAACGAGATTTGTTGCAGGTGCTGAAGAATATGTATATGAAGCATTAAAATGGCTTGGCATACAAGCTGATGAAGGGCCTAATGAAGGAGGTGCTTTTGGCCCTTATCGTCAATCGGAAAGAAAAAATCTCTATTTCCGGTACGTACAACAATTGATAAACAGTGGATGGGCATATTATGCATTTGATACTTCCGAAGAGTTAGATATCCTTCGAAAAAAACATGAAGCAGAAAAAAAGGCCTTTGCCTATGATATGCATATTCGTGAATCTTTAAATAATTCTTTAACCATGAACAAGGAAGAATTAAAAAAGAAGCTCGAATCAGGGCAGCCCTGGGTAGTTAGATTTAAAATGCCGGAAAATTTAAATGTGGAAGCTAATGATTTAATACGAGGGAAAATAACTTTTAACACAAACACCCTTGATGACAAGGTTTTGTATAAATCGAGTGACCGCATGCCCACTTACCATCTTGCCAATATTACAGATGACAAATTAATGGAAATCACTCATGTGATAAGGGGCGAAGAGTGGCTTCCATCTTTACCGTTACACATTATGCTATACAAAGCTTTTGGATGGGAAAATTTTATGCCCCTCTTTGCACACTTACCATTAATTCTAAAACCTGAAGGTAAGGGGAAGCTTAGCAAACGTGATGGCGACAAAGCAGGATTTCCGGTATTTCCCATAGAATATAAATCTCCGGAAGGGGAATTGGCTTCAGGATATCGCGAATCAGGATATTTTCCTGAGGCGGTAAACAACATGTTGGCATTACTTGGCTGGAACCCCGGCACAGAGCAGGAAATAATGAATATGAATGAACTTATTGATTTATTTTCATTGGAAAGGGTAAATAAATCAGGCGCCCGTTTCGATCCTGAAAAAGCACGGTGGTTCAATCATCAATATCTGATCAAAAAATCAGATGCTGAACTTAGTCAATTGTTTATTCCTTATCTCCAAACAAAAAACATTGTTGTTGATAAGTCTAAACTTGAAACTATTGTAGGGCTTATAAAAGAACGCGTTAGCTTTGTTCATGAATTATGGGACCAGAGTGCTTTCTTTTTTGTGCCTCCTACTACTTACGATAAGAAAGTAGTAAAAAGCAGATGGAAGGGTCAGATCCCCGAATTTATCGCTGAGCTTGTCGCTTTATTCTCTTCCTCGGATATTTGGGAAGCAGCTAATTTAAAAGAAAAAGTTTCAGCTTTAATAAAAAAGCGCGAATTAGGATTTGGAAATGTAATGAATGCACTTCGTTTAACACTTACCGGTGGGGCTTTTGGTCCCGATTTATTTGTTATTGTAGAACTCCTTGGAAAGGAAGAAACAATAAAGCGCATAAATAAGGCTCTTAAAAAATTGGACACAAATTAATTCCTGTTACGATTATGTTTACTTCAGGCACAATTTTACCTTTGATCCTACGTTTTTATACAAGATATATAGGTTCATACTTTTTTATTAAATATTTGATAATTATCATCCATTAATAATACTTGCAGATGTTAAAATATTTACGTTTTCTTTTTGTTTTATTTCTTTTTAATTCACTAATCGCTTCAGGACAAACCATTGACCCCGCAAGTGTTGATGCATCTACTTTTAGTGAAGTTCAGATTCAACGTTTGGCATCAGAAATGCAAAAGCGCGGCTTGAATATTGAACAGGCTCTTGCTCTGGCACGTGCACAAGGCGTATCTGAAGATCAAATTTCAATATTAAGGCAACGGCTTATGTCGGTTAGCAGTCTGTCTGACCCACGTTCTACAGATTTTTCTATGGACGGTATGGACTTTGAATTTGATTTTGTTGAAGATCCTATTTATTCAACAAAGGCTTTTTTTATAGCCACTGAGGAACAAGAAAGTATGTTTGGTTTTCATTTTTTTAACAGTGAAGACCTTACTTTTCAGCCGGGGGTTAATTATCCTGTAACTCCTTCTTACCTATTGGGACCGGGCGACCAATTTATAATTGATGTATATGGTGCTTCAGAAATGACCTATATGTTATACATCGATAAAAATGGGAATATCACAATTCCTAATGTTGGACCTATAGCTGTTGGAGGTTATACCCTTGATGAAGCCGAAAAAAAGATAGAAACAGCCCTTGCCAGAATTTATCGCGAAATACGGGCCGATAATCAACGTACTTTTGTAAATATTCAAATAGCAGCTATTAAGCCAATTACCGTAAATGTAATTGGTGAGGTATTTATGCCCGGCACCTTCACTTTGCCCGGAACATCTACAGCTTTTAATGCTTTATATTTAGCTGGTGGTCCTAATTTAAGAGGAACTTTCAGAGCCATACAAGTTATCCGCAATGGCGAGTTACTTAAAACACTTGATGTATATGATTATCTTTTAAATGGAAACAGCAAGGTTAATATTGCCCTTAAAGATGGCGATATTATAATTGTTCCTACCTACCGTAACAGGGTACGCATAGGAGGAAATTTTATACGTACCGGAATTTTTGAAACCCTTGAAGGCGAAAGTCTTGAAAAATTGATAGGATATGCAGGTGGTTTTAATGATGTAGCCTATACAAGACGTATAGAGTTGCACAGAAACACAGGTAGAGAAAAAGAAATGAAAGATATATACATACCTGATTATGACAAATTTACCACTCAAAATGGCGACAGCCTTTATTCAGGAAAAATTCTCGATCGCTTCACAAACAGAGTTGCTATAAATGGTGCTGTTTTCCGTCCCGGGACTTTTGAATTAAGCCCCGGATTAACCCTTAAAGAATTAATTGAAAAGGCCGATGGAATCAGGGAAGATGCCTTTATGGAAAGGGGAATGATATTAAGACTGAATGAAGATCTCAGTCCCAAAAATGTTTCCTTCAGTGTGAAAGAAGTGATAGAAGGAAGATTTAACACAGAGCTCAAACGCGAAGATGTGGTAACAATTTCATCTGTAAATCAAATGAAGGAAGAACGTACCATCCATATTTTTGGTGAAGTACAACACCCGGGGCGTTTTACCTTTCGTGATCAAATGACACTTGGAGATTTAATAGCCTTATCGGGAGGATTAAAAGAATCGGCATCTGAAAGTTATGTGGAAGTAACCCGAAGGCTTTCCTACGATGAAGTAGCTCTTGCAACAGATAAAACAGCTCATCTATTTCAGTTTACTATACCACGCTCCTTAACTCTCGAAAATAAAGATGCAGCCTTCGAATTAAAAGCCTTCGACCAAATATTTATAAGAAGGGCACCCGGTTTTAAAGAAGAAATGAGCGTTATGATACTTGGAGAAGTTATGTATGCAGGCGAATATTCTTTAATTGGCAGAAATGAAAGATTGTCGGATGTAATCAAGCGTGCAGGAGGTCTAAATCCCGAAGCCTTCCCTTCCGGTGCTATGCTTACAAGGGAGAAAAAACAAACAGCAAAAGCAAGAAGATTAGCTGAGGCTCTTGCTGAATCGGAAGACGGACTTTCATTTAACGAACGCGACTTCGATGTTATTGGAATTGACTTAGTAGCTGCACTAAAAAATCCGGGTAGCCGCGACGATATCTTTTTACAAGAAGGTGATGAACTTATAATACCAAGGCGACTCCAAACAGTACAGGTAGAAGGAGAAGTGCTAAACCCCATAAGCATGCCCTATCTCGAAGGGAAAGGACTGAAATATTATATTAACCAAAGTGGTGGCTTTGCTTTAAGAGCAAAAAAACGAAAAGCCTATGTTATATACCCAAATGGAACAGCAGCAGCTACCAAAAACTTTTTATTCTTAAGTTCGTATCCCAAGGTGATACCCGGAAGCCAAGTAGTTATCCCTCGAAAACCTGACAAAACACCTATCCCCGCTACCGGCTGGATTGCAATTGGAAGTGGTGTTTCATCGCTGACACTAACCATTGTTACGGTTATTAATCAGATAAAAAAATAAGGAATATTCTTTTTATGGATAACAAAGAAAATCAGAAAAATCATTTAGGAGTAATTAAAAAAACACTTTACACTTTGCCCGCTTTATGTTAACTTTGTAGCCATTTGAAAATGTGACTTACAGTACCGGAGGTGTGGGATAAAGTCACATTTTGCTTTTTAATGCCATTAAATTTTTCATAAAAAATTATGGATAAAGCACATTAAATAATTATATATGACATAATTATTTAAAAAAAAGAAAATATACTGTTTAAACAAGTCGAAATAATATTAATTCAAGCTATTCTTTTTTATTTTTATACTTAAGGATTTTGCAGTAGGAATAAATATAATCAAAACACAACATCTGCCGGAATATGTTTAAAAAAACACATATCAAAAACATAATTAAATACCCACTCCTAATGTGGGTATTTATGAATTTTTCAATCCTCCACGTATCGGATGTCATCGCACAAACAAATTTAGATGCCGCTGATCTTTCGCAGGTCAGATCTGAGCAAATAAGTGATGAACAATTAGAATTTTATATCAATCGGGCTAAAGATGAGAACATTACTCCTGAGCAGGCAATGGAATTGGCGCGTCAGCGTGGTTTACCTTCTACCACAGCCTTAGATCTTATGTCGCGCATCAGGAACATGGAACTTTCATCGCAGGCTTCTCCTGTTTCATCATCACAGAAAGTCATTTCATATCACCCTGAAGCACCTTATGACACAGTTGAAATTGAGTCTGTTGACCCTTTAATTTTCGGTTCATCTTTATTCAGCCATGGCACTTTGGCTTTTGAACCTTCCATGAATATTCCTACGCCATTAAATTATCAACTTGGTGCAGGCGATGAGCTTATAATTGACATTTGGGGTGCAGCAACAAACTTTTATCAATTGGAAGTTAGTCACGAAGGCACTATAAACATCGATAACCTCGGACCTATATTTGTTCACGGTTTAACTATAAAGGAAGCAGAAGCCCGTATTATGGATAAGTTAAAGCTGCTTTATCGTGGATTAAATCCGGATGATCCAAACCGGAATACTTTTGCCCGCATCAGCCTTGGCAGGGTTCGTACCATACAGGTTACCCTTATGGGTGAGGTAAGAAAACCGGGGAATTATACTGTTTCATCTCTTGCTACTGTTTTTAATGCCCTTCACAAAGCGGGAGGACCAAATCAAATAGGATCATACCGTCAGATAGAAATTTACAGGGAAAACCGTAAAATTACCGAGCTCGACATTTATGATTTTCTTTTAAAAGGCGATCAGAGCAATAATATTCGTTTACATGATCAGGATGTAATTCGCGTAGCAACATACAACAAACGCGTATTATTAAAAGGAGAAATTAAACGGCCGGGATATTATGAAATAAAAGAAGGAGAAACTCTCAATAATGCGATACTTTTTAGTGGTTATTTTACAAAATCTGCTTATACACGACAGCTGAAAATTAATCGTATGACGGAAACTGAGTACATGCTTGTAAGTGTTGACCGCGATCAATATATTGATTTTGAATTAAACAATGGCGATGAAATTACAGTTGATCCCATTTTGAATCGCTTTTCCAATCGTGTATCTATTTCGGGAGCTGTATGGCGTCCGGGCGAATTTGAATTAGAAGAAGGAATGATGCTTTCACAATTATTGGAAAAAGCTGAGGGTCTCAAGCCTGATGCTTTTCGTTCACGTGGAATCATTAACCGCCTGAGCGACAGTTTCGATTTCACAATTATTTCCTTTGATGTAGATGCCCTTATTGAACAAACTCACAAGCATGATATTGCCTTACAAATGGAAGATGAGGTAATTATCAAAAGCATACATGAAATGCGTGAAGACCTGACAGTAACCATTAAAGGGGAAGTTCAAAAACCGGCAAACTATAAGTATAGAGAAGGTATGACCTTAGAAGATTTAATCCTTAATGCCAATGGCTTCAAAGCCTCAGCATCCGAAGCACGAATAGAAATAAATCGCAGAATCATTGGTGATGCAGCACCTCAATTCAGGGGACCTTCAATGGCTGAAACATTTATATTTAGTGTCAGCCGCGATCTCCGACTAAATGATGCAGCCGGAAGTTTTGTGCTTGAGCATTTCGATCAGGTATTTGTACGTAAGCGTCCCGATTATCAGACACAAAAATATGTATTTATTGAAGGTGAAGTACTATTCCCGGGAGAATATACTTTAACCAATCGCCAAGAAAAAATCTCTGATTTAGTAAAAAGAGCAGGAGGCATTACTTCAGAAGCATATATTGAAGGAGCAACCCTCTTACGCCTAATTCATCAACTTGAACGAACAGAAGTTGAAATTGATCCGGATGAAAACAACATCATTAATATAGATAATTCTTCTGATCGATATATTGGAATTAATTTAGATAAAATCTTAAACAAACCGGGAAGTAAAGAAGATCTTTACCTTCGCCCGGGTGATATAATAAGAATCCCTTCCGAGTTACAAACAGTAAGTATAAGAGGTGCTGTGTTACGCGAATCTGAAGTGAGATTTCAAGAAGGCACAGGATTACGCAAATATGTTAACAGAGCAGGTGGCTTTTCCGATAATGCACGTAAAAGAAATGCTTATGTGGTTTATGCAAATGGTGATGTAGTTGCACAAAAAAAGTTCTTGTTTTTTAATAACTGTCCTAAAATAATGCCGGGTGCCGAAATTATAATTCCCGAAAAAGAACCCAAGCCACGCATGACTTCTGGCGAACGCCTCTCAGTATTATCGGCAGTAGTATCAATGTCGGCTGTTGTAGTAACAGCCCTTAGCAGAGTATGGTAAAACAATAGATCTATAAATAAACAGCAGATATTAAATGGAAGAAAAATCTATAACTTCTTTACCTCCTTTGATTAAAGATGATGAAATTGATTTGATGGCTGTTGGTCTCCATATTTGGGCCGGCCGCAAACTTATCTTAAAAACCCTTATACTATTTTTTGTTATAGGCTTGCTTGTTGCCTTTACGGGATCTGAAAAATACACATCACAAGTGAAACTCATCCCGGAAACCGGCAAACGTTTAGGCCTTGGCACTCTAGGTGGAATTGCTTCACAATTTGGTTTTGGCAATATTTCTTCTTCAATTGAAGAAGGCAGTATTCCACCTGAATATTTCCCTGAAATCATCCATAGCATACCATTTTTAAAATCCCTGATGGAATTTGAAGTTTCCATCCCTGATGAACAAAAAAACATAAGTTTATTTCTTTATTTTTCTGAACACCGAAAAGCCTCAATACTTTCATATATAAAAGCCTATACTATAGGCTTACCTTTTACTGCCCTTAACTTTTTACGCGATATATTCAAAAAGGAGGAAGAAGGTATTGAAGCCGGCGATGGCAAACTCTACCGTTTAAGTAAAGAAGAATGGGAAGTAGTTGAAATACTGAAGAAAAATTTATCACTTGACATAAATCGCGATGGAATGATTTTTCTTACAGTAACTATGCCTGAAGCAAACCTTGCCGCCGAAGTGGCAGATCAGGCCACTGAACTTTTATCGAAATATATACATGAATACAAAACAGATAAAGCCAGAGAAGATTTAGCCTTTGTTGAAGCAAGATTTAAAGAAGCAGCCGATCGCTTTGAACAAAGGCAAGTACAACTGGCTCGTTTTCGTGATGAAAACAGGGGGCAGATGACAGCATTGGCACAAACAGAAGAACAACGCATACTAAGTGAATATGAGCTTGCTTTTAATGTGTATAATACTTTAGCACGCCAACTTGAAGAAGCTAAACTAAAATTACAGGAAGAAACACCGGTAATAAAAGTTATAGAGCCCGCAGTGGTACCGAAAGAAAAAAGTGCACCACGTAGAATGATGATATTGGCTGTATCAATTTTTATCGGAATTCTTAGCGGTATAGGATTAGTCTTTGGAAAAAGAAGTCTGAAAAACCTAAAAGTTAAAATAACAAAATATAATTCATAGAAATGATATAATTGAAAGTGGCAATATATTGTCATTGTTGATAAAGTAAGCAAACCGGTATCGGTTTTTCTCGGAGCCCCACACTACTTGCAATAAACTAATTTTTGGAACCTTGCTCAATGCAATACCTGAAAAAAACCTTAACACAAACAAACAATTTTAAAATATCAAAAAATAATTGATGTTTAATGAGAAAAAAACTAAAGATTGGAATAGCCGGCATAAACCATTTAAGCGGAAACAGAGGAGTTGGAGCTCTGGTGTATTTATTATTCCTAATACGAAATGAAAAACCACTATAATATTATTAGATGCTAATATGCTATTGATAATTTTAAAATGAAAATAAAAAAAATATTTATTTCCGGTGGTTGGGGGTATAGAAACTTAGGGGATGACTCTTTATTAAAAGTTACAATTGAAATTGTTAATCGTTATTTTTTTGAGTCAACTAAAACTATTGCAACATATGATATAAATACTACTAAGGAAGTAATAGATGATACTAATATATTATTGACAAAATCTGTTGATAGGTTGCTGTTTGGACGGTACTTTACATACAAATGGTTTGCTCACGGGCAGAGCTATTTAATCAATTATTTAAATAAAATCAAAAACAAAGTATCTGAATACTTTGTAAAAATAGTATCTAAAACACACTTATTACTTATTATTTTTGCGGAACCATTTTATCTTTTTTTATTAAAAAAGACTTATATTAATAAAAGGATGAAAGGTACCGATCTTTTTTTAATGTCAGGTGGTGGTTATTTTAATTCTTGGGAAACATCCTTGATTGCCCGATATGTGGAAATAAAGGCAGCAAAATTAGTTGGTGCAAAAATCATATTATTAGCACAAACTATAGGACCATTTTTGACTCGAAGCCATAAGAAAATAGCAATAAAGTGTTTAAAGGACTGTGACAACATTACAGTTCGTGATTATAAGTCATATATAGAATTAAAGGAAATGGGAATCAAGGTTGAAGATAAAATAATCCCTGATTTAGCCTTATATAAAACTTATCAAATAAAGAAAAAGAAAATAATTACAATAGTTCCTTTTTATAAGAGAATAAAGGATTATGGACATCAGATTGTTGAAGTATTAAAAGAAGTTCAGGAAGCAACAGGTTATTCTTTAAGAATCACTGTATCTCAACATTGGAAAGGGATTGTTGAAAATGCCCTTCTCTTGCAACATTTTTTTAAAACTGCTCAATGTCATGTTGAATTCGTGTATCCATTGAATGTAAATGAATTACAGACTTTATTAGGGGAAAGCGAAATCGTTATTTCTCAAAATTTGCATGGCTTAATTTTAGCATATAGAGCGAACTCTAAAATTATCTCCCTAAATAATCAAAGAAAATTTCAAACATTCATGGAAATAATAAATAGATGTCCATTTGTAGTCCCGATTGAATCTTTTAATAAAAACAAATTTAAATCAGCAATTTATAGCTGTTTAAAAGAAAACATAAATTGTCATGAAAAAGATCACAATCTTAATTTCTCATTAGAAATAGAAAACGATCTTAATAAAATATTTCAAAAACTTGAAAATTGAAACAAAAGCCTGCAAGATATTTTATATCCTCCTTTTATTGGGTAACTATTACAAAAATACTTGATGCTTGTATTAAGTTTCTCACAATACCATTATTATTAAGATACTTTGGCAAAGAAAATTATGGATTATTAACCTTAGCTTTGGCAACTAACGCATACATGCGATTACTTGACATGGGAATGAATACAGGAGGGGTCAAGTTTTTTTCCCAATGGTTAGCTATAGGCAAATACAACTTAATAAACAGAGTTGCCCGTACAAACATCACTTTTTATCTTACTATTGGTTTAATTAACAGCATCATATTAATTTCTTTAGGGCTTTGGGGGGCTAATCTGTTTAAGATAACTCAAGAACAAATTTCAACTTTTCAGAGCCTTTTATTTATTCTAGCAGCATTTAGTATAATAAATTGGGTTACTTTTGTTTTTAATCAACTACTTGTTGCCAACGAAAAAATAGCATTTACTCAAAAAATACTTACTTTAAAAAGTATTGGAAATTTTATAATTATTATTACAACAATCTACTTTAATTGGTCATTAGTTCAATATTTTACAGCTTATTTATTTATTGGGGCATTAGTAATTTTGCCTTATTACTATTTATGTAAAAAAACCAAACTTATACGATCCATTTTACCTGGATTTTATTGGAAGGATTTTTCAATAGTTTTCAAATATGGTACATCAATTTTAGCTCTAAGCATATTTCAATTTACTTCAACACAATCTCGCCCATTAATACTTGGTATTTTTTCAACCGTCGGCGTAGGCATTTTAACAGAATATAGAATCATAGAAGTATTTCCGGCTTTTATTATTTCTATCGGAGGCATGCTCACTAGCATACTCTTACCAAAAACATCAAAAGCTATACAAAATAATGATAGGGCAAATGTTGAAAAAATAGCCTATGAAGGAACAATATATACAAGCATATTAGTTTCTTTTCTCTGTTTCCCTATAATGCTAAATGCAGGTGAACTTATTACTCTATATGTTGGAGCCGAATATTCACATTTAACAAAATGGTTAGTCTTATGGGTGCTTACTCTTACCTTATTCTTACACAATACTCCGGTATCAAGTCTGGTACTTGCAACAGGGAAAATAAGAATGTTGGTTTACAGCTCTGCTTTTGCATGTATTCTTTCAATAATAATAAATGCTATGCTTACAAATAATTATGGGGTGGGATCAGCCGTTTTGGGGTATTTGGTTTATATAATAATTCAAATGTCCTTTTATTATTTTTACTTCAATAATAAAGTGCTTAAACTTAAATCATTAAAAATATTTACCTCTTTTATTATGCCAACAGCACTTGGCTATGGAGTTCTATTACTTGTTAAAAGTATGAAAATTCCAATAAAATCACTTCCCCTTTATATGATAATAAGCTCTATTATTTGGGCAATGATATACCTGACGGCATTACATGTTTTTAAAATTTTAGATATAAAAACAATATATAAAAACCTGAAAAAAGTAAGAACTTAAATTAATGGTACAGGTATTAATTATACTAATTGCATTATTTTTCACTTTCATAATATTCTATTATAGGAAGTCTTATGTCAGTCTGTTGTGGGCAATAGGAGGAATGCTATTACTGAACTCTGATATTTACGTTATTAATTATCCCTTACATATGGGTATTTGGAGATGGCTTACATTTTCCTTGCTTTTTGCAGCATTTTACCAAATAGGCCGATTAAAGCGAGAATTTAATACTTTTCCTTTAAAGAAAGTTTTAAAACTTATTTCATTAGCTATTCTATTGATTGCTGTTACAGACAGTCGATTATCTATATTTAATAGATTTTATATACCATTCAAAGAAATCTTCGAAAAATTTTTCCTTTTATTTATTGGTTATTTTTTTATCCGAAACAAAGAAGATCTACATAAAATTGCGAAACCCATATTTGTTATTTTGTTGATAATAAGCATATATGGAGCATTTAATTATATTGCTAAAATTAATCCCTATTTTAAATTTGTATCTGAAAATTTTTTTTCTAAAATCACCCAAAGTGATGCACATTTAAATTCAAAATTAATTATTCTTAATCCAAAACAATTCAGATTTCGAGCTGTATCAACTTTTAACCATACATTCAATTACGGATATGCATCTTCGCTACTGGCTTTATATATTTTTACTATGTTTAATATAGTAAGCAAAAAGCATGGTTTTTTAACCAAAATTGCATTTTTATTCGGACTTACAGGTGCAGTATTGTGTTTTTCAAGGATAGTCTTATTAGCTGTATTATTATCATTTTTTGTATTAATCTATTTTTCGACAGGCTTTTCAAAAAAAATAATTATTTCAACTGCGATCCTTTTTGTGGGCTTTTTATCCTATTTAATTTTTTCTCCTTTTCAAAAGGCCATTGACAACACATTTGATATTTTTATTACCGGCGGTGAACTTGCAGGCGGAAGTAGTATAAATATGCGAATAGTGCAATTATTTGGAGCTTTCAGGTATTTTATGCAAAATCCTATTTTGGGCAATGGTTTTGAGTATATAAATAAAGAATTGGGATGGGCTGAAAGAGACAGATTATTATTAGATCCAGATATGTATGGCTTTGAGAGCATTATCTATCAATTAATGATTGAACAAGGCATATTGGGATTATTATATCACTTAATTTTATTAATAGCTTTAGTTGCATTTTTTATTCGCTTTCTTAAAAAGGAAAAAGCTTATGCAAGTTTAGGCCTCTCTATTGTAAGCTTATTTTTTATTTTCTCAGTAGGAACAGGACCTTTAAAAGCATGGCCCTTAACTTTATTATTTTTAGGCATGATAATGAAATACCTTGTTTTATCAAAAAGCGATAAAACGGCAATAAATTCAGATGTACAAAACAGCAGCAAAAAACATTTTAACTTAGGCATAAATTAACGCAGAAATTTTTATGAATAAAGATATTTTCAGTTTTGTAATGCCGGCTTTTAAAGCTTCTTTTCTAAAGGCAGCTATTGATAGTATATTAGCACAATCATATTCTAATTTTGAATTAATAATAGTAAATGATGCATCTCCTGAAGATTTAGAAAGAATAATAGAAACTTATAATGATAACAGGATAAAATATTACAAAAACCCCACAAATATAGGAGGAGAAAATTTAATTGCTCAATGGAATAAATGTATTAGTTATGCAAATAATGAATATTTGATTCTTACTTCAGATGATGATGTATATGACAAGGATTTTTTGTATCAGATGTCACAAATGATAAAAAAATATCCTGATGTAGATGTTTTTCATTCCAGGGTGCAAATAATTGATTCAAATGATAAAATAATAGATTATAGTGCTGCTTGTGTTGAATGGGAAACTTGTCAGGAGTTTATATGGCACAGGATATGTAAAGGGCGTGCGCAATATATACCTGAATTTATTTTTCGAAAAAAAGCCTTAATTGATAAAGGCGGCTTCATTGATTTTCCAAGTGCATGGGGCAGCGACCATGCAACTGCTTTTTTAATAGCCAAAGAAAAAGGTGTAGTTTGCTGCAACTTACCTTTATTGAAATGGAGATACTCAGGATTAAATATCTCTAGTTCTGGTAAACACCTTGAGTGTAAAATTAAAGGTCTTTTTCAATATTATTCATGGATTAAAAAATTTATTAGCGACTTTGAAGGATCCTTTTATAAAACTTTAATCAAGAATGAAATTGATATATACTTGCAGAAGCGAATAGTTGATTTACTAAGTCAGTACTCATTTTGGAAATTGTTTATCAAACTTCTACAGCCATCTTATGAGTTCAAAGAAATTCGTAAAAAACATGTTGTGATTGCTTGTTTTATTAAGATGAAGAAAGTAGTTAGCTATAGTTAACTTTGAGATTATAACTCAGAATGTAACTATTTCAGTTATTGTTGGATTTTGCATTTATGATAAAATATTTTATTGAACAAAATAAGTTTTTATGTTGTGGTTGTAGGGCATGTGAATACATTTGTACTTTTGGAGCAATTACTATGCAGACTGATGAAGAAGGATTTTTGTATCCATTCATTGATCTTGAAAAATGTACCAAATGCGGTTTGTGTGCAAAAGTTTGTTCAATTACAAACGCAGATACCGTTTTGTATAAAGAAGGAATAGTATATGCGGCACGAAATAATGATGTTGATATAGTCAAAAGAAGTTCTTCCGGAGGAATCTTTTCTCTGATAGCTGATTATGTAATAGATATATTAGGAGGTGTAGTTTATGGAGCCGCATTTGATGATAATTTTAATCTTTCTCTTGTTCGCATAACTCAAAAAAATGAATTGATTAAATTGCGTGGATCTAAATATTTACAAGCCAATACTAATGATACTTTTAAACAAGTTAAGAATGACTTAAAGATTGGCAATTATGTTTATTATACTGGAACTCCATGTCAAATTGCTGGCCTTAGATTATTTCTAGGAAAGGATTCGTCTAAACTTATAACTTCTGATTTAATATGTCACGGTGTGCCTTCACAAGCTCTGTTTTCTAACTGCATAAAAAAAATTGAAGAAGAAAAAGGTGGCAAGATTATTAATTATTCTTTTAGAGATAAGACAACAAGTGGATGGGCATGCTCTTCATCTTCATCAACTTACGTAAAAGGCAGAAGCTTACGAAAACTTGCATATAACTCAAATATGCAAGCATACTTCAATTCTTTTATTAGCAGGGCAACATTGCAATACGCATGTTATTCTTGTCCTTTTAGGAGAAAAGAAAGAGCAGGGGATTTAACATTGGCTGATTATTGGTCCATAAGAAAAGATCACCCAGATTTTCCAAACATCCAAGATGGAGTGTCTTTGGTTATTCTTAACACAGATAAAGCTATTACATTATGGGAAAAAATAGCAAAGAAAGCTTTTGTTGTTAAATCAGAAATCAATTTTGCTTTTGGAACAAATAAACCGGCTAATGAATTAGAACATATAAATAGTATAAGAAAAACATCTTATAATCTAGCCTTTCACAATTATAAAAAATTTAAAACTACTTTTTTAAAAGATGGTTGGAAGTTTAAAATGAAAACACTTATAAAATATAACTTACATAGATATAGTTTAGGTGTTTTTATAATTCGTTTTATTGGATCTATTAAAAACTATAGAAATTAAATTTATAGCTTTGATAAATTTATTGAGAATAAAGGTATATTAATCATGATTTATTGTTGGAATTTCAGAACACAAGCTTGTTGAATACTTTTAGACTTATTGTGAAATATGAAATGAGCCAGGAAAAAGCATCTTATCAATAGTATGATAGCTTTTATAGCAAATTCTATAGTATCACTTAAAAACTAAATTTCATTAATGAAAGTTACTATTGTTACAATTATTGACAATCAAAATATAGGTACTTACTTACAGGCTTATGCTTTGGCTACTGTTGTTAAAAGCTTTGGACATGACGTAAGAATACTCAATTATCATAGGAAACGTTCAGAATTATTATCTCTTATAAAAAAAATCATAAAAAAGAAAAGAACAAATCCGATTTTTGCTCTTATTTCTATATCTTACAGAGTAACTACTGTATCAATATCAAGAAGAAGACTCCATAAATTCTTAAGAAAACATTTTGTCCTTAGTAAAAAATATAATATCAATGATTTATATAAAGGAATAGAACAAGATTCCGATATTTATATTGTTGGAAGTGATCAGGTATGGAACAGCGGTTACAATGAAGGTGTTGATAAAATCTTTTTTTTAGACTTCGTTAAGACCAAAGCAAAAAAAATTACTTATGCTGCAAGCATTGGTAAAAATGAACTTGGAGGGTATGAAAAAAAAGAAATCAAAAAATTACTATATTCTTTTAATGACATATCAGTAAGGGAATTGCAAGCTGTTGAAATACTAGACAACTTAGGATTTAAAAATGTATTACATGTACTTGATCCAACATTGTTACTCAACAAAAAAGAATGGACAAGCTTAATAAATCAAAACACTTTTATTAAAAAAGAACCCTATTTATTAATTTATTCAGTTGAAACCGCAAATAAAACTATCATTGATAGTTTAGCAAAAAAGATAGCTCTAAAATATAATCTAAAAATTTATGTTGTAACCACTGATTGGTTTCGCGGAAAGATTCCATGTGACAAAATCTTTTATTTTACAAGCCCCGAAAAATTCATATCTCTATTTAATAACGCCGATTTTACTATAGTCAGTTCTTTTCATGGAACTTTATTTTCACTAATATTTGAAAAAGAGTTTTTATCGGTCGCTCCGGAAAAATACAATTCAAGAATTAAAAGTTTGTTGGAACAATTAAACCTCAAAGAGCGTATTATATCAGAGAAAATGGCAATCGATGACATTAATTTTTCAAAAATAAATTATGATGCTGTTATGAAAAAAATTGCTGTATCAAAAGAAATATCATTTAACTTCCTAAATAAATGGCTAAAAGAAAAAAAATAATCTATTATATTATAAGACTATGAAAAAAAAGAAGATATGCTGGATTACCTCTGATAGTTTTTTGGATGTAGATAAGGATATAGTACCATCTCTTTCTAATAGATTTGAAATATATTGGTTTATTGTGATAACATTAAATAATTCTTTATATCAATATGATATCAATAAATTGAAAATTTATGCAACACAAAATAATATCAGATTGAAAATAATTAAACAAAAATTTAAGTACAAAAATCCTCAAGTAATTCCCATTTATTTCAATCTTTTTAAAAAACTGAAACAAATTAAACCCAATATAATATATACAAATATATTTGGCATGCCTTTTTATTACCCTATAATGTATCTATTTAATTTTCAAAATGTGATATATGCTACACATGATGTTATTGAGCATGTTGAAATTAAGTATAGAAGACTAATAAAATTGTACAAAAAATTTGTCTTTAGGAAATTCAAAAACTTTCATTTGTTTTCTAAAACACAACTTGAAATTTTCTCACAAAAGTATCCGAAAAAAAACACATTTTACGCTCCATTATCATTAAAAGATTTTGGCGTTTCAAATAAAACGACGGAAAATGACAAAATCATTTTTTTGTTTTTCGGAACCATTCGAGAAAATAAAGGTTTAGAATTTTTAATAAAAGCTACAAAAGAAGTATATGAACAATACCCAAATAAATTTCAAGTTAAAATATGTGGATATACACCAAATTGGAATGTATATGAAAATTTAATTGGTGATTATAATAGGGCATTCCATTTAGACATAAGAAAAATACCAAATAGAGAAATACCAGATTTATTTAGCACGGCACATTATTTAGTTTTACCATATAAAGATGTTACACAATCAGGTCCATTATTTATTGCATACAATTATAGCATTCCGGTAATTGCAACAGATCTGCCAGGATTTAGTGAAAACATAGAATCTGAAAGAAATGGGTTTTTATTTAATGCTGGGGATGCAAAAAGCTTAGCTAATAAAATGCTTGAGTTAATTAATAATCACGAAGACAAATATCATGTTATAAAAGACAACTTAATTGAATATGTTGCTAATAACATGTCTTTAAATGCTATATCAAATAAGTACGTTGATTTTTTTAATAAAATATTGAAATGAAAAAAACAGGGCTGGTAGCCGTTCACAATGACAATTATGGCAGTCTCTTACAAACCTATGCTTTTCAACAGTATATAAATGAGATCGGAGTAAATAATGAAATAATACTTTACAAGAAGAAAACTGACTTTAGACAATTGCTAAGGATTTTTAATTTCCAGTTATTAAAAATGAAAGGAAATGTTGTATATAGAGACGTTTATTCATATATTTTTAATTCTGATTTAAAAAAATATCTCAATAATAGAAAGGAGAAATTTAAGGAATTTAAGAAAAGACATTTACGTTTTTCTAATATTATTATTGGCAGAAAAGAATTATTAATATCTACTTCCAATTATAGTTATTTCATCTTAGGCAGCGATCAAGTTTGGAACCCTATTAATATAGGCACAGATTACTATACTTTAAACTTTGTACCATCCAATGTACCCAAAATTGTTTATTCACCAAGTTTTGGAGTATCAAAAATCCCCCATATTCAAAAGAAAAAAACAAGAAAATATCTTAATCGTATAGATCATCTTTCTATTAGAGAAGAAAGTGGACAACAAATAATTAGAGAATTAATTGGAAAGGATGTTCCTGTAGTCTGTGATCCAACTATTTTAATTGATAAATCTTATTGGGATAAATTAAAAGGAGATGAGCCAATTATAAAAGGAAAATATATATTTTGTTACTTTTTAGGAAACAGACCACTAATAAGAGAATTTGCAAAAAAACTAAAAACAACTACTGGACTTCAAATAGTTAGCTTACTACATCTTGATGAATACATAAAAACAGATTGTTATTTTCCTGATATAAAACCTTATAATATTGGTCCTTCTGAATTTGTTAACCTCATAAGTAATGCAACAATTATTCTTACTGACTCATTTCATGGCACTATTTTCTCCATTTTATATAAGAAAATCTTTTTTTCTTTCAGTCGTCATGAAGAGAAATCAATAAGTTCCACAAATAACCGAATAGATTCTTTACTTGCACGTTTACAAATACCAGAAAGGAAACTATCAGGTATAGAAAGAATTAATGATTGTTTAAAATTGAAGCTAGAATATAAAAAAGTTTTCATACAATTATATGAATTTAGAAATGCATCTCGAAAGTATTTACATAATGCAATAAAAAGCGTAAATAATGATAGAAATAACTGATAAGACAAAATGTTCAGGATGTTCCGCATGTTATTCCGTTTGTCCGAACAACAGTATTTCAATGTATGAAGACCACGAGGGATTCACATATCCTAAGGTTGATTACAATATCTGCATTAAATGCAAAAAATGTTTACAAGTTTGCCCTATATTAAACGAAAGAAATGTTTTTAGTAATCTGATATCCTATGCGGTACAAAATAAAGATGAATCTGTCCGTAACGAAAGTTCTTCTGGAGGTGCTTTTTCTGCAATAGCTACTTATGTATTAAAAAAAGGTGGTATTATATTTGGTGCTAGCTTTAATAAAAACTTCGAATTACATACCGTCTTGATTTCTAATATTAATGAATTATATAAATTAAGGGGGTCTAAATATATTGAAAGTAAAATAGGCGATTCTTTCCTAGCTACAAAAAAATATCTAAAAAATGGAAAGTTAGTTTGCTTTAGCGGCACTCCTTGTCAAATAGAAGGTCTGAAAGCTTTTCTGAAAAAAGATTATTCAAATTTAATCACCATAGATTTTCTTTGCCATGGTGTTCCTTCACCAAAGTTATGGAGAAAATATGTGTCTCATTTTGAGAAAAAAATGGACAGTAAACTTATAAATGTTAAATTTAGAGACAAATCATTTGGTTACTCAGGTTCAACTATGAGTTTAACATTCAAAAATGATATCTATTTAAATCACGGTTACGAACTACAATTTTTTAAAAACTGTTATTTTACTAACATTTCATCAAGACCTTCGTGTTACAATTGTTATTTTAGGACTGTAGAAAGATTATCGGACTTCACCTTGTATGATTGTTGGAATGTTAAGTCTTTTGATAAAATGATGAATGATGACAAAGGTACCACTATAGTAATTTTACATTCAAAAAAAGGAAAGCAAATTTTCAATCAAATTAAACACAAATTAGTCTATTGTAAAGTCGACACAAATAAGGCTATTAAGCTAGATGGTATTATGGCCTTACAAAATCCCCCTAAAAATAAAAAAAGAAAATTATTTTTTTCAGACTTGGATATACATACAATTCAACAATTAAACACAAAATATATACCACTAACAATAAAAAGACGAATTATTTTATTTCTAAAACCTGTTTTGTATCGCTTTGGGATCTTAAAAACACTTAAACAACTGATTTAACATGGTAAACAATAAACTTAAAATTTGTTTCATCATATCTTCTTTAGCTAATGAAGGACCAACGAATGTTATGTATAACATAGTAAAATATATAAATTACAATAATTTCAAGGTTTCAATTATAACTTTGACACCTGAAAAGGCCAACACGCGTATTAGAGAGTTTCAAAAGTTTCCAATAGATGTTTTTCAACTATCATTAAATAATAAAAAAAACCTCTTTTCATTATATATCCTTTTAAGAAAAAAAGTTTTGAAAATAAATCCATTAATTATACATTCTCATTGTCCACGGTCACTATATTTAATGTCTTTTCTTCCATCTAAATATAAAACACTTTATACTATTCACATTTATCCTGGCCTGCAACAAAAAATACTTTATGGTTCAATTAAAGGCAAAATAATAATTTTTTTAAATAACTTCTTCACTAAGAGATGTTCTTTACCTATAGCGTGTTCAGAAAGTGTATCAGAACTTTTTAAAAGTGAGAAAAAAATTGAAATCTTGAGTATCCCTAACGGTTCTTCATTAGAAACTTGGGATTATAATCAAAATGAAAAAAACAACTTAAGAAACGAACTACGACTTAATAAGGATTTTATATATTTTATTTTTATTGGTAGATTATCCAAAGAAAAAAATCTTTTTAATTTAATACAAGCATTTGCAAATATTACTAATGAAAAAATTAGACTTATAATTCTTGGAGATGGTAATATGTGGGAAGAACTATATAATATCAAGCCTAAAAATGTTATTATGCTAGGATTTAAAACTAATGTTTATGATTATTTAAAAGCTTCTGATTATTATATTTCTACTTCACATGTTGAAGGATTAGCAAATACTTTACTTGAAAGTATGACGGTAGGTTTGCCAATGATTTTATCTGACATTCCTTCTCATCATGAAATCTTGAAAAATTTTAAGTCAGATGAAACTGTAGGTATTATCATTGATCAAGATAACCAAAAAAGCATTCAAAATGCCATATTGAAAATTATAGGATTCGATTCTGAAAAAATAAGAAAAAGCACTCATAAAGTTTTTCTGGAAAAATATACAGCAAAAAGAATGTCGAAAGCCTACCAAGATCAATATTTATCATTTTTGTAAACTAATTGAATGAAGAGGATTTTAATCACCGGTGGTTCCGGTTTTATTGGCACTAACCTCATCAATTATTTGATGGCTGTTGGAAAATATTCTATACTTAGTATTGATATTGCTGAGCCTAAGATAGAAGTTCATAAAACTATTTGGAAGAGAGTTGATATTAGGGATATTGAGAGCTTAGCATTTACTTTTAATACATTTAGCCCTGATGCGATTATTCATTTAGCAGCTCGCACCGATTTACTGGGCGAAAAAATAGATGCTTATGATTCAAATACCTTAGGAGTAAAAAATATGATTTCTTCAATTAAAAACTGCTCTTCTGTTAAAAGAGCTTTATTCGCCTCTTCCATGTATGTCTGTCGGCCTGGTTATAAACCAAACAATATGGATGACTATGCACCTCATACTGTTTATGGAGAAAGTAAAGTTTTAACAGAGAAGCTAATTAAGGAATCCGACCTAACATGCCCTTGGGTGATTTTTAGACCTACGTCTTTTTGGGGACCGTGGTTTGGGGAGCCTTATATTGATTTCTTTAATATTGTTTTAGGGAAAAAGTATTTCCACATGGGAAAACGTGCTTGCAGTAAAACCTATGGTTATATTGAAAATAGCATCAGACAGATTGAAGTTCTATTAAATGCCCCTACAGAAGTAATAGAGAAACAAGTTTATTATTTAGGTGATTGGCCTTCTTATAATATATCGGAATGGGCAGAAGAAATTGCAGAAAAAGAATCTATTAGGATACTTCAGATCCCTTATTTTCTTTTTCAGTTAGCCGGCTTTTTTGGCGATTTCTTAAAATTATTTGGAATTAAATTTCCAATGACTTCATTTCGTTTAAGTAATATGACTACAGACAACATTCATGATCTCAGCCCAATTAAAGAGCTAATGCCGGATTTACCTTTTACCAGAAAATATGGTATTGAAAAAACTTTAAAATGGATGAAAGGGGAAGTTAGCAAATGAAAGTATCTATCATTACAATAGTATATAACAACGAAGAGCACATAGCTGACTGTATTCAGTCTGTTTGCAATCAGTGTTATAAAAACATTGAATATATTATTATTGATGGTAATTCAATAGATGGAACAAAAAAAATTATTAAACAATTTGAAGATAAAATCTCAGTTTTCAAATCAGCATCAGATAATGGCCTATATGATGCTTTAAATAAAGGAATTAAATTAGCTACAGGCGATATTGTTGGCATTTTACATTCTGACGATCTCTTTTATAATGAAGGTGTAATAGAAAGGGTTGTTAATGCTTTTAAAAATAAAACTGCAGATATTGTATATGGAAATGGAATTTATGTGGATAGAAACAACATCTCCAAAGTGAGGAGAGTTTATTCATCTTCTCCTTTTAAATCATCATACTTGAAATATGGTTGGATTCCATTACATACTACTATCTTTGTTAAAAGAAAAGTCTATAAAGAATTAGGCTTGTATAACTTACAATATTCTATAGCTAGTGATTATGATATATCTTTAAGATGGTTTTTAGTTCCTGATTTAAAGAAGATATATCTTAATAAGTATTTCGTAAAAATGAGATTAGGAGGGAAAAGCACTAAGCTTTCACTTCAATACAAGAAGTCATATCAAGATCTTCAAATTATTAAATCACATAACTTACGGGGGTGGTTTACCTTGACTTTAAAATTGCTTAGAAAAATACCTCAGTATATAAAGCCAATATTTTTATTTAAATAGCTATTTTTGATTTTTATGCAGGCAAAAAATGAAAAGACCAAATGACAGTTACCTAATATCAAATTCTTTTGTTTTTAACTGTGGCTTTTCTTTTCTTTAAAATTAATAATATTATTAAAATTTGATAACTCAATATTTACAAGGATGATAAACTTTAAAAAGAAGCTTTTTAATTATGAAAATTGATAAAAACTTATCTTCACAAATATTAACTATCTCAGAAAGTTTAAATGGAAAAGGAGGTGTTGTTGCAGTAGTGACTACCTATAAGACTTATTTTCATAATTTTAATCACTTAGCTTCAACAAAACAAGGAAATATTATTTACAAACTTTGTTTCTTTGTTGTTGCAATCATAAAATCTCTTTTTATTTTACCCTCTAAAAAAATAAAAATAGTACATATACACTCCGCCTCACATGCTTCTTTTTATAGAAAAGCTATTTTTGTTTTTTTATCTAAATTATTTAATAAAAAAGTAATTTTACACATTCATAGTGGCAGGCTTAAAATGTTTTATGAATCTAAAAACTATTTTAATTTTATTACTAAAACATTCAATAAAGCTGATTTTATAATTGCATTATCCGAAAATTGGTATAATTTTTTCAAAGATATTGTTAAAGACAAGTCAAAAATAAAAATTATTCATAATATTATTGAAAATAACAAAGTCATTAAAGAAAAAACAATCCGAGAGCCAATTAAAATACTATTTTTGGGCAAAATAGAAGAAATGAAGGGCGTTTATGATTTGCTTGAAGTGATAAATAATAATAGAAAGATTTTTGAAGGAAAAATAGAGCTAATTATTGGTGGAAATGGTGAAGTAAAAAAATTAGAGAATATTTTAGATAGATATAATTTATCTAAAACAGTAAAATTTGAAGGCTGGGTTTCAGGTAAGAAAAAAGAGGAATTATTAAAGGAATGTGATATTTATATTTTGCCTTCATATTTTGAGGGTTTACCGATTTCAATACTTGAAGCAATGAGCTATAAAATGCCGATAATTTCGACACCGGTTGG
Organism: uncultured Alkalitalea sp.; assembly: GCA_964578485.1. Classification (GTDB taxonomy): domain Bacteria; phylum Bacteroidota; class Bacteroidia; order Bacteroidales; family Marinilabiliaceae; genus CAZODA01. Next base: position 91,863 of record CAZODA010000005.1, on the reverse strand, counting down.
TGGTATTAATGAAATTGTAAAAGATAAAATTAATGGTATTATTATTGAGCCCGGCAACAAAGATGATATTGTGAATTCTATATTGTTTTTTATTGAAAACAAAGATGCTATAAAACAAATGGGTGACAAAAGTCTGGAAATTGTAAAGCCTTATTTTGCTGAGAATGTTATAAATGAATTAAAATGCCTTTATTTAGAAGTTCTTAATTCCGGAAAAGAAAAGCAATAAGATATAAAACCTCCAAGCAATATATAAGTATTAAATGAAAAAAAATATTAAAATTTTAGCAGTTGCCTCCGCTGGAGGACATTGGGTGCAATTGCTCAGATTAAGGCCGGCACTTTCTGATTATGAAGCTGTTTTTGTAACAACAAGAAGTGATCATAAGGTCATGGTAGAGAACAGCGGGTTTTATGATATTCCTGATTTTAACAAAAAAAACTTAAAGGATTTTTATAAAGCAACTAAAAAAATAATAAATATAATAATTAAAGAAAAACCAACTTATATTATTTCCACGGGTGCAGGTCCTGGTGTTTTAGCCATTATAGTTGGCAAACTTTTTAGAAAAAAGACGATTTGGATAGATAGTATTGCTAATGTTGAAAAGCTATCAATGAGCGGAAAAATAGCTTATTTTTTTTCCAATAAATTTTATACTCAATGGACTCATTTATCCACAGATAAAATAATGTATGCAGGTAATGTAATAAAATGATTTTTGTAACAATTGGCACACAAGAACCTTTTGATAGATTAATAAAATCTATTATAAAAATAGCAAAGGTGACAGATGAACAATTTATTGTGCAAACTCCAACTTATATGTCCGAGACTAAAAATGTACAATTTGTTGATTTCTTATCACCTGAGGAATATTTAGCTGTTTTTAAAAAATCTAAATTAGTAATAAGTCATGCAGGAATGGGAACTATCCTAACTGCTTTAACTTATAATAAGCCTTTAGTAATTTTGCCAAGACTTATTCGCTATGGCGAGCATAGAAATGAGCATCAATTGGCTACAGCAAAAAAAATGGAAGAATTGAAGTATGTTTATGTAACTTATGATGAAAATGAATTAAAAGAAATGGTTTTAAAACTTTTAAAGGCTGAAACAATATCACCAACTTGTGAACCAATAAAACCGTATGCTTCCGAATCTTTGATTAATTCATTATCTGAATATATTCGTTTATAATAATCAGTAAACAGTAAACAGTATTGACGTGATATGTCGCGTCCAAAAATTTGTGTTAATTCGGACCTTCGTGGATAAATAATTGAATAACCAATGTAGACAGGGCATGCCCTGTCCCTACGACATTAATATTATTTAATTTGCGGAGATAAAACAATTCGTGTTAATTGGCGAAAATTCGTTGACTTATTTCGTAATTGATTATTGCACTTCCCTTTATAAAAATTCTTGCAAATAATTTTCTTGATTGATTACCTGGTACTTTGCATCCGGATAATGTCTAGCAAATGCAGCAGGAACTTTTGGTATCTTACCTCCATACTTAAATTCGAAAGCACAAAGATTTCCATCGGCAGAATCTTCTATCAAATCTATTTCCTTTTGGTCGTAGGTACGCCAAAAATAATATTCGTTGTGCAACTTATGAAAATAGTTTTTCTTTATTCTTTCACTGATTAAATAATTCTCCCATAATACACCCTCATCAATTCGCATATTTAATGGCATTAATTTATTTATTAAAGCATTGCGAATTCCGTTATCATAAAAATACCATTTATTAGCTTTTGAAATTTCTTTGCGTAGATTATTTGAATATGCTCCCAGTCTAAAAATTAATACGTAAAAACATTCGTTCTATTGAATAAATTAACAGTAAAATTATTCAATGCGTTGAAAAATTTACCTTTTACCTGTTGAAACAAAATCTTCAATAATCAGTCATCAGTAAACAGTAAAAAACAATCATTAAATCCGAAATTCATAATTGAAAATGGAAAATGGGAAATTTGACCTTCGTGTCCTAATTATCATTTTTTTTTGTCGTTGATAACTGTTCGCTTACAATTAATAATTGGATCTAATTTGTAAAAATGCGCGTTCTTCAGTGACTTAATCTACTAATCAACTAATTCGTAATTGACCTTTGCGTGAAATAATCTCTCGCTAAGACGCCAAGACGCCAAGATGTATTTTGCAACTTCTCGGCTTTGCGCGAAAATTATTCGTGTAATTAAAAAATTCGTGTTAATTCGTGTAATTCGTGGATAAAAAACTTTGCGTGAAAAAATCTCTCGCTAAGACGCCAAGACGCCAAGGTGTATGCTTTGCAACTTTGCGCCTTTGCGTGAAAATTATTCGTGTAATTAAAAAATTCGTGTTAATTCGTGTAATTCGTGGATAAAAAACTTTGCGTGAAAAAATCTCTCGCTAAGACGCTAAGACGCCAAGATGTATTTTGCAACTTCGCGGCTTTGCGTGAAAATTATTCGTGTAATTAAAAAATTCGTGTTAATTGGCGAAAATTCGTTGACTTAATTCGTAATTGATTCGAGAGTTTCAAGTTTAGAGTTTCGGGTTAGCTCATCCAACATGACCTTGTTGATCTGATGACTGTTCACTGATGACTGTTTACTGATGACTGATCATTGTTTTAGTTTGGCAATAAAAAATCGTGGGGTATAAATGAGGTATATTCCGTATCCATAGTCAAGGTGTGAATGTGGGATATCGTAATATGCTTCAAAAAGGAAGGAAAAGCTCACATCCTTTCCGCTTTGATATTTCCATCCTGCTTTAGTTGTTATCAGGTGTCGGCCGGAATAGTATGTATCATGATATCTTACAGAAACTGATTGATAGAGTGGATTTCCTCTTGGTGCAATAAAATTATCAACATTCCAATATCCAAGCATCAGGCTTAAGGTTTTGCTTTTCACTGAAACCCCTGTATAGATACCATGTCCTTTATATATTTGAAGGTGGTTGACTTCTCTCAGATCTTTATATCCGACATAGTAGCCAAACCATTCTATTTGTTTAATAAGGCTGTTTAAATTTCGTGTTACATCCAAACCGCCGGCAAAATTAAGTAAGGACTGGGTTGGAGTGTCGAAATCACTTATTTGTCCTCCTTCATGCACCACAACTGCCTGCAAGGGCAGTTTAACTTTCCAATTTGCTTCTGTTTTTGTCAGGCTTTGGCAGAGGCTGAGTCCTGCAGTAAATATTTCAGGGAAATCATCCCCATCTCTTATAAACTGTTCCCAGTTCAACCATATATCACCACTAAAATTTGGCCTATCAATAAGTAATTGCAGTCCGTTTTCGACAGGCTTCAACAGTTGTCTCTCCTTAAAATACAGAGCATCCAACATTTTATGATGAACATTGGCTCTCAAGCTTCCAAGATTAAGTTTCAGGCTTTCATTAAATCTTAGTCCTGCAGTTAAAACAGGTCTTACTTTCAATATTTCATTTTCTCCATAAAACTTTCTAAGGTTGAGACCTGCCTCAAAAGAAAACTTTTCACTTGTGTTAAGCAGCAACGACGGTTGTATTATATGTCCGGGCAGTGTATAACCCTCTACTATAACCCCAAAATGCTCATTATTATGAAAAAAATTAGAGCTTTCAAGTTTCAAAAATAATTGCTTTTCTGCCTCCTTATATTCTTCTTCGGCAGGAATGTGATACCAAAATTCTGATTGCGAAATTAAAACTCCGGGAGCAGCAAACATCAATAAAAAAAGAAGCCACTTTTTAACTTTTTCTTTGTTCATCATTTAAACTATGAAAGATTTGTCCAAAGATATCTTATTTTTGTTATTCAAAAATAATCTTTCCGGTTTTAAAAAGCGGCTATATTTATATGTCCCTTAATAATTTTCAAAAAATGAACTCAGTAATTTTATTTGGCAATTAAAACTTCACAAAAAATTTAGCTTTAAATTACAAATCAGTCAACAGCACTTGGTCCATCATTAACTCAAAGCTAACTCTAAGTGTATCATTTACTTTTATTAGTCCAAATCCTTTTTGGGGAGCATCTAATCCAAAGTCAGAAAATTTCAACTCTTGTTCTCCTATCAAAACGCTATATTCATTATTTAAGCTTATCAGCTTGCCAACAATTGGATATTGTTGGCTTGCTCCTGCCAGGGTAATCTCAACCACGCCTTTTGCTACTTTTACTTCTTCTATAGTCTCTATCTCCTTTAAACTTAAAAACTCAATTTTTATTTCAGGATATTGATTTGCTTTCAAGGTGTTTTGAAAATCATTGTTCATCATACGATTTTTACAGTCAAAGCCATCTACTGCCAAGATAACAGTTCCAAAAATTTCCCAAACTTTATTTTCAGAATTATATCTTTCAACAATAATATCTTCACCTTTTGAATAAGCAGACGAACAGATAAAAGAATTAATATTGGTAGTTCCCTTTATTTCAAGGGAACTCATTCCGGTCACATTCCAGTATCTAAGCACTTCCTTATCCTCTGCTTGAAGCAAGCCTACTGTAGTTAACAAATAAAATAATAATATATAACGCATATCTTTTATTTTTGATATAATCATAAAATGCAAAGCTTGTGGAAATTCACAAATATGATTTAAAAGCTAACCACTGCTTCCATCACTATGCCATTGAATTTTCCTTTATCAAAAACACTTTCAACAGGGAAACCTTTATATTCTTGAGTTACATATTCAAGTTTAGCAAGTACATTTTTTGTAAGGAACCATCCACCACCCACATTCAATCTGTCTATATCCACATCTTCTCCGCTTCTTAATTTCCCGCTCACAAGGTTATACCGTGTTCCCACATACAATTTTTCATCGCTGCCAAAACGATAGAGTAATTCTGCACCGTATTGATTAAAAGTTCTGGTTTTATTTTCTTCCCTTGCTTTTCCTGATGCATTTTCATATACACCATAAAATTCCAGTCCCCTTAATTTTATAAAAGTATTAAGCATGATAGCTGTAAGCTCATTTTTAAATCCGGGGTCGAAACGCGGAATACGAAACTCATCAGAATTAGTGGTTAGTATATTGTAATAGCGTGCGCCTGCACGGTCGCCACCATATAAATACACAGTTGCCGATTCTTTTGTATGGTAAACCGAAGAACTGATTCTAAATCTCAGGTCTTGATTAATTTGATCATCAAAGCCAATTTTTGCAACTATGGAAGGCTTAGTATCGGGTGCCTCCGCTGCTGCTTTAACAGAACTCTGATTCAACTTTCCGTTTGTAGCACCAAGCATAGCCAAAAAGCCGCTATTTTGATAATAAAGCTCCGCCCCTACCTCAGTTGTAAAGCCATCCATGATATAATTTCCAACAAAAGGGTTGAATATAGCCTGCCCATTATCGGATCTTCTGAAATGATTATCACCATAATTGATCTCCATATGACCAATTTTAATAGTAATCTTATCCATTAATGCCGATAAAAATCCGGGTTCTATAAAATCAAGACGATCAAGCTGCAAATAACCTCCTTTTACAATTGGCTCGGTATGATTTCGCGAAGTAAGATAGGTTCTTAAATGCATTCTCAGACCGGGATAGAGTTGAACATCAAGATCAAGATTGGAAGTAGCAAGGTTAAAATTTTGTCCAAGTTCAAATATTTCCACAGCCCCACTATTGCTTGCCTCAAGTGCCTGAAATTGCAAAGTATTTGAACCACCAATTCTAACCTTAAGGCCTTCATATTTCACGGTATCAAGTTTTGATGTCTCAAAAGTACTGATACCTCGCAAATCGTTTGGCCGTCTGAATTGCAAAGAGTTATCCTGAGCCGCTACAGATAAAGCAGTAAAAAAGAATGCTGCCAAGACTATATTAAATTTTTTCATCGATTTAAATTTTTAATGTTATAAGTTGTTTAATTGGAAGAATACAGACCTTCGGCAGTCATACTTACATCATAAGATATTTCAAGTTCATCACCGGTTTTTATAGCCCCAAGCAAAGCAGTGGGAGAAGCGATATTAAAATCACTGAATTTGATTTGATGATTTCCCTTAAAAATGATATTATTATTTTCAACAGTATAATCTGTTTGAAGTGTAACAGGTCGTGTGATACCGGCAATGGTAAGCTTACCTTCAGCAATAATAGTCTGAGAATTGATTTCCTTAACTTTTACTAATTCAAACAGAATATTTTCGTGCTCATTTGCTTCAAGAGTGCTATAAGCAAGTTTTTCCATTCTTGAATTTCCACTTTTCAAAGATTTTGTAGGCAAAAGAACAGTTAATTGATCAATAGATTTTAATACATTGTCATTAATCTCAAAAACTGCCTTCCCTTTGGCTTCTGATGATTTCATATCCCAATTATGCAAAGTGGAAGTACCTGCAACTACAAAGGAAGAACCATTGTTTAAACGAAAAGGCTCCTGGGCATTTAATAAATAAAAGCCCGAAAATATCCACAAAAGCAATACTGTTAAATGCTTGGAATTATTGATGTGTTTTTTCATAACAAGTTGTTTTTTGCATGTACCATGCTTTCGAGCAGCATAACTTTCATGCCATTAGTTACTATTAGATTATTTATAATGATTATAAATAAGACAACAGTTATACCAGTTATGAAAACACCAAGTGAAGTGTTTGGCTGGATTTGTTTATTAGCTTGATACAAAAGAGTTAATGCAGCAATCAGACCTTTTATCACTTTTATTTCGACCAATAAAAATTGCGGATTTCCGTTATATATAGCGGGAATCCGCAACCAATTTTCACTTGGGGCAAACAAATCAAGCCGATCTTTATTTCATAAACTCAGCAACAATTTATATTCAGTCGAGTTTATATTTTTCAACTTTTGTTCTAAAAGTAGAAAGTGGGATATTAAGCAAACGTGCAGCTTTTGATTTATTATTTCCCGCCCTGTTAATTGCCGCCCTGATTAATTTTATCTCCGTTTCGGCCATTATTTCTTCGAGGTCCCATTTTTGATTTTTAAGTTTATCTTCAATTTTCAAATTGGGATCTAACATTTCCGAAGGTAGATCTTCAACATTTATTATGTTGTTTTTAACTGTAAGTGATAGTCTTTCAATTAGGTTGCGCAATTCTCTTACATTACCCGGCCATGGGTATCCCTTTAAAATATTTAGTGCTTCTTTTGACAGTTCCATAGATTTTTCCTTTGCAAAATCTTTCAGGAAACGTTTTACCAGCAGAGGGATATCATCCTTTCTATCTCTGAGGGGAGGGATATGTATAGGAATAACATTTAAGCGATAATATAAATCATCTCTAAATTTTCCGGCAGAAATTAGTTCTTTAATATCATATTTTGAAGAAGCCAATACTCTTACATCAATTTTAACAGGGTGATTGGATCCTATAGCTTCCACTTCTTGCTCTTGAAGTACTCGCAGAAGTTTCACTTGTAATTCGAGAGGTATATCGTCAATATCATCAAGGTAAATGCTGCCATGATCTGCTGTCAGGAAGCGTCCTGTACGATTTTTATCAGCCCCTGTAAATGCTCCTTTTTCATGTCCGAACAACTCACTTTCAATAACATCGCTTGCAAGAATTGCGCAGCTGACCTTGACAAAAGCTTTATTTTTTCTATTACTGTTATAATGAATGATATTGGCGAGCATTTCTTTGCCTGTTCCTGTTTCACCGGTAATCAATATAGAAGCATTTGTATGTGCGACAGATTTTATCAATTCAAAAACTTCCCGGATTTCTTTACTATTTCCTGTAAAACTTGAAAAGTCGAAGGGTTCACTTAATTGACGTTGCAATCTTTTATTTTCCCTTTTTATTTCTGACAGTTCCGCTACCCTCTTTGTAAGCAAAACAACCTCCTCACTGGCAAATGGTTTTGTCAGATAATCATATACTCCAAGTTTCAAAGCTTTAATGGCTGTTTCAACAGAAGAATAAGCGGTCATAATAACCACAATGGTATCGGGTGCAATTTGTTTTACTTTTTCTGCAAGTTCTATTCCATCCATACCCGGCATTCTAATATCGGTAAGCAATAAATCGGGAGCTTCTTCTTTCAATTTTTGCAAGACACTGCCTGCCTCGGAGAATTCGTACACTGTGTGTCCTGCATCTCTAAGTTCATCTCCTAATGTTATTCGGAGTATGCGCTCATCATCTGCCAAAAAGATTTTCATTATATCTGTTTAATTTAATTTTTCAGGCAAACTAATACGTACTGTTGTTCCATGTTTATATTCGCTACTAATTTCCATGCTTCCTCCATGCTCCCGAATAATATTCATACTTACTGCCAATCCAAGTCCTGTACCCTTCCCTACTGCTTTAGTAGTAAAGAATGGATCAATGATTTTGTTCAAATTTTCTTTGGCTATTCCCGTTCCATTATCACTTATCTCCACTATGATCTTTTGAAGCTTTTTATTATATACACCATTGATTTTTATATATCCTTTAAAGTCAGGCGCATTTTCTTTTTTCTCTGAAAGGGCATCCATACTGTTAAGAATGATGTTCAGAAACACCTGTTCCAATTGATTTTTATTTGCGAGCAATACAGCTTTTTGAGTATATTCATCAAGAGTAACTACTAATTCATTATCTCCCGGTTTATGCATTGAAAGCGCTACTGCATTATTTATTATCGGCTGTAAATAAACATCCTCACGTTTTTCGTCAGACTGACGTGCAAAATTCAACAGATTTTTTATTACAGCTTCCATTTTTTTGGAAGCTTCTTCCATCAATCCCAAATATTTTTTTATCTCATCATAATTTTCAGGGTTTTTCTTTATTCTGGTAATACAATTCATTATCCCGGCAAGGGGATTGTTAACTTCATGAGCAACACCGGAAGCAAGAGTGCCAATAGCGGCAAGCTTTTCTGATTGTATTATATTATGCTGAACAGCTTCGAGTTCGGTATATGCTTCCTGAAGTCTGTACACCATTTCATTAAATTTTGATACCAAGATGTCAATTTCATCGCCCGGCAAATGACGCAAAATTTTAGCAATCTTTTTGGGATATCGTGAAACAAGCATCAGCCTCCTATCTTTAATCGACTGCATATCAAGCGCCTCAGCGATACTGCTAATATCTTTTACCGGACTGGTAACAAGGTAGGAAAAAAGGAAAGTACCTATTATACTGATTAAAATTAAAATAAATATCATACCGAACAATGTACCTGTAGCGGTACTAAGAGCATTTGCTATATGATCTTCTGTGAGTCCGACACGCAAAAAACCAATTCTTCCTTCCATCAATGGCACAGAGATATCACGTATCACTCTGTCGCTTCCTTCAAATTGCACATATTCGGTAAGCACAAGATCTCTGTCTTTACGATCGTGTACTTTGTTTAGCTCTTCGGGATATCCTGTTTCAAAAGTATGGGCTAATATCTCACAATCAGGCTCACAAACCATAATATATATAATTGATTCATCAGCAGATTTTACCTCATCAAGCAAGATATTTAATGATACAATATCATCGAAAAGAATATAATTTATAGCCCTTTGGGAAATTATCTGTGACATAAAAACACCCCTTTGCTCAAGCTCTTCTTCAAGTGATGAAAAAATTATTCTATGAACTAAGCCAACATTAATAGATCCAAACAAAACCACTACCACAACCATTCCTATGGTAAATTTCCAGAAAAGCGGAACATTGGCCTTCTTTTTTTGATTAGAATTCTTTTTTCGCATAAGAAGCTGTCACTTAATAAATTAATATTGCATTTCCCTAATTGAATTATAATCATCATCAGCAGGAGCTAAAAAACGATCTATCATAAGATCCTCCATAAAAGAATGTGCTTTCTCATCATTATGCATTTCCATAAACACATTATATATCTGCGTCTTTAACTCTTCATCCAAGCCGGAAGATACAACAACAGGTGGCATACCAATTAATCCGGAGCTATCGATAACCTTTAGATTTTTAACCCTCTCCGGACTTTGATGATGCAAAATTTCAAATATCAGGTGGCTCACACTCGCAGCATCAACAATGCCCTTTGCAACCATCTGAACCGAGATGTCATGCCCATGAGTAAAAATGGTGGAAGCAAAAAAAGTTTCAGGCTTCTCTCCTATTTCTTTTAAACGATGGTTGACATAATAAAATCCAGATCCCGACATAGAATCAGTAAAAGCAAAAGTTGAACCACGCAAATCTTCAAGGCCGGTGGCTTTAAAATTTCTTTGAGTAATAATAAATGATCTATAATATTTATTACCTGAAGTTTGGGCTATGGTTAAAAGACGGACACCCTTAGCAGGATCAAGTTTTATGTAGGCTCCGGAACAAATGAAAGCAAAATCTAAAAGATTGTTTTCAAGCATATCATTTATTTCGCTGCAGGTACGACGTTGATGTAATTCAATAGGGCGATCTACTTTTTCGGATATATAATGAAAGATTTTTTCGTAAGATTGATAAGCTTCTCTTGGAGAAAGAATTGCAGAAACAGCAACTTTAAGCGGACGCTTTTCACTTGATTCATAGCTTACAGAGTCGGTAACATATTTTCCTGATAAAGATATTACTGTAAGCTCTTTAGTTTTATGCTTACATCCTACCGACAAAAACACTATGCCGGCTATCAGCAATTTGTTGATAATAATTTTCTTTTTGGAAATCACTGTTTTACGCTTTTATATACAAAACAGTTATACTTTATTTTTGTTGCAGCTGTCTCATTAGAACAGCTCCTTCCATTAATGTATCCAAAGCACCCTGCCTTGGGAGAAGATGTAAATCCTGAGTTTTTTACAAACTCAACCACCTAAAAATTTAACCTCTTTGGTCATTCCATAATTAATAACTCTCAAACAGAAATAACCCCGAAGGGGTGACATTATTGTAGAAAGAATATGACTCCCAAACAGAAATGAGATAGCTTCTAACCAACTAATCAGGAATAAATTACAAAATTAATACCGCGAAACTAAATATTTGGATTATTTTTGTGCCTGATTTTATCCGGGCAAACAGAAATAATGTTTATTTGTATTGCCCGCTTATATTTTAAGAAAATATAAAAGACAAGACAGAATAAAAATAATGACTAAATATAAAATAAGGTATTAATTATGGTTCAGGAGGATGTATTTAAGAAGCTTGTAGCACATTGCAAAGAATATGGATTTGTATTTCAAAGTAGTGAAGTGTATGACGGATTGGCTGCAGTTTATGATTATGGACAAAACGGAGTTGAATTAAAAAATAATTTAAAGAAATATTGGTGGGATTCAATGGTCTTGTTACACGACAATGTAGTAGGCATTGATTCTGCAATTTTCATGCATCCAACGGTATGGAAAGCTTCAGGTCATGTTGATGCATTTAATGATCCGCTTATCGACAATAAAGAAAGCAAAAAACGTTATCGTGCCGATGTTCTCATAGAAGATTTAATGGCTAAATATGATACCAGAATTGAAAAGGAAGTTGAAAAAGCAGCTAAACGATTTGGAAAGGATTTTGATGAAGCTTTGTTTCGAAAAACAAATCCTCGTATTCTTGACAATCTGAGCAAGAAGGAGGAAATACACAAGCGCTTTGTTAATGCATTGAACGAAAACGATCTTGCTGAATTAAAAAAAATTATTGAAGATTACAATGTTGTATGTCCTGTTTCCGGAACTAAAAACTGGACCGATGTAAGGCAGTTTAATTTAATGTTTTCCACTGAGATGGGTTCAACTTCCGACGGTGCATTAAAGATATATTTACGTCCTGAAACCGCTCAAGGGATTTTTGTCAATTTCTTGAATGTACAAAAAACCGGTCGCATGAGAATTCCCTTTGGCATAGCTCAGATAGGAAAGGCCTTTAGGAATGAAATTGTAGCCCGTCAGTTTATATTCAGGATGCGTGAATTTGAGCAGATGGAAATGCAGTTTTTTGTAAGACCCGGTGAAGAGCTTATGTGGTTTGAAAAGTGGAAAGAGATAAGGATGAAATGGCATCAGTCTTTGGGCATGGGTGCACATAAATATCGTTTTCATGATCACGACAAGCTTGCTCATTATGCCAATGCAGCTACTGACATAGAATTTGAAATGCCTTTTGGATTTAAGGAAGTTGAAGGCATACATTCAAGAACAGATTTTGATCTTGCACAACATCAACAATACTCGGGTCGCAAAATGACCTATTACGATCCTGAAAAGGGTGAAAGCTATGTACCCTATGTTGTAGAAACTTCAATAGGTTTAGACCGTATGTTTTTAAGCATTTTATTTGGTGCTTATTGTGAAGAAGAAATTGAAGGCAAAGGTGGGAAGAAAGAAGTGCGGGTTGTCATGAAATTTCCACCAGCCATAGCACCTGTAAAATTAGCTGTATTGCCTCTGCTTAGAAAAGACGGTTTGCCGGAACTTGCACGCGAGATAGTTGACGATCTGAAATTTCATTTTAACTGCCAATATGATGAAAAAGATTCCATAGGAAAAAGATACAGACGACAGGATGCAATTGGAACACCCTTTTGCGTTACAATTGACCATCAGTCACTTGAAGATCAAACTGTAACTATCAGATATCGTGATTCAATGGAACAGGAAAGAATAAAAATTTCAGATTTAAAAGAAAATATTTCAGATAAGGTTAGCATGACTAATTTGCTGAAAACACTGTAAATCAATGATCAGTCAACAGTTAACAATGATCAGTCAACAGTTAACAGTGAAAATGATCGACAATGTAGAGACGCACTGCCGTGCGTCTTTATCTTACATGACATGTCGTGTCCGTTTAGAGTTCAGTTATGAATTATGAGTTATGAATTATTGTAATCGGCAAATAAAAACCCGCATATTTTAGCAATTTAACGCCCAAACTGCTCCACTTTTGCAGGGGATTTGAGCGAAGCGGAATCCCGTCGAGGCTTGCCGAATACGGGAGGAGTTGTTTTCATAATTCAAGAAATTATCTTTGCGTGAACTCATCTTTGCGTGAAATATTCTCTCGCTAAGACGCCAAGACGCCAAGGTGTGTGCTTTGCAACTTTGCGCCTTTGCGTGAACCCCGTGGATAAATAATTTGCGTTCTTCGTTGACCAAAATCACTGATCACTGATATTTCGTAATTGATTTGGGCATTTCAAAAGATAAATTGAAACTAAACAAAATTTTTTAGCAGGTATTTTAAAAGCATTGTTATCAAAAAAGTTGTAACTTTAAGTAATTGCTTTTAACTGTGAATGATAAAACAAAGGATATATCTTGATACATCTGTTTTCGGCGGATACTTTGATAAGGAATTTTCCGAGCATACCTTAGAAGCACTTGACTTAGCTTCTGAGTACATAATGGAAAAGGTTGTGGGCCAAACTAGTATTGCTGACTGCTTGCATATAGCTTTGGCAACCGTCAATCATGCCGATTTCTTAGTGAGCTGGAATTTTAAACACATCGTCAACATTGAGAAAATAAGAGGGTATAACTCCATCAATATAAAAAATGGGTATAGACATTTAGAAATACGTTCACCCAGAGAATTTAAAAAATATGAAAACTACTGAAAAGGACTTTGATGCAGTAAGATTTATGCGCCGGCAAAGGGATAGGCTAAGTATGAGTCTCTCCAAAATGAGTAAGGAGGAAATCTTGACGTACTTTAAAAAGCGCAAGCAAGGTACGACAGTCAAACCTAGTGCATAAGAATGTTTTTTGTTACAAGCGCAAAGTCAGTTAACAGGAAATTAGCAGATTAGTTGATGTGATGATTAGTAGATTAGCAGATGTGATGATTAGTAGATGTGATAATTAGTAAATTAGCAAATTGGCAGGCTAATAGGCTGAAAGCCTGCAGGCTTGAATTATGCAAATAACTCCTCCCGTATTCGGCAAGCCTCGACGGGATTCCACTTCGCTCAAATCCCCTGCAAAGGGGAGGTGCTCGAAGAGCGGAGGGGTAGCGCAGCGAAATCCCAAGATTAGCCTTTGCGTGAAATATTCTCTCGCTAAGACGCCAAGACGCCAAGGTGTATGCTTTGCAACTTTGCGCCTTTGCGTGAAAATTATTCGTGTAATTAAAAAATTCGTGTTAATTCGTGGAATTCGTGGATAAAAAACTTTGCGCCTTTGCGTGAAATATTCTCTCGCTAAGACGCCAAGACGCCAAGGTGTGTGCTTTGCAACTTTGCGCCTTTGCGTGAAAATTATTCGTGTAATTAAAAAATTCGTGTTAATTCGTGTAATTCGTGGATAAAAAACTTTGCGCCTTTGCGTGAGCCCATGAACAATCCAGTAATTTGTCTTTTTAATTCGTCAATTAACTAATTCACTAATCTGCTAATCAACTTAGCCACCGTCTTCCTTCGGGGCAATTTTTACAAATATCAATATTTTCTTTATCTGTTAATATTTTTTTTCGGAAGTTGTTAAGCTGCTTACCCGTCCATATATCATTGAAGGTTGAATTCTTAAGATTTCCTCCTGCATATTTCAGGTCTTTATCATAGCAGCAGGGTGCCACTTTACCATCCCATGAGACGACAGCTCCTCCCCATTGTCGTGAGCAGTGATTATAGATTTTACCTTTAAGTTTCAATTCTCCATTTTTATTTTGATAATATCTGGAGAACTTTTTATTTTCAGGTGGTTCAACCTCAAAATTTCCAAACTCATTAAACTGTGCAGATTTTATTTCAAGGCGATCGACCCCTTTTTCTTTACACCATTGTTTAAGTTCCGGGATTTCATGTTCATTATGTTTAAACACAAGAAATTGCACAACTATGAATGGCGTTATACTCTTCAATTCTTTTCTGGCTTTAACAATATTTTCTATACCCTCCATAACTTTTTTCAAAGAGCCTCCTTTTCGGTATTTGGTATAGCTTTCTTCAGTAATTCCATCGAGGGAAATAATTATTCTGCTAAGTTGTGAATTAACGAGGTCATAAGATCTTTTTTCTGAAAGATGGTGTCCGTTAGTACTAATAACCGTATAGATATTTTTTTTGGCAGCTATATTCACCATTTCATGCAGATGTATATTCATCATCGGTTCACCCTGAAAATAAAAATTTAAATATCTCAGACTGCTTCCGCTCTGGTCCATTAAATTTTTAAAAAGTGGCAAAGGAAGCATTCCTCCTGCTCTATTAAGAACTTTTGCACCAACAGGGCATTCGGGGCATTGGAGATTACACACACCCGAGGGTTCAAGGGATAAAAACCAAGGTTTAGCTATTAAAACGGGGCGTTTTAATAGTCTGGAAAGAAAAAAAGAAAATATCAAACTAATTCCATTCACTAAACTCCCAAAAGATACTTTTCTGATCAAGAGGCATGCATGATCAACGGCCCTACTTTTTTTCAACCACATAATAAAAACTTATCAATTCCTCCGAAAGTTAAATAAATAATCACAAAGTATTATCTTTGCATTAATTGAAAATTACAGGAATGGAAGAGCAGGCTTACCCACTTTTACAAACTATTAATTCACCTTTCGATCTTCGTAAGCTGGAAGAGGAAGAGCTAATTCAGCTTTGTGAAGAATTGCGGGAATTTATTATTGATGCTGTTTCCTGTAATCCTGCTCATTTTGGTGCAAGTTTGGGTGTAGTAGAACTTACAGTTGCGCTTCACTATGTTTTTAATACCCCTAAGGATAAATTAATATGGGATGTTGGTCACCAGGCCTATGGGCATAAGATTTTAACCGGTCGCCGTGATGTCTTTCATACCAACCGCAAATATAAAGGTATAAGCGGATTTCCCAAGATCGATGAAAGCGAGTACGACGCCTTTGGAGTAGGGCATTCATCAACCTCAATTTCTGCAGCCCTTGGTATGGCTGTTGCTTTTAAAAAACAAGGGATTAGCGACAGGCAAGCAGTTGCAATTATTGGTGATGGTGCTATGACAGCGGGCCTTGCTTTTGAAGGGCTCAATAATCTTGCTGCTTCACAAGCCAATGTTTTAGTTATTCTCAACGACAACAATATTGCCATTGATCCTAATATCGGAGGCTTAAGTGAGTATTTGGTGGATATTGCAACAAGTCGTACCTACAACAAACTCAGGCGCGAAATTTTTAAGACACTTGGGAAATTAAAAATTGCCGGTCCTCGATCACGTGAAATTATCGTTAAGATAAACAACAACATAAAGACCCTTCTTACCAGACAAACCAATATGTTTGAAGGTTTAAACATACGTTATTTTGGTCCTGTTGACGGTCATGATATTTCACATTTAATAAGGATACTTGATGATTTAAAAAATATTCCCGGGCCCAAAATCCTTCATGTAATAACAAAGAAGGGTAAAGGCTTTAAGCAAGCAGAAGAAAATCAAACTGCTTGGCATGCTCCCGTAGGGAAATTCGATAAAAAGACAGGAGAAATCATTGACAATAATCCCGATCAACCAATACCACCAAGGTTTCAGGATGTTTTTGGTCATACTATTTTGGAGCTTGCCAAGATAAATGATAAGATTGTGGGGATCACACCTGCCATGCCCACAGGCTGTAGGCTCAATATAATGATGGAAGAGATGCCTGATCGCACTTTCGACGTTGGCATTACCGAGCAACATGCAGTTACCTTTTCTGCCGGTATGGCAATTTCGGGTATGCTTCCATTTTGTAATATCTATTCAACTTTTATGCAAAGGGCCTATGATCAGGTAATTCACGATGTAGCAATTCAAAACCTTAATGTAGTATTTTGTCTCGACCGTGGCGGACTTGTAGGTGCTGACGGATCAACTCATCATGGAGCTTACGATTTGGCTTATATGCGAACTATACCCAATTTAACAGTAAGCTCTCCAATGGATGAGATAGAATTGCGCAACCTCATGTACACTGCCCAGCTTCCCGATATGGGACCTTTCTCGATACGATATCCACGCGCTTCAGGAGTACATATAGACTGGCAAAAGCCTTTTGAAGAAATCACACCCGGAACAGGCAGAAAAATTAAAGATGGTAAAGACTTGGCCTTTCTTTCAATTGGCCCCATAGGTTTGAGAATTAAAACTGTATGTGAGGAGCTTGAAAAGTCAGGAATTTCGGCAGCACATTATGATCTTCGTTTTGTAAAACCATTGGACAAAGGCCTTCTGCATGAAGTATTTTCCAATTTTAAAAATATAATTACAATAGAAGATGGAACTATTATTGGTGGAATGGGAAGTGCTGTCATTGAATTTATGGCTGATCATGGATATGAAAATAGCAAGGTTTTACGTATGGGAATCCCCGACAGATATATAAATCACGGCTCACAAGCAGAACTGCACAAAGAAATAGGCTTAGACATTCCAAATATTATAAAGACTGCTGAAAAGATGCTTCAAAAAGCAAAGCTCCAAAAAGGATATTAAAAATGTTTGATCCTGCTAATTAATTCAAGCTCTTCCAGCGGATCACTAAGATAACCATCAATACCGACTCGGTAAAACTCCTCAAGCGACTCATGATGAATACCTTTACCTTGAATAAGTATTGGAGTCATAATATTTTGCACCCGCAATTGTTGTATCAGATCCTTTGCATCCATATCGGGCAAAGTATTATCCATAATTACAGCACTTATATCCTGTCTTGTGTTTAAAATTGTTCTTGCTGCCGCTCCCGATCGCGCAAGTAATATTGTAGCACCTGTTTTTTCAAGATATTTTTTAATTTGCATGTGCATACTGCTATTTTCATCAACAATAAGAAGCAATTTGCTACTCCAATCGGGAATTTCTATGGCCAGAGCATCATTCTCTTCGCTAAAACTCAGATCTTTATTTATAGATGAGAAGGTGTCGGGATGAAGATTCAAATAAAAGAAAATTTCTGTCCCTTTATTAATTTCAGATATCAGACCAACCTCTCCATTCATGGCTTCTACCAATTTTTTACAAATTGCAAGGCCTAATCCGGTACCTCCGTATCTGCGTGAACTCGAATCTTCAATCTGTCTGAAGGCATCAAAAACATATTTTTGATTTTCAGGAGCAATGCCTATGCCTGTATCACGCACAAAGAACCGCACTCTTTGTTGCTCAACGGTATAACCAAAATCAATTATACCACTATTAATAAATTTAATAGCATTATCGAGAACATTATTTAAAATTTGAATAAGTCGGGCAGGATCTGCATCTACCCATAAGCTATATTCTACCGGTGCCGGAGGTGAATAACGCAATTCGACGCGTCCCTTAAACTGATGTTCTACTCTTTTCAAATAAATATGATAAACCGAAAGCATAGTTTCTTCCACACTAACTTTTTTACAGTGTATATTAAATAAGCCACTCTCCATTTTGGCAATATCCACTATATCGGTTATCAACGACATTAAATTATCGGCACTGCTATTTATCAAAGAAATATATTCCTCCCTTTCGGCACATTCAGGATCTGTTTGTCCCAACAAATTAGTAAACCCTACTATTGCATTCAGCGGAGTACGTATTTCATGACTCATATTCGCAAGAAAGGCCGACTTCAATCGGTCGGCAGTTTCGGCCTTTTCTTTTGCAAGCATCAACTCTTTTTCAACTTCTTTACGAGGGGTAATATTCCTACCAATACCAAGAAGTGATAAAAACTCTCCTGCATCATCCAATTCAGGAGTTAATGACCAATCTAAAGTTAAATTTTCATCCCGAGATCGAATTTGCATTTCCAACTGCACCATTTTTTTGTTGTTTAAAACAAAATTAAAGGCAGGTAAAAAATATTCGGCAAATCCACCCGGAAGATCTTCAATTTTAATATTTTGCCCTATTTTAATTGTTTCATTATCAGCAAAATGCAGATCATAAAACACACTATTCCAATATATAATCTCACCATTTTTATCAACACGTATAATACAATCGGGAAGATTTTCAGATAAACTGCGGAATTTCTCTTCACTTAAACGCAGCTCTGATTCTTTCTCCTTTCTGTGAGTTATATCATGCATGCTAAAATAAAAGCTATTATCACCATCACGACTAATTCGGGTTCCATGTATTTCAACAAAAAGCTGTTTCCCGCTTTTATGTTTTAAAACGCTCTCGCCACGATAATCATATCCCTTTCTTATTTGATTAATCACTTTCAAATAATGACGAGTTTCTCCTTTTTCGGGGAACAAAGCAGACAGTTCGAGATTTACCAGTTCCGACCATGAATATCCTGTTAAATCACATCCTGCTTGATTTACATATTCTAAATCGCCGGATTTATTTAAAATAAAAATGCCGTCTATATTTGCTTCAATAATATATCGATTACGATCTTCACTTGCTATAAGGCTGTCTTCTACAGCTTTAATTTGAGTTAGATCCTGACCAATTAACAGATACCAGCCTTCACCTTCATCAACATCGCCCGGTCCGGGAGTTCCAATTATATGGTAATACAATAATTCTCCCGATTTCTTTTTTAAATGTATATCTATTAAACTTTTTCCCTTTAAACGAATATTGTCATAAAATTCAAGAATTTCTATATGACTCTCCGGATCATCTGCATATAACTCAGAAATATTCAGACCTATTAATTCCTTTCGACTATAACCTGTTGACTCAACAACTTGATCATTAACATACTGTATGCTTTTATCCTTAATCAATATAATTCCGATAGGAGCAGCCATAATTATATTGTTCAAAAAGGATTCTTTCTCTTCAAGTTGTTTATTTATTTCTAATATCTGTTGATGATGATGTTGGTTTTTTTCGTCTGCTTGTCGTAAATCAAAAAAACGGGCAAGCATACCTGTTATAGTTTCCAAAACCTTATAATCCATAGGAGGCTCCTGTGCTTCATTTTTCCACCTTATAGCAAACAAACCATTAGGACCGTTAAAAGCTTTAATTGTGGCAACGAGACAATTTTCACTGGTAAATCCCAACCTTCTGCGTAAAGCAATCTGCTCATTGGAGCTACAAAGTTCATACACATTACTGTTGGGCAAGCTTGCCAATGAAATTGTATCATTGAAGCTTACTTTAACGGGAAATATAACACCCGAGTTTTCTTTAAAGCTACTGGCTTCAAGAGCGTAATAACCTGAATCGCTTTTATCTCTAAAATAAAATGCTACTGCATCAAGATCCCAAGAGCTTAGAATTTTGCGCACAACAGGTTGTAGTGAGGCATCAAGTGAATTGGACTGATTCAGTAAGGAAGCAATATCAAAAAGGAAGCGTTGAACTTGAAGGCTTTTTTGAATTTGTATTACTGAATTATTTTGTTCAAAAGCATAACTGATCAAACGAGCTACAGTTCTTAAAATCACTTTTTCAAAATCTGTCCACTTCCTGTAAAAGCTACATTCATCCAAGCCTATAAAACCAATAAACTTATCACCAATGGAAAGTGGAAGAGCAAGAATGGATTTAATTTTCTGAATTTTTAATATTTTAACGATATCTGCAGGAAAATCTTTCTCTATATCAGATGAAATAATATATCCATTTTTAACCATCAGTGGCTTCCACGAAGGCATATCAGAATATTTAAAATCTTTGAGAAACTCCTTTTGAGATTCTACCTCTTCATTGCACCATTCATATGTATTACTACATGAAGTACCGTCTATATTATCTTCAAATATGTAAACACGGCTGGCAACAGTAAATTCTCCAAGATATTTTAATATAGAGTTTATTTGTTCTTCAAAGGGCAATTCTGAAGATAGTATTCGGGAAACGCTTAATGGAAGGTGATAGGGAGGATAACCGACAAAGCTTCTGTCGGTTTTTGATTTATCATCGTAACCGCTTATTCTGTTTAACAGATGTTTTAATTTCTTATTCTCCGCTAACAGAAAGTTTATATTTGTTCTCTTTTCAAATTTCTCACTATCCATTATTTGTTATTTAAAGTTTCATCGGCTCTAAAGCCAATGAAACAGGAAGGGACAAATCATAATACAAAAGTAAGAATAACTATTAATTACAATAATCTTATAAAGCTACAAATTACATTTAACAATGAAACTATATACAATAATTTTTTTTCAACTATCTATAAACAATACAATATGATTAAAACATAAATTTCTATTTTGGATATAGGATGAATTTTTTTATTAATTTTGCTAACGGAACCAAGAGGTAACTTTGTTATGGAAAACAGCTCCCTGAAAAGAAAGATCATCCTATGGCTTTATGGTATTTTTGCCGGAGTCTTTTTATTTGTTGTTTTATTATTTTCTCTTCTCTCCTCGGGTGCATTAGGCTTCATGCCCAGTTTTGAAGAATTGGAAAATCCCCACAGTAATCTTGCTACGGAAATTTATTCCTCGGATAATGAATTATTAAACACTTTTTTTCGTGAAAACAGGAGCCCTGTAAATTATAATGAGATATCTCCACATGTAATAAACAGTTTAATAGCTACTGAGGATATAAGATTTTACAAACATTCGGGGGTTGATGCCAGAGGATTGGCGCGTGTTTTTTTTCGTACCATACTTATGAGAGAACAAAGTGCAGGTGGTGGAAGTACTATCACTCAGCAATTGGCAAAACTTTTGTTTCATGATCCTGCACGTAATATGTGGGAACGTAGTATTCAAAAGCTTAAAGAATGGATTATTGCCATAAAATTAGAGCGCAGCTATACAAAAAATGAAATTTTGACCATGTATCTCAACAAGGCCCCATTTATTTATGATGCTTATGGTATTCGTTCTGCTGCCTCCACATTTTTTAGTACTACTCAGGATTCATTAAGCATTGAAGAAGCTGCTGTTTTGGTTGCCATGTTAAAAAATCCCTCTTTATACAATCCTGTACGACGACCGGAACTAACATTAATGCGTAGGAATGTGGTTCTTAGTCAGATGATTAAAACCCGATATATAACACGCATGGAATATGATTCAATAAAGGCGCTTCCTCTTGAATTAAAATTTAATCGTGCCGATCATATAGGAGGTCTTGCTCCATATTTCAGGGAATATTTACGACTCACCCTCACTGCTCCTATTCCAATCAGGGAAAACTATGCTTCATGGCAAACTCAAAAATTTTATGAGGACAGCATTCAATGGGCAACGAATCCTCTCTTTGGATGGGTTAACAAAAATCTAAAAGCTGATGGTTCACGTTATGATATTTATAGTGACGGTTTAAAAATTTACACCACTATTGACACCAGACTGCAAACCTATGCCGAGCAGGCTGTAATTCAGCACCTTGGAGGCGAATTGCAACCGATATTTCACCGTGAGAAAAAGGGCAGACCAAGGTCGCCTTTTACTCAACATATTACTAGAGAGGAATATGAAAGTATAATTTCCAGGTCAATTCGTCAAACCGAACGTTATCGCTTAATGTCCCTTGAAGGAATTTCTTCCGATAGTATTCAGAAGGCTTTCAGACAAGCTGTTCCAATGACAGTTTTTTCTTACAATGGTGATATTGATACTATTATGACTCCATTGGATTCAATTCATTACTACAAATCCTTTTTAAGGGCCAGTCTTTTTGCAATGGATCCGCAATCGGGGCATGTAAAAGCCTATGTAGGAGGGCCTAATTATCGTCATTTTAAATACGACATGGCAACAATGGGGAAACGACAAGTTGGCTCAACCATAAAGCCTTTTGTCTATACCCTTGCTATGCACGAGGGTTTGAATCCTTGTGATATGGTTCCAAATATTCCTCAAACCTTTTATCTTGAAACCGGGCAAACTTGGACTCCAAGGAACACGGGTGATAAGCGTCTTGGTGAAATGGTTTCTTTAAAATGGGGTTTGGCAAATTCAAACAATAATATTACTGCTTGGATAATGAAACAATTCAATGCAGAAGCAGTAGCTAAAATGATCAGGACCCTCGGAATAAAAAGTCCAATCGATCCTGTTCCTGCCCTTGCCCTTGGTACTCCGGATTTCACTCTCAGCGAAATAGTGGCTGCTTATTCAGTATTTGCCAACAAAGGCGTTCATACAGAGCCTCTTTTTGTCACTAAAATTGAAGACCGTTATGGGAATGTGATTGCTTCTTTCGGACCGCAAAGGAAGGAGGCCATTGATGAGAAAAGCGCATATCTAATGCTTAACATGTTAGAAGGAGTTGCCAATTTTGGGACTGCCTCATATCGTTTACGTAATTTTTATGGATTTACCGGTGAAATTGGGGGTAAAACAGGTACCACTCAAAACAATTCGGATGGCTGGTATATAGGTGTTACTCCAAATCTTGTAGCCGGTGCATGGGTTGGAGGAGAAGAGCGCGACATTCATTTTGATAATCTTTACCATGGTCAAGGTGCTAACACAGGGCTTCCGATATGGGCCTTATTTATGCAGGCAACATATAATGATCCTAAAACAGAAATTACACAAGAGGATATTTTTGAAAAGCCGCTAAATTTCAGTTCCGATCTTAGTTGCCCCGATGAAAGGGCTTCTGACGCAGAAGGTGAATTAGAATGGCGACACTATCAGTACAATGAGTTATTCTGACAACTTAGGAAAACAATTTTCTAAAAGCTTCTTCTATTTTGGATGCCTGAAAAATTTCTATTTTAAAATTTTTCAAATTAATACCCTTATTATATTTAGGGATTACTATAGTATTAAAACCCAACTTTTCGGCTTCACTAATTCTTTGTTCTATTCTCATTACAGGACGAATTTCACCTGAGAGCCCAACCTCCCCGGTAAGGCATACGCCACGTGATACAGAAAGATCGGTATTAGATGATAATACAGCGGCAACAACTGAAAGATCTATTGCCGGATCACTTACCCTAAGGCCGCCGGCAATATTTAAAAACACATCTTTACTTGCAAGCTTAAACCCTGCTCTTTTTTCTAAAACTGCCAAAAGCATATTAAGTCTTCGCAAATCAAATCCTGTAGATGAACGCTGAGGGGTTCCATAGGCAGCAGTACTTGCAAGCGCCTGAACTTCAATTAAAAACGGCCTAAGCCCTTCAATTGCAGCAGCAATGGCAACACCACTCATTTCTTCATCTTGGTGCGACAATAACATTTCACTGGAATTTGTTACTTCACGCATTCCATCGCCAAGCATTTCAAAGATTCCAATTTCGGAGGTTGAACCAAACCTATTTTTCACTGATCTAAGAATTCTATACATATAATGCCTGTCACCTTCAAACTGCAACACAACATCAACCATATGCTCAAGGACCTTTGGGCCGGCAAGATTACCTTCCTTATTAATATGACCTATTAAAATCACAGGAATTGATCTATCCTTTGCAAGGCGTAAAATAGCAGCAGTACACTCACGTACTTGCGAAACACTTCCGGGGGCTGAATCAATACCTTCCCTTTCCATTGTTTGAATAGAATCTATAATTACTATATCGGGATTCTCCTGATCAATAAAATGGATTATTCTTTCAATACTTGTTTCGTTAACAACTAAACAATGCGAACCATCACTACGGTTTAGACGCTCAGCTCTTAATTTAATTTGCTGAGGGCTTTCTTCCCCTGATGCATAAAATATTTTTTTAGAAGTTAATTGAAGTGCCATTTGCAATACCAAAGTAGATTTCCCTATACCGGGTTCCCCACCCATTAAGATGAGAGAACCGGGAACCATACCTCCACCTAAAACATTATTAAACTCAGCAATTCCCGTATCAATGCGCGGCATCTGAGCAACACTTACCGAACTTACAGCCTGAGGCTTCTGGCGATATAAGTCATCAAGACCGCTTATGGCTGAACGACGCGACTTTCCGGTAATAACAGTTTCCTCAACAAGAGTATTCCATTCACCACAAGAAAAACACTTTCCAATCCATTTTGGTGATTCACTACCACAATTTTGACAAACAAATACAGTTTTGGTCTTCGACATATTTATTATATTATATGTAAATATTACAAATTCTAAACAAAAAACCAGATTTTATCCAAGTAAAATCTGGTTTTTTGTTTAGAATTATTTTAATAATACATATAAAATGCACTATACTAACTTATTAGTTTCAGTATCAGGAAAAACAAAATTCGGTTTAAAATTTTTTGCTTCTTCGAGAGAAATAATAGCATAACTGATTATAATAATCACATCTCCAACAGCAGCTTTACGTGCAGCAGCACCGTTAAGGCAAATAACTCCTGAATTACGTTCACCTTTAATCACATAAGTTTCAAGTCGTTCTCCATTATTATTGTTTACCACCTGAACTTTTTCATGTTCAATTATTCCTGCAGCTTCCATTAATGCTTCATCAATGGTAATACTGCCCACATAATTAAGGTTTGCTTCTGTAACCTTAACATTATGTAACTTCGATTTCACAACATGAATATTCATGATAACTCCTTTTTATAAATTACATTATCAATCAATCTCACTTTTCCTGCAAATACAGCAATGCAACCTACAATATAATTACTTTCATCCCAATGTGCAATATTTTGCAAACTAGCTCCATCTACAATTTCAAAATATTCAACTTCAAGTTTGTTTGTATCGTTTATTGTATCCGAAACAAATTTTATTATTTCTGCGGGGCTCTTCGAATGAACAAAATTACGTGATTCATTTAAGGATTTCGAAATAACAGGAGCTAATTCTCTTAGTTCCAAAGTCAAAAGCTTGTTTCGAGAGCTCATCGCCAATCCGTCTTTTTCACGAATTGTGGGGCAAGATACGATTTTTACCGGGTATTTTTCTATTTTCACCATTTCACTAATTATAGCAAGTTGTTGAAAATCCTTTTCTCCAAAAAAGGCTTTATCCGGACTTACAATATCAAATAAACGACTAACTACTTGAGCTACCCCGTTAAAGTGTCCGGGTCTGAATTTTCCTTCCATCACTTTATCAAGTATGCCAAAGTCGAATACTCTATTAACAGGTTTAGGGTAAATCTGTTCAACTGAAGGTAGAAAAACAATATCTACAGCTCTTCCTTTTAAGATTTTTAAATCTTCTTCCGGCTGGCGGGGATATTTCTCCAAGTCCTTTGAATCATTAAATTGAGTTGGGTTTACAAAAATACTAACCACCACAAAGTTGCATTCAAAAGCCGCGCAGTCAATCAAAGATAAATGGCCCTGATGTAGTGCTCCCATTGTGGGTACAAAGCCAATACTAAGGCCTTTATCCTTTTCTCTTCTGATTTTTCCTCTTAATTCATCAGAAGTTTTTATCACTTCCATTTCAAAAATAATAGTAAAACAAGGCAAATTAAAAGAAATATATTCAAAGAATAAAAAAGAAAGCCTTAAAAAATCTTATCAGTTTTCATTAACAAGCTGCTAAAGAGACTTTTAATCTAAATAAGCTTTATTAAAAGAATCTATTTAAAGCTGACAAAAACTAAGCGTAGTAAATAATACACTTTGTTTTAGAAGCATATTTTTTGTACTTTTGTAAAATGTGAGAAATTCTGCCATGTTACTAAAACCTTACATGTGACAGGATTATTTTATTAAGGTGTTCTACACCTCTTAACTTTATTACCATTATAAACTTCAAATAGGTAATATTTAATATTCAAATTTTTCAAACAAAATGGAAAATACCAAAGTCTTATTCATTTGTCAAGAAATTACACCCTATGTACCCGAAAATGAAATGTCGCTAATAGGGCGTCATTTGCCACAGGGCATCCAGGAGAAAGGAAAAGAAATCAGAACATTTATGCCGCGTTTTGGAGTAATCAATGAACGGCGCAATCAATTACATGAAGTGATCAGGCTCTCAGGTATGAACCTGATAATTAACGATACAGATCATCCTCTTATAATTAAAGTCGCCTCTATTCAGGCAGCACGTATGCAGGTATATTTTATCGATAATGAAGATTATTTTCAAAGAAAAGCAACCGTTATTGATGAAGATGGCACCGAATTTGATGACAATGATGAACGGATTATATTTTTTGCAAGAGGAGTATTGGAAACCACCAAAAAGTTGAGATGGGCACCCGATATAGTGCATTGTCAGGGTTGGTTTACAGCTTTAGCCCCTTTAATGATAAAATCATTGTTGAGTGATGATCCATATTTTGCAAATTCCAAAATTGTTTATACAGTTTATGATGACGAGTATAACAAGGCAATGGACAAAAGCATTGTTAAGAAGCTCGCCGGATTGGGAATTGACAAAAAGGAGTTGGAAATTTTGAATGATCCAACATGGGAGAATTTAACAAAATCGGCTATAAGCATGGCTGACGGTATTATTCAAGGAAGTGAGAAAATAAATGCAAACATCAAGCAATTTATTGAAAAATCGGATAAGCCATTTTTAGCATATCATGGTGAAGAGGAATATATCGACAGCTATAATGAATTTTATGATTCAATTTAACTCTGCAAATAATTTAAAGAATTTTTTTTATTTTAACCTATGCAGAACAAGTCAAAGAAACTGCTGAAACTTTTCAGCACCATTCTTGTACCACTCATTCTATCAACGAGTTGTGACAACGACCCGGCTTCTATTGGCCTGGAATCCTTACCACAAGCAGATTTACTTGAAGCTTCTATTAGCAGGCAGAACATTTTTGCCCTTAATCATTTACCCGATTGGGTTCGTACCGATAGTGATCAAGATTGGACTCTTGCACGTGGCATAGTTGGTTTTTATAATGACCCCATAATGGGGCTTGTAAAAGCTGATCTTATTACCAATGTATCGTTGGGAGCAAATATTTTGGATTTTAAAAACATGAAAGAGGGAGAGATATTTCCAGATTCATTAATTCTCAGCTTTGCATATCAATATGAACAATGGTTAGGTGATAAGTCGCAAAAACTTACTTTTGAAGTTTATGAGTTAAAAGATCCGATTTTATCTTCTTCATTTCTTTACAACAATGTTCCTATAGAAAACATGTATTATCCCGAAGTTTTGGGTGCATCCACAATAAGTCCAAATTTAGACTTGGGCACTCAAAACTGGGGTGAAAAGAATAATGTTCAACAAATCAGAATAAAATTAAACAAAGCTTTAGCTCAAAAGCTGTTAGATATGCCTGATTTTGTTTTATCTGACCGCGAAGAATTTCTCAAATATTTTAAAGGTTTATATATTAAAACCATTGAGCCTGCACAGCTTGATTCTATTGGTGCTCTTTGTCGTTTAGCAGTTTTTGGAACGGAAGATGATGCTCGTCAATTCATAGGCAGTAATTTAACTTTGTATTACAGGCATGAACTTTACGAGGAAGATGCTTCAGGGGTAGTTGATTATGACAATCCTCTTCAGACTAATCTTCACAATTATGTTTTTCCTATCTATCCCGAAGCAAGGTTTTTCAATCATTTTGAACATGAATATTCCGGAAACATCTTGTTCGACGACAACAACACCAAGAATTTGTTTATACAGGGAATGGCAGGATCACAAATTAAAATAAATATTAACGATCTTGTTTGGCAATGGAACGACTCAATTAATATAGACTCTGATAAGCAAAAAATTGGCATCAGTAGTGTTGAATTACTATTCTATCCCGACTCCGTTTACATGGGCACAAACAAAGCCAAATACCCAAATTTAGTGATTGCTAAAAAAGGAAAAAACGACAAATATGTTTATCCTACCTATACAAGAGGATTGAACGTTTACAGGATTTTTTCAGATGTAACATTCAATGAGAAAGAAAATTGTTACGTTTTCAAAATGGATTCAAGGTATTTTGAAAAAATCGCAGTTGAAAGAACAGAATTAGAAGATCTGTTTTTATTAGCAAACATAATACCGGGATTTAATTTTACTTCCCTTGTTCTTCACAATAATGATTTAAAAAAGCATCCTGTTTTACGTGTAAAATATGTAAGACATCCTTAAACATTATATGCCTTAAAAGCTTGACCGGGGCTAACAATCCTTATGTTTGTATGACATCCTTACAGCTTTCTTTTCATAAATGGGCATAAATTCTATTTTAGATATCATAAAGATTTTGTAATTTGTTTCAGGTATTATTTATATCATTAAAATCAAAAAAATATTTGCTTTTATATCTTGTATAATAATATATCTTCATTTATTTAAACAACTAATTTTAAAGTGAAATGAAAACTGACATTGAAATTGCACGTGAAGCAAAAATAAAACCTATTAAAGAAATTGCAGGCCGGCTTGGTCTTAATGAAGATATCCTGGAACCTTACGGTCATTATAAGGCAAAATTGCCATTATCCCTTATTAAAGAAGAGAAGATGAAAGGGAAAAAGCTTATTCTTGTTTCAGCAATTTCGCCAACGCCTGCCGGAGAAGGGAAAACTACTGTTTCTATAGGTCTTAGCGAAGGCCTTAACCTCATTGGGAAACAAACAACAGTAGTATTGCGCGAGCCAAGCCTTGGCCCGGTATTCGGAATTAAGGGAGGGGCTACCGGTGGAGGACTTTCCCAAGTAATTCCTATGGAGGATATAAATTTACACTTTACGGGTGATTTTGCGGCAATTGAAAAAGCCAACAATCTTTTAGCCGCCCTTATCGACAATAATATTCAAAATAAAAATAGCACTTTAAATATTGATCCACGTACAGTTCATTGGAAAAGAGTAATGGATATGAACGACCGATCACTTCGGCATATAATTGTCGGACTCGGGGGTCTCAGTTCAGGTATCCCACGTGAAACCGGCTTTGACATAACTGCAGCATCTGAAATTATGGCAATATTGTGCTTGTCAGAAAATTTTGATGACTTAAAAAAGCGGATAGCAAGAATATTTGTGGGCTTCAGCAGAGATAAAAAGCCTATTTTTGCGAGTGATTTAAAGGCTCAGGGTGCAATGGCTGCAATTTTAAAGGATGCTATCAAGCCTAATTTAGTACAAACCCTTGCAGGTTGCCCTGCTATTATTCATGGTGGACCTTTTGCCAATATTGCTCAAGGCACCAATTCTGTTTTAGCCACCAAAATGGGTCTTTCCCTTTCCGATTATGTTGTTACTGAAGCCGGATTTGGATTTGATCTTGGTGCAGAGAAATTTTTAGATATCAAATGTGTTTCAGCCGGTTTAAAGCCCGATGCTGCAGTTTTAGTTGCTACCATACGTGCATTAAAGTATCATGGCGGCGTAGGTCTTTCTGATTTGAAACAATCAAATGTTGAGGCAGTAGAACGAGGTTTGGAGAATCTTGAAAAGCATGTAGAGAATATTCGCAAATTCAATGTTTGTCCTGTTGTTGCCATCAATCATTTTGCCGATGACTCTGAAGAGGAAATTGCTGCGGTATTAAAAAAATGCGAAGAATTAAATGTTAGAGCAGCAGTGGCAAAAGTTTTTTCAGATGGAGGACGTGGAACCACCGAACTTGCCACCATAGTGAGTGAAGTTGCAGAATCTTGTCAATCGGATTTCACACCTTTATACGATTGGAGCTGGGCAGTTGAGAAAAAAATTGAAACAATTGCCAAAAATATTTATGGTGCTGTTGCCATTGATTATACTGCACAAGCAAAAGCTGACTTAAAGAAAATCACAACATTAAATTTACAAAATCTTCCGGTTTGTATTGCCAAAACACAAAAATCACTGTCAGATAATCCTAAATTATTAGGTCGTCCGGAAAATTTTGTTGTAACAGTTCGTGAAATAGAAATAGCGGCAGGGGCAGGTTTTGTCATTCCTATCACCGGAAATATTATGAGGATGCCCGGATTACCTGAAAAACCGGCAGCAGAAAACATTGATATTTCTTCTGATGGTATTATCAGCGGCTTGTTTTAATAATTTTAAGTTTACTCTTGGAAATATAATACAAGTATTTTAAAGAAAGTTGCCTTACAAGGAGAGTTTCATCATTGCTACCTTGTTATTATTCAATATTTTCCTCAGTCATAGGATAAAGAAAATCGTTATAGGGGAAGCGGGTTACATGAATTTTCATCACCTCCTCATAGAGGATTTCCCTTAATTCAGAGAAATTTGTTTTTTCCAAGGCTGAAATAAATACTACAGGTTTATTTTTTGCCATCCATGTTCTTCTGAGCTCATCAAGTGCAATATTTTCTCTTTTTTTTGGACTTAAATCATCCTCGGCTTTTGGTATATAACGATAATTATCAACCTTGTTGAAGATCATTATACAAGGTTTTTCTCTATCATCAATTTCACTAAGGGTGGAATTTACAACCTCAATTTGATGTTCAAATCCAACATGCGATATATCAATTATATGAAGTAAGAGATCAGCCTCTCTCACTTCATCCAATGTTGATTTAAATGATTCAACCAAATGGTGGGGCAGCTTGCGAATAAAGCCAACAGTATCGGCAAGTAAAAACGGCAAATTTTCTATAACAACTTTTCTAACAGTAGTATCAAGGGTTGCAAAAAGTTTGTTTTCAGCAAAAACTTCACTCTTACTCAGCGCATTCATCAGAGTCGATTTTCCTACATTAGTATATCCTACCATTGCAACTCTCACTAACTTTCCTCTATTTTTTCGCTGCGTAGCTTTTTGCCTGTCAATTTTTTCAAGGTCCTTTCTTAATTTGCTAATGATATCTCTAATAATACGTCTATCGGTTTCAATCTCTTGTTCTCCCGGTCCACGCATTCCTATTCCTCCCCTTTGTCGTTCTAAGTGGGTCCACATCCTTGTTAGTCTTGGGAGCAAATACTGGTATTGGGCAAGTTCTACTTGAGTTTTGGCGTGTGCTGTTCTGGCCCTACTTGCAAAAATATCCAAGATAAGATTTGTCCTATCCAAAACCCTCTTTTTAATTGATGCCTCAAGATTTTTTAATTGCAGAGGCGACAATTCATCATCAAAAATTACTCCTGTAATATCTTCATGAGCTTTCAAATAATCAACAATTTCTTCAAGCTTTCCTCTTCCCACATAAGTACGGTTGTTGGTCATAGTTAAATTTTGGATAAACCTTTTTACAGGTTCAGCACCTGCAGTTTCAACCAAGAATGCCAGTTCATCCAAATGCTCATCAACTTCTGACTCAAGCAAATCAGGTGTTTTAACTGCTACCAAAACAACTTTTTCCAATTCTTTCTTTACAGGTATCATATAAATTTACAGGTTTCGGAATGTTTATTAATAAAAAACCCGGCTTACACCGGGTTTTTATATACTTATTTACATTTCTTATTATTGAAGTACGAAATTGATAGGCACGGTGTAAGAAACTCTAACAGGTCGATTTCTTTGTCTTCCCGGTTTCCACTTGGGCATAGCTTCTACCACTCTTAATGCTTCCCTATCAAGGCTTGGGTCCACTCCCCTTAAAATTGTAGCATTTGTAACAGCACCATCTTGATTAACAACAAACTGTATATATACTCTTCCCTGTATGCCATTTTCCTGTGCAATAACCGGATAACGTATTGAGCTTGCAAGGTATTCTGTTAATGCTTGCTGCCCACCGGGGAACTCCGGCATTTCTTCCACAATAATAAATATCTCTCCTTCTTCTCTATCCTCATCACCATAATCAGTCATTTGAGCATAATCAATTTCAAAATCCTGTTGCATCTCAGTATCTAAAATTTCCAAATCGTCATCAAGCTCAACATCATCATCAACAATATTTAAAATATCAGTTACCTGAGGAGCCGGTGGTGGATCGGGGGGCTTAATTTCATCCTGACGTGTAATAGGAATAATTTCTTCCTCGACTTCCATTTCCTGATCAACGAGGCCAAGATTTATTTCTACATCAACGGTGGTCCATTCAAAAGCAATCAACATTACACTAAGGGCAACTACAAGCCCAATTTGAAGGAAAATAATTTTTTTGCTTTCGAGATCCGCTTTAGGTGATTTCTTAACTTCCATAGCAACGGCTTATTGTTTTATCAATTTTAATAAATATAATACTTATATGGCAGCTTCACAAGTGTTCTTAATTATTTTATAAACACCGATAAAGTAGGTAAAATTAATTATTTCCTGCGAATAAAAACAAACTTTTTAGCTTTAATTGCCTTTGACGCCCAAAATTCATGTTTTTTAACCTTTATAAATAAAAATCCAAACTATAAAAAGTACCCTATTTAAATCATTTATTTGGAATTAATATTACATTCTAATATTAAAATTCATTGGCAGAATATATGAATGTTGTCGCTCCAAATTGCACTTAATAGATTTCTTTTGCATAGTCTTAACTTTTAGTATGTATATTAAATTTCCGACCTTTTAATTTAAGAGTCAACCTGATTGCAATTAATTAACAATAATTGCAATATCTTAAACAGCCTGAATGTCAGGCAATACACTGCAAATCATTATCTTACTGTAAGAAACCATTATAAAAACAGCATGTTTTAACAATCAATAGTTAAAATTAACGGTAAAAGGCTAATAATTTTAAAGACACACAAAACAATTGAACAAAACTTATAAATAAGTATTTATAATAGAATGTTGTATTTATTATATTTGCAGACCTAAACTGCAATGCTATAAATTTATTTGCCGGAAAAAGCCGTTAACAACTTTAAAACTTGAAATTTAAATCGATGAATTCAAACTTTTCAAAAGTTTTCGCAATATTTCTATTTTTATCTTTATCTATAAAAATCACTAATGCTGCCCCGGAAACTCAGAGGCCAAAAACCGATGCCAACATTTTTGGTCACGTAATTGATGCAGAATCAGGAGAACACCTTCCATTTGTAAATTTAGTAATTAAGAACACCCGAATCGGCACCATAACAGATGCAAGTGGTCATTACCATTTAACAAATTTGCCGGAAGGCAGGCATATTATTCAGGCTCACAGTATGGGCTATGCCGTAGAAGAGCTTGAATTTGTAGCAAAATCAAAAGTTACGATAGAGCTGGACATTGAGTTAACATTTGTCAGTGTTAATCTTGCTGAAATAACATTAACAGCATCCCCTACTGCAAGTGGATTTCGTTATCAACCCGATGCAATATTTGTTGGAGAAATGCTTCAACGAAAAAGCGAACCTTCCTTTGGTGAAATGCTTAATGGAGAGCCCGGCGTCAGCATGCGAAGTATGGGATCGGCTCCTGCAAGACCAGTTATTCGCGGCATGGATGGAGATCGAATTTTAGTTCTTGAAAATGGGGAAAGGATGGGTGATGTTTCAGAGACTGCTGCTGATCATGCTATTTCATTAGACCCTCTTGCAGCAAACAGAGTTGAAGTAATACGAGGACCGGCAAGTTTATTATACGGTTCAAGTGCCCTTGGTGGTGTAATCAACTTAATGACCACCGACATACCCGATCAGTGGGACAAAGAATTTTCGGGAGTTGTATCCGGTCAGGCTGCCACGGTCAATAATATGGGTGCAGGTTTTGCCCGCATCACCAAGGGTGGCGAAAAAAATGCTTTTACTGCTCGTGCTGCAGGGCGGAAAGCCGGCAATATTACCACTCCTGAGGGAAAGCTGCCCGACACTTCAATAGAAAATTATGATGCAGCCTTAGGTTGGGGTTTCAAGGGTACAACAACCGGAGGATTAAGCATGTCATTCTCTGATCAGGTATATAAAATACCGGAAAAAATACATCTCCCCGATCGTAGTGTTGAAATTAGGGCAGAGCGTTTGTCTTTACAGGGGAGGTTTGGAAGAAAATTTAAAAACAACTTTTTTGATAATGCACAAATTCGTTTCAACACTTCATTTTTTCATCAAAAGGAAGTTGACATGAAATTTGCGGGTGGTGAGCTAATAAATGAGGATATTGATCTTGAATATGATCAATATTCCTTCAGTTCTACTTTAACATTACAAAACAAGCCCATAGGAATTTTAGCGAAAGGGGCTTTTGGCCTCAGTTTAAATGCTCAAGACCTTGATGTAGGTGGAGATGAAGCATATACCCCGGGTGAAAGGCGTTATACAGTAGCAGCATTTACTTTTCAGGAGGTTCCCATGACCAATATTTTAAGGTTACAATTTGGAGTAAGGCTTGATTTCATGAATTCTAAGGCATTAAAAAACGAAGTTTTCAATGATATCAACCTTAGAAGGAACAAAGTCAATTATTCAGGTTCAGTTGGCTTAAATATTCGGCCCAATAAAAGCATAGAAATAGGAGCTCAATTTGCGAGATCTCACAGAAATCCTATGATTGGCGAACTTTATGCCGATGGGATTCACCTTGGCGCCGGTGTTTATGAAAAAGGTAACAGCAGTTTAAAGGATGAGATTGGTCATGGCGGAGATCTTTTCATGCGCTATAAAAGGGGAATCATTGAAATGGAATTGGCTACCTTTATAAATAAATTTAGTAATTACATAATTTTTCAGCCCACCGGAAGGACTCATTCACCATCAGCATATCCCGAATTTGAATATATAGACGGAGCCGCCTGCCTTCAAGGCGGGGAATTTACCTTTGCCCTTCATCCCACTAAAGAGCTAACTCTGCAAACAGGATTGGATTTTGTTAGGGG
Source organism: uncultured Alkalitalea sp. (assembly GCA_964578485.1). GTDB lineage: Bacteria > Bacteroidota > Bacteroidia > Bacteroidales > Marinilabiliaceae > CAZODA01. The sequence goes on along the minus strand of CAZODA010000005.1, from coordinate 56,547 downwards.
ACGCCGTCTTTTTGATGAAGAAGCTAATCAGAATCTTCCTTTCATTCCACCCTTAAGGATAAGGAATTCGCTTAATTATGATTTTAAGAAAGGCTGGTTAGGCGGCCAAGCTCAAATAGTAAGCACTCAGAAACGCGTTTCGCCCCAAGAGGAACAAACCGATGGATATTTTTTAATGAGTTTAGAGGGAGGTTACCGCATAAGCAATATTGGAAATCACATATTGATTTTAAAAGTTGAAAATGTATTCGACAAAAGTTATCGTGATCACTTATCCAGGGTTAAAGAAAGAAATTATGTAATGCCCGGTAGGAACTTCAATCTGTCGTATCGTTGGTTTTTTTAACTATTTTAGCAAATAAGCAAGCTATAATAAAAATTAAAAAGACATGCGAAAAACAACCCTGATAGATTTTGAAGAAATCGGAAAAGTAAGCTTTAAAAGTGACAAACGTTATAAGCGTCTTTCTATCCGGATTAAACCATTAGAGGGGGTCTTGGTGCTTTTACCCCCTGGTGTTCCACTTAAGCAGGCAATCAATTATGTTCATGAAAAAAAATCGTGGATACAAGAATCCTTAATTAAGATTTCGGAATATGAAAAACGCTATACCATATTTGATGAAAATACAGTTTTTAAAACAAGAAGTTTTACTTTAAAAATAGCGAAAGCCTCCAGGGATGATGTCAGATTAAAGCTTTACAAAGGGATTTTAAATGTAGAATATCCAAGTAGCATGTCGGTAACTAACACAAATATTCAAGAAGTGATACGCTATGGTATAGAGGAAGCTTTGCGAATTGAAGCAAAAACAATTTTACCACCACGTCTTGAATTTTTTGCAAATAAATTTGGTCTCAGCTACAACAAGATATTTATTAAAAACCTGAAAAGCCGTTGGGGCAGCTGCTCAAATATTAATAACATCAATTTAAATTTACAATTAATGCGTCTGCCCGATCATTTAATAGATTATGTCATATTGCATGAGCTTTGTCATACAAAAGAAAAAAATCATGGTCCCGGCTTTTGGCATCTTTTAAACAAGCTCACTGCCGGCAGGGCAAAAATGTTAGATTCAGAACTAAAAGATTACAGCACTCATATTTATTAGTACATTTATGTCAGAATCAGGAAAAAAAGTTGATAGTTCCCTTTTTTTAAATGATGCCTTAGAAATAGCTCCTCAGCTGCTAAAAATGCAATTGGTAAGACGCTTTAAGGATGGTGAAATTATTCGTTTAAATATTACAGATGTAGAAGTTTACAGGGGTGAAGAAGATCTGGGCTGCCATGCCAGCAAAGGAAGAACAGCCCGTACTGAAGTAATGTACTTACCCGGTGGCAGAGTTTATGTTTATTTAATTTACGGTATGTATTGGTTGATAAATATCACGACAGGTCCTGCCAATCATCCTCAAGCTGTCATGATTCGTGAGACACATGAAGTAAAAGGCCCCGGAAGAATAGGAAGAGCGCTGAAGTTAGACAAATCATTCTATGGTGAAGAAGTTGAATTTTCAAAGCGTCTGTGGCTTGAATGGAAAAATCCCTTATCAGAAAAGGCGCCTTATAAAACCCTGCCACGAGTTGGTATTGATTATGCAGGTGAATACTGGGCTAATATTCCATGGCGCTATAAGCTAACATGAAATATCAACTTCAATACTACGGGCTCTTTCAGCACTATTTATTTTTGATCAATCAAAATTAAAATTCACAACATTTTCATGTATGTGTTCCTTTTCATTAATAGTAACAGCACTTACATCCTTAAGAACAACATTATTAACAGGTAATTCTTCTTCACCTAGAATTCTTGAAATAAACTCAACCTCACTGGCATGTACATTGGTTAAAAATACATCTTTTACACGGGTAAGTCTACGTTCATAAGTTGGAACAATATCTCTCCATTGATACATAACATCAGTTTCAATACCCAAAATGCCTAATTTTGTTTTATTCGCATTAATATTTTCTACAAAAATATTTTTCACTACCCCACCTCTGCGTTCATTTGTTTTAATAAAAACTAAATGAAAAAGGCTTGCATCTTCAACAACAGAAATATTATTCACAAAAACATTTTCAATACCTCCTGACAATTCACTACCAATAGCAAGCAACTGATGACCATTTATCATAGTACAATTTCTAACAACAATATTTTGTGATGGAGTATTAAGTCGCCACGCATCACGATTACGTCCGGCTTTAATAGCAATCATATCATCTCCTTGATCAAAGATGCAATTTTCTATCAAAACATTTCTGCTCATTTCCGGATCAACTCCATCGTTATTATGTCCTTTGGCTTTAACTTTAACATCACGAATAACAACATCATTTGCCATAAAAGGATGAATAACCCAAAATGGACTATTTGTAATAGTTACACCCTCAAGTAAGATATGGCTGCTTCTATTAAACTGAATAAATTGTGGTCGCAAGTTAGCAGTATCATTAACCATTACTCTTTCATTAACAGGGACATCTAAAGCACCCATGTGATACAGACGTTTCAAAGTTTCCATATGAGGCTGGGGGCGTCCTGACCAGCTTTGCCAGACATCCATTTTTGCTCGTAATTCCCCTTCCCCGGTTATTGCAATATTCTGGCATTCGTAAGCATAAATCAATGGTGAATAATTATAACATTCAATACCTTCCCAAGTAGTTTGAACTGCAGGAAGATAATCTGCAGGATCATCTGAAAACAGCAATACAGCACCTTTTTCAAGATGAAGATTAATATTGCTTTTAAAATGTATTTTACCGGTAAGCCACTCCCCGGGCGGAATAACAACCCTTCCACCTCCTTTAGCTACTGCTTTCTCAATAGCCGCTTCAATGGCAGAAGATGTTTTTTCTTTATCACCTTCAAGAGCACCAAAATCAGTAATATAAAAGCTTTTACATTTGCTGAAATCCGGAATTTTAATCAAGAGCATTTCAAAAGGTGCTTCAACAAACAGTTCTTCATAAGTAGGCATTTGTCCTTTTTGACTACATGAAATTATACAAGAAAAAGGAAGAAGCAAAAACAACAACTTAGTCAAATGTCTCATCTTTAATAACTTAAATCATATATTGATACTATTTCATTTGCTTAATATCTATTACTACATTTTTCCTTAAGATAATAACTTTTTCTCCGTCGTCATATTCTTGATTATAACCAAACTCATCGCATATATAATCAAAGGTTTTCTTATGAAAAAATGAGACATGCGTATGCTCACGCATATACCACCATGTGCTTAAATCGGTATGCTCATTCCAACGATGAGTCATCACAGTTAACAAACCATCAGGCACCAACAAAGATGTGATAAGCTTTATATCTTTATAAGGATTTACAAAATGCTCAAAAGTTTCAGTAGAAAAAATAAAGTCTAAGCGTTCATCAGGAAGTTCGGGGAAGAAAAAAGGATCAAAATAATTACAAGAAAAGCCGGACTTATTTAATAATTCGGCAAGTACAGGATTATGACCACTACCAAAATCTAAACCTTGCATTTCGCTATCAAGGAAAGGAAGAGCAGGCTTAAGAGCCTGATTCAGGAAGTCGATATAACCAGGACAATCAAGGGTATTATTATGCTTTAAATAACGATCATGTTCTTCATGCAAAGGAAGGTGATAAATGCTGTCCTTATATATAAGATAACATTCCGCACATTTCCAAAACAAAATTTGATCGACGCCTTTAAATGAAGTAACTTCATTTTGCTTACATAAAGGACATTCCATAAACAAATATTTAAAAATTACAGCAGCTTATTATAAAGCATACAGATTTCGGGATGCAAAATAAAGAAAAGTTTGAAACCACACTATATAAACACCATCAATTTTTTTACAGTTAAAAATATTAAATTGTTAGTGGTAATTTATTTATTATCTGTAAAGACACGAATTTCAAAACTCGAAACTCAATTACGAAAATCAATTAGTAAATTAGCAGATTAGTTAATTAAGTCAACGAAGAACGTCAATTAACACGAATTATTTATTCACGAAGACATAAAAAAATGGGCTGAAAGCCTATTTTACTTTTCCTAAATTAATATATTAACCACCTCCCGCCAAGCATTTTTTTCAACCAAAAACAATATTTCAAATTGTGCTTGGCGTACTCCTCCTTGAAAAAAGGAGGAGAGTTTTTCATTTCCTGAAGTCTTCCCGTAATCGCCTACCGGTCCCTCCAAAGGAGGGAGGATTTCGCTTCGCTCAAAAACCCGAAACTTGAAACTCGAAACTTGAAAAGCAGAATGCTTTGAGTACATTAAAAACCCTTCCCGTTTACCACCGTAGGTGAGAAGCGGGAGAGTTAACAAGCAAGTAAAACTTCTTAACAATTGCCCCTACGGCTGTATATTTCAAAAAAAGAGTGTTCAAAATTAATTGAACACTCTTTTTCAAATTTGAGATTCGCAACTCAACTTAATCTTTATCACACTCAGCTTTCTTCTCTTGATCACATTCTGTTTTTGTTTCTTTATCACATTTTTTTTCGCAATTTTCTTGTTTTTCTTTTTCCTGGGTTTCAACAGCAGCAAATACCGGACTTGCAATGGCAAGTGCAAAAGTAAATAAAAATGCTATGGCTATTTTCTTTCTCATAACACAAAATTTTAATTAATTAAAAATAACTTACACAGATACAAATTTAGATTTAATCTAAATAAAAAGAGTTGTTTTGATGTTAATACTGGTTAACAAAAAGTTAATATGCGAGTAAGCGATCTCTTTTTATTAATTTTACAACAAATGAGAAAGAAAACACAGTTCAACAAGCGTACCTTACTTCACTTTTTCACTTTCTTGATGTTAATTATTTTATTAATCATTCAGGTTAGTTGGGTTTTTCGTGTTGCATATCTTGAAGAGCAGAATTTCACTTATAGTGTAAACATGGCCTTGCATGACGCTAAGCTTGAATTAAGGCGTCGGACTCCGCAATGTGAAGAGATGTCTAATTTTCTTTGTGGCCTTGAAGACGAATCACACATAAGAAAATACCGGGAAGTTGACAGCATTATTCGTGCGAATTTAAATGATTATAAAATTGAGCTTCCATTTACTTTTAAGCTTAGCGATTCTGTGATGTTATATTCGCGTGGTCGCTTATTTGCTCCCCCTTCTTACACTCAAGATTTAAGATGGCCCGGTGTTAAAGGTGGTTATCTTATAGAGCTTGAATTTCCTACTCGCAATCAATTTCTTTTTACACAGTTATATGGTCAATTGGGACTTTCTCTGCTTTTTATTCTTTTCGTAATGTTTTTATTTTTGATGACTCTGAGACTCTACCGGAAAGAAAAAATGTTGCTATTATATACCACCGACTTCATCAACAACATGGTACATGAATTTCAGACACCCATTGCAAACATCAAGTTTGCTACCAGTCTTATTCAAAAACAGGAACAAGATCAACAAAAAACAGAAGAATATACGGATATAATAAAGAAAGAATCACAACGTCTTCAAAATCACATTGAAGATATTTTAAACATCGGATGTTCATATGAGCAATTAAAAGATGATGAAACCATAAATCTTCATGATCTAATAAAAGAAAATATTTACAGTTTAAGAGTTCGCATAATACAAGCTGAGGCAAGTGTAAATTTTTCTCCACAGGCAACTAATGCTATTATAAAAGGAGAGAAAAGCCCTGTATCATTGGTTATATATAACCTTCTTGATAATGCATTAAAATATAGAACTCAAGAGCCTATTATTGATATTACTACCTACAACAAAAACGGCTTTCTAATTGTTAAAATACAAGATAATGGAATAGGAATAAAAAAGGATGACCAAAAGCGGATCTTTGATAAGTTTTTTAGAGTTTCAACGGGAAATGTTCATAATGTAAAAGGTTTTGGTATAGGTTTACATTATGCAAGAAAGGTTATGCATCAATGCCGTGGTGCTATAAAATTGGAGAGTACACCGGACAAAGGTACTACCATTATTATATCTTTTCCCACAATAAAATAATTATGAAAAGAGCAAATAAATTACTGTTGGTCGAAGATGATGTTAATATGGGTTTTTTACTGAAGGAATTTCTTATTAATTCAGGATTCCTTGTTGAGCTTGCTAAGGATGGTGACTCAGGCCTTGCCATGTTCAACAAAACCAAATTCGATTTTTGTATAATTGACATCATGCTTCCGGGCATAGACGGTTTTACCCTTATGGAAAGGATACGAAAAGAAAGTCCCGAAATACCTGTTATCTTTCTGACTGCCCGTTCTATGAAACAAGATGTAATTAAGGGTTTTGATTTAGGTGTAGATGATTATATAACAAAGCCTTTCGATGAAGACGAACTCTTGTGCAGGATACATGCCATATTAAATAGATATAAAAAACAGGGAACACAGGGCTTAAATAATAAGGGAAAAAATTATTATATCGGTAAATATCAATTTGACACAAAAAATCAGGCTTTAATTTTTGATCATAAGACCGACCGCCTTACCTATCGTGAAAACGAAGTGTTGGAAATGCTGTGTGCCAACAAAAACAACATAGTAAAGCGAAGCGATCTTCTTATAGAATTTTGGGGCCGTGATGATTATTTTCACGGGCGTAGTTTAGATGTTTTTATTACAAGATTACGCAAAAAATTATCTTTTGATCCATCGATAAAAATTGAAAATATACCCACCGTCGGGTATATTTTACATGATGAAGCAGTAACTATATGAAGCTGACTCACTTTTCTATATACTGATATTCAATGATATGTTTATATTTTATATCAGTTATATAAATTTTATCGTCCACAACAATTTCATAATCGGCAGGCAGACCTATTTCAATAAGCACATCTTGTTTACTAAGCCATGTTTTTGGGGCAAGTGTAAAGATCTGGTCCAATTCCAATATCGAATCTTTCTGTATCCAGAAATAATCTATCAATAAAGCATTTTCATGTGCCTCTTCTGAAGTTCTGCCGGAAACATCTTTTGTAATTTTCAAGTTCAGTTCAGGTGAGTCTCTATTAATAAAAACAAAAGGATGGTCGCTAACCTCCAACATTCCATTTTTTATACTAAATTTTCGTGATCCTATGGATAAATGTTTTTCATTTTTAAAGGAAAGGGGGATATCAATTTGTTTTAAATACAAGGTATTACCTGAAAATGCATGTAAGTCGTAAGTTTTTTCTATTGTTTCTCTAACTTTGAAGGTATTCGCCATTTTCAAGCCACCAACAAGAATCATTACAATACTTGCCAGCCACAGGACTAAGGAAGTAGCTCCAACAAATTTTCCTCCTTTTGAAAATCGAAATATAAGATGGAGTCCAAGATAGAACAATAATATTAGGGGGATTCCGAGGAAAAAGCCAAGTCCTATGGTCAGCAATGAAGGGATATCAGAAATTAAAAACTTAAAAGTATTTGCAATTTCCATCCCGCCGGGCAATAATCTCAACCATTCTATAGGGTAGTATAATCCGAATACAAAAATATTGAGCAATGCAAATACAAGCACTATCAATATGCAACCAATAATTATTGCAAGCACTCGTAATAATATTTTAAAAAAAGATTTAGTGCTTGACGATGATTTAAATTTATGCAAGGCAGGGTCTCCTCCATACATTTGCACCCTTTGTTCTATTGTAATGGCCTTTGGCATAGCTATCCACAAGACCAGATATAAAAACGGAGATATCCAAAAATATAAACCTGAAAAAACTCCAACAATAAATAATATTCGAAACAACATAGGGCTAATGCCTAAATAAGCACCAAGTCCGCTACAAACTCCACCAATTACTTTAAAATAGGGGTCTCTGTATAGTCTTTTCTGTTTGAACAAATGCTCAACTTCAGGTTTTGTTTCTTCAGTTTGATGTGATTCATCGGGCATAGTGTCAGACAGACTAAAGGCTTCCGGACTTCCCATCACCTTAATAATATCATCAACAAACTTTACATTAATGACCTTCTCATTTTCTTTTGTTACAGGAATAAGCAATTCGGCAATGCGTGCTTCAATATCTGAAAATGTCTCATCAGATTCCTGCTCTTTTTTTAATTCTTCTTCAATAGCATCTAAATAATTCTTCAATTTTATATAGGCATTTTCTTCAATTGTAAATGCCATTCCTGCAAGGTTGATATTTATGGTCTTTTTCATAATAAAGTCTTTAGTAATATTCTAATCAGGGCATCATATAATGAGGGAAGCTGAAAATCATCCCGGTAAATTTAAATAATAATAACAAAGCAATTATGGTGAGGATCAGAATTAAAAAGCCCTTAAAAGCAGAACGAAAAATCAAACCTAAAACCAAAAGAACTAACAAAAGAGGAAAAATGCCGGGAGAAAAATAAAACATAGTAGGAAGTCGAAAATGACTAAAATGTAAAGCTGCAGGATTGCCGAAAAACATAAAATTTAAAAGTAATAATCCCACAACAGTAGCAACAATAATCAATACGGTTTTATCAGTCTTTGACATGGAATTTATAAATTTCTCACCTTTTTTATAGCTGTCACTATCCTTCATTTTCCCTACTTGATCTTTTGCATTTTTAAACTGTTTCTTTACGGTTTTTTCAATACTCGATACTGTAACATTCTCTCCTCTCATTTCAAGCTTCTGCGCAGGAGTAACAGCAACAGGCACAACAAGCCATAATACTATATAAATAACCAACATAAGTCCAAATGACCCTACGCTTAACAAAACATATAAAATTCGAATTATAACCGGATCAATATTTAAATAAGCAGCTAAACCGGAACATATACCTCCAAAAACTTTATTGTCCATGTCGCGATAGAACTTCTTAGGTCTTTTGTACTTATAACCCTCATCAACCGGCTCATCTTGAGAGTCTTTACTATAAAAAGACTCACTGTCATCAGGAATAAACTCTTCGGGCTGACCCATAATCTCTATTACCTCCTTTACCATCACTAAGGTTATAACCTCAGTTTTGGGATTAATTCTGTCACGAAACAATTCACTTAGTCGAAGTTCTATATCATCGATAACTTCCCTGCCTCCGTCCTTCCCCTTAAACCAGTCTTCAAGCTTTTTAAGATATTTCTTTAATTCCTGATAAGCATCTTCATCAATAAAAAATGGAGTAGAAGATATATTGATGGAAATAGTCTTTTTCATGATATCTAATATTTATAAAATAAGTTTTCTCTTGAAATTTAAAGCCCTAAAATAATTCTTTAACCCTCAGAATTTGATTTTGAATTTATCAAACCAACAGCTTCAACCAACTCATGCCACGAATCATCAAGATCCTTTAAGAACTCTTTCCCCTTAAGGCTAAGCTCATAATATTTCCGAGGTGGACCTAAAGTCGATTCTTCCCACCTGTAACTTAATAAACCGGAGTTTTTTAAGCGCGTAAGAAGAGGATAAAGAGTACCCTCAACAACAATCATTTTTGCTTCCTTTAATTCATTGATAATATCAGAAGCATAAGCATCATTCCTCGAAAGAACAGATAGTATGCAATATTCCAATACTCCCTTTCGCATCTGTGCTTTTGCATTTTCCAGCTTCATATTTTATGAATTTATTATTAATAATTGTTGTCCTGATAATAACCTATAGATATTGCAGGAACAACAAAGCCATTATTTTCAGACTTATTCTGTTTCTCACCAACTACCTGAGAGTCATCCTCTGTTAATTTTATTGTATCCACCGGCTGACACAAGTTTACAGAAACTATTCTAGAAAGTAAACACCGACGAATGTATATTGAAAATGATAAAAAAACCATAGTCAATAATAAAATTATAAAAATGTTTTTAGTAAATCTGAAAGAATTCATACTTCAATATTTTAATAAGAATGCTCCCTTATTACAATAAGCGGAAAAAAGTTTTTCATCTTCTTTCCAATACCCAGTTGTAGGTATTGCAAATATATGAAAAATTTATAGTACTATGCAATACATTGTACTGGTTTTTTTACATATTTTTTTCAAAATTTATGCAAATTGGTTATAATCAGAGTGTTGACAATACAAGAAAAATGTGGAAATTATATTTTTTTCACCAATGTCTGGCAAAATTATTTTTTATCCTCCCCTATTATCAAAAAAACATAAAGGACGGGAGGAGGGTATATTCGGGTAAAAAACTTACTTTTGTAAAAAACAGAGAAAAAATTTACGCCTCATTAAATTCACAGATATGGATTCTACCAGACAAAAGAAAATTGGTCGTCTTGTTCAAAAGGAAATGAGTGAAATTTTCAGGAAAGATGTAAATGACATTTTAATGGGTACCATGGTCAGTGTCACAGTTGCCAGGGTTACTTCCGACATGAGTATTGCAAAGATTTATTTAAGTATATTCCCTAAAACCAATAAAAGTGAAGTATTTTCGAATATTACAAGGTCTGCTTCACGGCTGCGTTTTTTATTAGGTAAAAGAACGGGCAAACAATTACGTATTATTCCGGAGCTTCAGTTTTTCATTGATGATTCTTTAGATTATATTGATCATATTGATGAATTATTAAAGGAATAAATTATGCAATACGATCCTGTTAAGCGTGTCCTCGGAGGCGTATTCAAGCGAACTCCTTTTTTAAGGATACTCTTTTATAATTTACTTGACCTATTATTATTGCGATCTTATTACATTCGTCGTGAGTTAAAGAAATGGAAGAAAACAGCTCCCGCTGATGCAATGATTTTGGATGCCGGTTCAGGTTTCGGCCAATATGTGTGGCGACTTTCGCGGTTGGGAAGCAAGTTTCGCATAAAGGGCATAGACTTAAAGTCTGAACAAATTGATGATTGTAATATTTTTTTCCAAGGTAGAGGATTAGGAGAACGCATTAGTTTTTCAGAAGCCGATCTTTTAAAGTATCAGGAAGCCGACACTTATAATCTTATTCTTTCTGTTGATGTAATGGAACATATAGAAGACGATCTCAGGGTTATGAAAAACTTGTATCATTCATTAAAAAAAGGAGGCTTGCTCATTATATCAACTCCTTCCGACAAGGGTGGCTCCGATACTGATCATCATAGCGATGATGCTGTTACCGGCTTTATAGATGAACATGTGCGTGATGGCTATAATATAAATGATATAAGCAACAAACTATACGAAGCAGGTTTTTCAACTGTCAGCACAAATTACACCTATGGTTGGCCGGGAAGTTTAAGCTGGAAGCTATCAATGAAATTTCCCTTGATTTTACTTAATAAAAGCAAATTATTCTTTTTAATTTTGCCTTTTTATTATCTGTTATTCTATCCTTTATCATTTATTTTAAATCATATAGATATAAGAATTAAACACAATAGTGGCACAGGCCTGCTTGTTAAGGCCACCAAATAATTCAAAACACATTAGTTTATGCCTTTAGCCATTCAGATAGCTATAAGATATTTTTTTGCCAAAAAAAGCCAGAATATCATCAACATTATTTCTTGGATTTCGGTGATTGGGATTTTAGTTGGTTCTTTAGGACTCTTAATAGTATTATCGGTATTCAACGGACTTCATGGTTTGATAGGCTCACTATACAGTACTTTTGATCCGGAACTTAAAATTGAGGCGAGTCGTGGCAAGGTATTTAATATCGATTCGCTAAACTATTCAGGCTTATTGGCTATTGATGGAATAGAAGCATCAACGTTGGTATTGGAAGATCATGTTTTATTTCGCTTCGACAAACGACAAGTACCGGGGCAAATATTAGGAGTGGACGATAATTTTCATAAAGTTTCTAATATCGACAGCATTATAATTGAAGGCGAATTTCGTTTAAAACACAATAACATGCCCGAAGGCACATTAGGAGCAGCCCTGGCAAGCCAACTTGGCATGCGTTTAAATTTTGTTACTCCACTAATGCTTTATGCCCCTGAAAGAACCGGACAAATTAATCCTGCAAGGCCCGACCGAGCTTTTCGTTCACAATATATACAAGCTTCCGGAATATTCAGGGTTAACCAGCTTGAATATGATGCCGCTTATGTTATCATTCATATTGATCAGGCAAGAGAATTATTTAATTATGATAATAAAACTGCATCGTGGATAGGATTACGGTTAAAACCGGAATATAATATAGGCGTAATTCAACAACAGATCAAAGCTCTTCTGGGAAACAACTTCACGGTAAAGAACCGTGAAGAACAACATGACACATTTTTTAGAATGATGAAGGTTGAAAAACTTATGGCTTATCTTATACTTTCATTTATTCTGCTTATTGCCATCTTTAATGTTATTGGCACATTATCGATGTTAATATTTGAAAAAAGACATAGCATAGGCACTTTACGAAATATGGGAGCCACACGCAAACTGATAAACAGCATATTCTTATTTGAAGGTTGGCTGATTTCCTTTGCCGGTCTTATTGGAGGGCTACTTATAGGTGCAGCACTTGTATGGCTGCAACAAACATTTGGCTTGTTACGCTTCCGGGGTGATGGACTGTTTATTGTAGAAGCTTATCCTGTAATTTTATATTGGAAAGATATTCTTTCGGTCTTTATTACTGTGTCGCTAACAGGATTTATTGCCGCTTGGTATCCTGTACGTTTCATTGTTCGCCGTTATTATAATGAGCATGGGCAACAGTAAAGCCATGATAGAGTGTTTTAATATTATTCATAATATCAATCATTTCTGATACATCAAGACTTCTCAACAATTTAATTTTTGTCTCCCGGAAATTTGGCAAGCCCTTAAAAGAAACTGCAAGATGCCTCCTTGTGTGAAGTATCCCCCTTCGCTCGCCGAAATAACTAACCGAGCGCAACAATAAATTTTGCATCATTTCTACATGCTCGTCCATTGAAAGTGGTGGCAGAAACTCATTATTATCAAGATAGTAACGTATTTCTTTAAAAATATGAGGACGGCCAATAGAAGCTCTACCTATCATTATGGCATCAACTCCATAGCGATTGAAGTATTCACGTGCCATACCGGGAGAATTTATATCACCATTGCCTATTATTGGTATTTTTATCCGTGGATTATTCTTCAGCTCTCCTATCAATGTCCAATCGGCATTACCGGTATAAAGCTGACTGCGTGTACGTCCATGAACAGTAAGTGCCTGTATGCCTACATCCTGCAGGCGTTCAGCTATTTCAACAACATTCATTGAATCATGATCCCAACCAAGCCGTGTTTTAACTGTTACAGGCAATTTTACAGCTTCTACCACAGCTTTTGTTATCTCAAGCATTAAAGGAATATCTTTTAATAAGCCGGCACCGGAACCTTTAGAGGCAATTTTTTTTACAGGGCAACCAAAATTCAAATCTATGAGTTCAGGCTGAGCCTCTTCAGCAATTTTTGCAGCTTCTGCCAAAGCATCAGGGTCTTTACCATATAACTGTACACCTATAGGCCGCTCTTCATTTGAGATAAAAAGCTTTCCCTTAGTTTTTTCAACCTGCCTTATCAATGCTTCCGATGACACAAATTCGGTAAACATAAGATCAACACCACTTTCCTTACACATGCCACGAAACATATGATTGGTAACATCTTCCATCGGAGCCAACAACAATGGCTCCTTGCGTAAAATTAAATCCCCAATTTTCAAAACAAAGCAAATATTATTTATAATAATTTATAGCAAAGATACATTTTAATAAAAATTTTTTACAACAATAAAAAAGCTAACTTACTAAAAACAAAAAAACGGAAACTGCAAATTGTTTATCTTAATCGCTTTTTTTTGTAAATTGAGTTTTTGAAGCATTAAATTGCAGAACAAGTGTTTTAATAAAGTTTGAAATTAAAAAGGATAGAATTGCAAGCAAAATTTTTATTTTCAGCTACTTTTTTAAAATGTTCTTAATTCATTTATAAAAAACTTATAATTTTAGCCTTTGAACGAAAATATAACACAAAATTTATGAAAGGAAGTTCTAAACAAAGTAGTAAAACGGGCTAAAGCTTTACAGCTTAAGCTACAAAACATACAAGAAATTTTCATACATATAAACCAAGTTATAAGCAAGGAAGTAAGAATGAAAATAAACAAACCAAAAAGCAGAAAAAAAACATTAACCACTAAAACTCTTTTAATACCGACAATCATTATGTTGGGCTGTATTATTATATCATGTAATAAGAAGAATAAGTCACCTTCATTAATTTTCAACCATTTAAAATCTGCTCCTATTACTGATTCTATGGTTGTTGATCAATTAATTCAACGCTCCCGGAGTTTCTACTCAGAAACAGGGATGAAAGCCAAACCTTTTGACAGCTTCCTTCAAGAAGCAATCGATATTGCTAAAAAACGTCAATTAATTGAACAAGAGGCAATCATTTTAAATATGATAGGTAAGCGATACCGCGACCGAGCTTTATATGGCGAAGCACTTCGTTTCCATCATCAGGCATTAAACAAAGCTCTTGACCTGGATAATAAAAATTTACTGTCGGATATTTACAATCAAATAGGAGTTGTATATCGTAGAACTGATGATAATGCCATGGCTCTTGAAATGCACTTTAAAGCATTAAAGCTTGCCGAGGAAGTACAAGATACTTTTTGCATTAGTGTTGCTATTAACAGTATAGGAAATGTAAACTTCAATCTTGAAAAATACCACTCAGCCATTGAATATTTTTTAAAATCAATGGAATTATCTGAGATAACAGATAATAATATAGGGCTGGCAATAAATAACCATAATATTGGTGAATGTAAGTTGAAAATGAACCTTCCTGATGAAGCTCTGGATTATTTTTTCAAATCACTTGATTTAAATACCAGTGAAGGCAGCAAAAATGGTCAAGCTATTTGTTTTAGCAGTATTGGTTCTGCTTATATTTTAAAAAACGATCTTAATAATGCATTAGAATATCTTCAACGTTCGCTTAATATAAATGAAAAATTAGGTGATTTAATGCAGGTTGCCATAAGTCATTCTAAGATTGGCGAAACCTATATGCTTATGGATAATCATGATATGGCAAAATCACATATTGAAAAGGCATTTGATCTTGCTGTAAATATTGGTTCTAAATTTCACTCTGAAGAAAATGCCCGTTTATTATCATATCTGCATGAAATCAATAATGATTTCAACACTTCTCTTCAACTTTATAAAATGGCATCAACATACCGTGACAGCATTATAAACGAAAAAAACATGTTTCACCTCATTACCATGGAGGCAAATTTAGACATGGAAGCTCAGCGCGAACGCATTACCCAGTTGAACCGTGAAACCTTGGAACAAAAAGCCATAATGGAAAGGCAACAATTAACTCTTACAATTTTTATTATTGTTGCTGCTGTATTAATCATAGTCTCCATTCTTTTAATTTATCAACATCGCCTGCGCACAAAGTATAACAATCTTAAAAATCAGCAAAAGCTATTACGTTCACAAATGAATCCTCATTTCATTTTTAATGCTTTAAGTGCCATTCAGGTTTATGTGCTTGAACATGATGTTGAAAAGTCAACAAAATTCCTTACTGATTTTGCCAAGTTAATGCGCTTGGTATTAAAAACATCGCATCACGACTATATCCCCATACACGATGAAACTGAAATATTAAAATATTATTTAGAACTTCAGCAATTACGTTTTTTAGAACCTTTTAAATACCGAATTACTATAGATGGTTCTTTGGATAATGAAGACACTTTAATTCCTCCAATGCTAACACAACCTTTTGTCGAAAATGCAGTAGAACATGGGATAAAATGTATGGATGATGAAGGTATGCTTGATATTCATTTTAAAAAGGCAGGATCGCAAATGATAATTGAAGTTGATGACAATGGAATAGGGATTTCAAGTAGCATACAGCAAAAAAAGGGAGTAAAAACCAAGCATGAATCTATGGCTATCAAAATTACTCGTGAGCGTTTAGATGTTATAAGAAATGATACAGGAGGCAAAGTGGGACTTGAGATAATAGATAAAAAGAATATAAACCCTAATGAAACGGGGACTCTTATCAGGATTATTCTTCCTGTAGTTATAAAAAAGCAATTGAAAGTAATTCAAAATGGATAAGTATAAAACATTAATTGTTGAAGATGACAGTTTCACCCTTCGGGTGGTTGAATTGATAATAACTAAAAACTTCCCTGAATTTGAAGTTACTGCAAGCACAAGCTCCGTTGTGGAAGCTCAAAGACTTATAGAGCTCCATAAGCCTGATCTGGTTATAATGGATATTCAGCTTGACGATGGTAATGCCTTCGAACTACTTCGTGAAATTCCATCTATTGATTTCAAAATCATCTTCATGTCGGCTTATCAAAGTTATCTTGAAGAAGCTGTTCAATATGCAGCTGTTGATTTTATTCAAAAGCCTTTCGATGAAGGTGATTTTATTATGGCTCTTGACAAAGTTTTTGAAACTTTCAAGGATGAGGAATATACCAGCCGACTTGATGTGTTATTCTCAAATATTGACTCGGAGAGTGATGACCTTTCTATTTTGTTGATTACAAAAGATGGAAATAAAAGTGTAAACCTAAAGGATATTGAATACGGTGAAGCAATTAACCGCGGTGCAATTTTCAACTTAATCAGTGGTGAATCTGTTCAGGTACATCGTCCATTACGACAATTCGAATCTCTCTTGCCTCCTGATGGTTTCTCAAGATGCCATCCATTATACATTGTTAATCTTCAGCATATTAAAACACTTGATCAAAGCTCATCTCAAATAATTCTAAAATCGGGAAACACAATTCCACTTGAAGAAAGAAGAACAGAAAGTCTGATTGAAAAACTTCAAAACTTAAAAATATAATGATGCCTTTACAAAAAGTAAAATATTAAAACAAAGTGCTTAAAATGGCCTAAACCCAATGATCTCACGAACTTCACGAATGGTTTTTGAAGCACTCTCATGAGCTTTTTCCTTACCCATGGCAACAACCTTACGCAAATAATCATCATCAGCAGCTACAGCTTTAATTTTCTCACGAATAGGATCAGTAAAAGCAATAATATCCTCTGCAAGTTGCTTTTTTAAATCACCATATCGAATAGTACATTGGGCATATTGTTCTTTAAAATATTCTACTGTCTCAGCTTTTGAAACAACCGACATAATAGTAAATAAATTATTAAGCGGCTCGGAAAGTGGTGAGTCCTTCTCTTGTGGTCCTGCATCTGTTACTGCCCTCATCACCTTTTTACGTATTACTTTTGGTTCATCAATTAAATAAATTCCATTTCCTTCTGATTTTCCCATCTTTCCTGATCCATCCAATCCCGGAATTTTAACCAGTGATTCTCCAAAATTAAAAGGCTGAGGTATAGGGAAATACTCCATTTTATACATACGGTTAAAACGACCTGCAAATTTTCTGGTCATTTCAAGATGTTGCTCCTGATCTTTCCCTACCGGAACTTTATCAGCATGATGAATAATAATATCGGCAGCCATCAAAACAGGATAAGTTAGAAGACCTGCATTTATATTTTCAGGCTGACTTCTGGCTTTTTCCTTAAAAGAAGCCGTCCTTTCAAGCTCTCCCAAATAAGCATTCATATTTAACAGCAAGGTTAATTCTGCTACTTCAGGTAAATCACTTTGAATATAGAGGGTAGATTTCTCAGGGTCTAAGCCTGTTGCAAGATATTCAGCCAGCACCTGACGCACATTACCATGTAAATCATCCGGAGCCGGATGTGTGGTAAGAGAATGATAATCAGCAATAAAGAAAAAACATTTATTATCATCCTGCATTTTTAAAAAATTTTTTACCGCTCCAAAATAATTACCTAAATGAAGATTCCCTGTTGGCCGGATACCACTCACAACTGTTTCCATAATATTATTTAATCCTAATTAATTTCGTCTTGCAAAAATAAGCAACAAAATGGAACCTTAGCCATTTTTTAAAAGAATTACAGCCTCAAAAAAACTATATTAGTCAATTCCTGTTTAAAAAATATATTAAACTCGATTTTCATTAAGTGCAAAACAAGATATCAATTACGAAGACGTGAATGGTTTCACGCAAAGCCGCAAAGTCGCAAAGAAATAAACCTTAGCGTCTTAGCGTCTTGGCGAGAGAATATTTTACGCAAAGGGCGCGAAGAGGAGTTCACGCAAAGATCGCAGAGATAATTTCACGCAAAGCCGCAAAGATAACTCCTCCCCTGAAAAGGGGAGGTGATCGAAGATCGGAGGGGTTAAATTTTCAGGTGGCTGAGTTTGTAAATAGCGCAGTATTTATATCTTTTCCCAAAGCAGGATGATACGGCTAAATTGTTTACGAATTAGCAGATTAGAAAAATTTCAGCAATTACGCTTAAAAAATTTTTATTAATTATTTAAAACCACGAAGTGGTGAAATTATTGTAGTAAACAAATCACCATCAATTAGTTAAAACCCCGAAGGGGTGAAATTATTTTTTTTATGTGTTTCGGTTAAGCCAAAACTGGTCCCCGTATTCCCACTCACGCGGTATTACGGGATTTCGCTTCGCTCAACCTTCGGACAGCTCCCCTTTAAAAGTGGAGCAGTTTGGGAGTCATAAATGATGGATGAATTAACTCGAAACCGGGCGTTTCGACTCCGCTCAACGACCAGTTTTGATTATCTTGGTCGTTGAACGAAGTCGAAATGTCCAAGATAACCGAAACTCAAAACCCAAAACCCCAAACTCAAAACACGAAACCCAAAACTCCAAACCCAAAACCCGAAACCCAAAACCCGAAACCCAAAACCCAAAACTCCAAACCCAAAACCCGAAACCCAAAACCCGAAACCCAAAACACGAAACCCAAAGCTCCAAACCCAAAACACGAAACCCAAAACACGAAACACGAAACCCCTGTACTGTTTACTGATAACTGAACTCTTTAATGACTAAAACAGCTTAAAAAAACTAAACTAAATGTTAAGGATTTTACCATAAGGATATGATTTTGTAAATTTGCAGTTTACAAAGCTATTTTAAACCCGAAAATTTCAGGCTGTTGATAAATTATGATTAGAGTGAAAGATAAATCTTTTAAAAATCATCATATTATTATACAACTGTTAATGGTGGTGATTTATCTGGCAGGTTTTTCTCCTGCCAATGGACAGGTTTTCAGGGGAGGATTTAAAGGAGGGATGGTTGCTTCGGAAGTTTCGGGTGATCATTTGGCAGGTCCAAACAAAATTGGCGTATTTGGTTCAGCCTTTACTTTCCTTCAAGTTTCCCAATACTCATATCTGCAAGGTGAAGTTATGTATATCCAAAAAGGCAGTCGTTCTGTTCCAAACGAACAAAATCTCTTTTTTGATTATCGTTTTACCTTACATTATGTAGAAGTACCTGTTTTATATATTTATGATTTTTCGGCACTTACTGATATAAAGTATATAGATAAGGTTTTAATTCATGGAGGGCTTTCAGTTTCAGTGATGGTACACCATACAGAAACTGAAAATGGTTTTTCAATAAGCAATCCCGACAAAAGAGATTTTTTTCCTGCAGAGCTGAATCTTCTCCTCGGCCTTGCCTATCCCTTACATCAATCTTTTTATTTTAATTTTGGCTTTTCAAATTCCCTTACTCCTATTCGCCCTCATGCAGGTAAACAATCAACATGGTATAATTACGGACAATATAACTCATTATGGACAATAGGTCTATCATGGGTATTCTGGTAAATTGTCATGTTGTTTTAAGATTCATAAACAACAGATTACAAACAAATTAAAAAAGCTTAAGTATTCGCAAGACAATTTAAAAGACAGAGAGTTTTTAATGGTTTTATTTTTCTTTAGTTTAAGAAGCAGTTACATTTGCAAACGGATAATAAGCATGTCCAAAATCAAAAAAATATATTTGAAATAATTTAAAATTAATTTATATGAGCAGATTCTTATTTTCTTCCATTGGGAAAAAGTTTATTATGGGTATTTCCGGACTTTTTCTGATCTTATTTCTTTTGCTCCATTTAATAATAAATTCCTTAATACTAATCCCTGATGGAGGAATAACCTTTAACAAAGCAGCCCATTTTATGGTTACCAACCCCTTTATTGGAGTGATGGAGCCAATATTGGCAATCGGCTTTATTGTTCACATAACTTATGGCATTATTTTAACCCTTCAAAACAAAAAAGCAAGAGGAAGGGATCGCTATGCTTCGGGGAACAAAACAATAAATGTAACCTGGGCATCTAAAAATATGCTGATACTTGGTTTTACCATTTTGGCTTTTTTAGTTTTACATATTGCCAATTTTTGGGTAAAAATGAGAATTACAGGCGACCCTGCACTTGATGAAGTCATTGTCAACATTGCAGGAGTCGATACTGTTGTAAACAATTCATACCGCTTAGTTAATGAAACATTTGGTATTCTATGGATTGTAGTTGTTTATATTATTGCAGGAGTTCTCCTTGCACTACACCTTTCACATGGTTTTTGGTCGTCATTTCAAAGTGTTGGCTTTAGCAATGACTTATGGCGCAAACGTTTAACCATAATAGGAAATATTTATGCTTGGGGTGTTAGTTTAGGCTTCTCTTTAATAGCATTGTTACAGTATTTATTTTATCAAGGATAATTATTTTTAATCTTTTCGGATTATGGTAAAAATTAATGCAAAAATTCCACAAGGGCCTTTAGCCCAAAAGTGGACTAATTATAAAAACAATCAAAATTTGGTTAATCCCGCCAATAAGCGAAAACTCGATATTATTGTGGTAGGTACAGGACTGGCAGGGGCTGCTGCAGCCTCTTCCTTTGGTGAAATGGGTTTCAACGTAAAAATTTTCACTATTCAGGATTCTCCTCGTCGTGCTCACTCTATTTCAGCTCAAGGTGGTATTAATGCAGCAAAAAATTACCCTAATGATGGTGATTCTGTGAGTCGGCTTTTTACCGATACTTTAAAAGGGGGAGATTATCGCGCACGAGAAGCTAATGTATATCGTCTTGCTGAAGTTTCTAATGCCATTATAGACCAATGTGTTGCTCAGGGAGTTCCCTTTGCGCGTGAGTATGGTGGCTTATTAGACAACCGTTCTTTTGGTGGTGCTCAAGTCAGTCGTACATTTTATGCCAGAGGACAAACAGGCCAGCAGCTTTTACTTGGTGCTTACCAAGCTTTAATGCGTCAGGTTCAACTTAAAACAGTTAAACTATATGCACGTAATGAAATGGTTGACCTTGTAATTGTGGATGGCAAAGCCCGTGGAATTATTTCACGTGATTTGGTTACAGGTGAGTTTCAAAGCCATTTTGGACATGCCGTAGTACTGGCAACCGGTGGTTATGGAAACGCATTTTTTCTTTCCACCAATGCAATGGGCTCTAATGGATCTGCTGTATGGCAAGCCTATAAAAAAGGAGCATTATTTGGCAATCCTTGTTTTGCACAGATTCATCCAACCTGCATTCCTGTGCATGGAAAATTCCAGAGTAAATTAACACTTATGTCAGAGTCTTTAAGAAATGACGGTAGGATTTGGGTTCCGGCAAAAAAGGAAGATGCAGAAGCTATAAGATCAGGGGAGTTAAAGCCAACAGATATTGCAGAAGAGGATAGAGATTACTTCCTTGAACGTCGTTATCCTGCTTTCGGTAACTTAGTGCCGCGCGACGTAGCATCAAGGGCTGCAAAAGAACGCTGTGATGCCGGTTATGGTATTGGATCTACGGGGCTTGCAGTTTATCTCGACTTTAAAGATGCCCTCGAAAGATTAGGAAAAGATGTTATAGAAGACAGATATGGCAATTTGTTTCAAATGTATGAAAAAATTGTTGATCATAATCCTTATGAAACACCCATGATGATCTTTCCGGCCATCCATTATACCATGGGAGGCTTATGGGTTGACTATGAATTACAAACTACAATTCCGGGATTATTTTGTACCGGTGAAGCGAATTTTTCCGACCATGGAGCAAACCGACTGGGTGCTTCGGCCCTTATGCAAGGTCTTGCCGATGGTTATTTCATTCTTCCTTATACCATTCAAAACTATCTGGCCAACGATATTCGTACGCCACGTATGTCGGGAGATGAAAAGGAATTTACTGAAACAACGGAAGCAGCAAAATCACGCTTTAAAAAGATCCTCAATGTTAAAGGCAAACGATCGGTTGACAGCATTCACAAAGAATTAGGTTTAGTAATGTGGGATTTTGTGGGAATGGCACGAAACAAGGCAGGACTTGAAAAAGCAATTGAAGAAATTCGCCGCATTAAAAAGGAATTCTGGACTAATGTTCGTATTCCCGGAGATATTGAAGGTATGAATGTTGAGTTGGAGAAAGCCAATCGCTTGGCTGATTTTATTGAAATCGGCGAATTAATGGCTATTGATGCTCTTCATCGTGAAGAGTCTTGTGGCGGACATTTTAGGGAAGAGTCACAAACAGAAGAAGGTGAAGCCTTACGTAATGATGAAAAATATACCTATGTATCGTGTTGGGAATATAAAGGAGAAAATCAGGAACCTCAAATGTATAAGGAAGAATTGAAATTTGAAGATGTTGAGCTTATACAACGCGATTACAAATAGTGATCAACAAAAATTAACCTGATGATAGATTAACAGAATTTTATTATGGAAAAAAATATAAATTTCACACTTAAAGTATGGCGGCAAAAGAATGCTCGCTCAAAAGGTGCGTTTGAAACCTATAAATTAAAGGATATTTCTACCGGAAGTTCCTTCCTTGAAATGTTGGATATACTCAACGAGCAATTAATTAACGAAGGTAAAGAGCCGGTAGTATTCGATCACGATTGTCGCGAAGGAATTTGTGGTACCTGCTCACTCTATATCAACGGACGCCCTCATGGTCCCGATGATGAAATTACTACCTGCCAGCTGCACATGCGAAAATTCAAAGATGGCGATACTATATGGGTTGAACCATGGCGTTCGGCTGCTTTTCCTGTAATAAAAGATCTCATAGTTGACAGGGATTCTTTCGATAAAATAATTGCTGCAGGAGGCTATGTTTCTGTCGATACAGGAGGTATTCCCGATGCAAATGCCATTCCTATACCAAGGCCCAATGCCGAAGAAGCAATGGATGCTGCATCATGCATTGGCTGTGGTGCCTGCGTGGCAGCATGTAAAAATGGATCGGCAATGCTCTTTGTCGCAGCAAAAGTTAGCCACCTGGCACTCCTGCCACAAGGAAAAGTGGAGGCAGCAAGAAGAGCAAAAAATATGGTAAGTAAAATGGATGAACTGGGATTTGGCAACTGCACAAATACAGGTGCCTGTGAAGTTGAATGCCCTAAAGGTATTTCAATTGCACATATAGCCCGCCTAAACAGAGAGTATCTTAAAGCTAAAATTCAGGATTAACTTTTAAGATAATTAGCAAAAAAACATAAAATCAAATCTCTTTAACTCAAATTGATATTTTATTTATCAACTATTGCATTTGTAGTATTTTTTTCTTTCATTTGACAGAT
Source organism: uncultured Alkalitalea sp. (assembly GCA_964578485.1). Taxonomy (GTDB): domain Bacteria; phylum Bacteroidota; class Bacteroidia; order Bacteroidales; family Marinilabiliaceae; genus CAZODA01. The sequence continues at coordinate 33,110 of CAZODA010000005.1, read as the reverse complement.
AAAAAATCTATCACAAACTTTTATAATTCACTATATATGAAAACAATAACAAAAAAGGTGATAAGGTATTCACTTGCATTAATTTTGTTTGTATCTCTGGCATCATTTTTACAAGACAGAATTATTAGCAATGATGAAATTCCCGATAAAATCCAAAACTATATTAACACGCATTTTCCAACTTTAGAAGTTGTGAGGGCGGAAATAGATTTTGAAGGTATCACAAAAAAATATGAAATTAAATTAAGTGATAGAACCGAATTAGAATTTAACGGCAGATATCAAATTATTGAAATTGATGGAAAATCAGCCTTACCTGAAAGTGTGATCCCACAAAAGATAAGAAATTATGTAAGCACAAATTATCCAAACAATTCCATAATAGGATGGGACCTTGGAAGAAGACACCAAGAAGTAAAATTGGATAATGGCATTGAATTGGAATTCACGCTAAAACACAAATTCATTAGAATTGATGATTAAGGTGTAATTTTCCTTAATAGCAGCATAAAAAATAAGAGATATCGTAGGGACCTAACATGTTCCTACGATTTTAAAGCCATTATTCTGCTGATATATTTCCCTAAAATATCAAATTCTATATTCACAACTGTTCCGGCTTGTATCTGATGGAAGTTTGTATATTCATAGGTATAAGGAATAATAGCAACTGAAAAACGGTCGTCGCGGCTATCAACAACAGTGAGGCTTACACCATTAACACAAACCGAACCCTTTTCTACCGTCATATATCCTTGTGCTGCCAACTCACGATTTATATCATATTGAAAAGTGTAGTACCAACTACCTTCCGATTCTTTTACTTCAATACATTTTGCAGTCTGATCAACATGCCCTTGAACTATATGCCCGTCTAATCGCCCATTCATCAACAAGCTTCGTTCTAAGTTAATTTTATCGCCAGGCTTTAGCAAACCAAGATTCGATTTTTCCAAAGTTTCAAGGATTGCAGTAACTTTATATGTATCTTCCTGCTTATCAACTACAGTTAAGCATACTCCATTATGTGAAATACTCTGATCGATTTTCAATTCATCGACAAATGAACATGTTAATGTAAAATGAAGGTTACTTTTCTCTTTTTCTATGGCAACTACCGTGGCTGCTTCTTCAACGATTCCTGAAAACATATTACTGCTGTTTTATTATTAAACAATGATATAAATTGGAGCTGATTTTTTATAAAAAACTATATCTCACCGCCATTCTTTATTTATACTGAAATTTAAACGCTATTTAAGCGTTATTTATTTGAATGTGCTAATTTAGCAACAATTTCGGAATGAAAATCTATTAAATTTTTATAATATGATTTTAGTAACAGGAGGAACCGGCCTTATTGGTTCACATTTATTATATCATCTTGTAGAAAAGGGAAATTCTGTAAGGGCAATATACAGAACTAAGGATAAAATCGAAGATGTAAAAAAATTATTTTTATTTTATAATAAAAATTGGGAGGAGCTTTTTGATAAAATATCTTGGGTTAAAGCCGATCTTTCAGATTATTTCTCTCTTGAAGAGGCTTTGGAAGGCATTTCTCATGTTTATCATTCAGCAGCTATGATATCCTTTCATCCCGGGGAATCAAAAAAAATGCTGAAAGTAAACAATCAAGGAACAGCTAACCTTATGAATGCCTGCCTTGTTGGGGGCATCAAAAAAGTTTGCTATGTAAGCAGTGTTTCTTCCTTGGGAAAACAAATAGACGATCATTTGATAACTGAAGAAGTTGAATGGCAACCCGATGATTATAGATCAGCATATTCATACAGCAAGTTTAGGGCTGAGATGGAAGTATGGAGGGCCTCAAATGAAGGTATCCCTGTTGTAATTGTAAATCCCTCAGTTGTTATTGGTCCTGTAAACTGGCTTAACAGCAGTGGCAGGTTTTTTTACTCAGTAAAAAAAGGAATGCCATTTTATACAAACGGAGCAACCGGTTTTGTGGATGTAAGGGATGTAGCAAAAGCCATTGTTTTGTTGATGGAAAGCGATATAGTAAATGAACGCTTCATTCTCAATGGTGAAAATCTTCCATTCAAAAATTTTTTCACTATGATAGCTGATGAAATGGGGAAAAAACCACCTTTTATCAAAGTATCAAAACTCCTAACGGAATTAGGCTGGCGTCTGAATCTTGTACTCTGTTTGATAGTAGGAAAATCACCGGCTATAACAAGGGATTCTGCTCGGGCGGCTTATTCGGTATCAAAATATTCTGCCGAAAAATTTGAAAAACGCTTTAATTATTCTTTCAAACCAATAAGCGAAGCGATCAAAAATTCTGCATCTTGGTATAGATTTATAGATAAATAAAATGATTCTTAGGAAAAACAAAAAAGGCAATACAAAAACATCATTAAAAAAGACAGTGTTAAAATGGTTCATCAAACTGTCGGCTTTGGTTTTTGGCTTTTTTATTTTAATTATATTACTGATTTACTTAGGTTTATTTGGTAAGCTGCCATCAATAAATGATCTTACAAATATTCATAATTTTAGTTCATCGCTTGTTTATTCAGCTGATGGAGAAATAATAGGTTCTTATTTTCTTCAAAATCGCAGGACAATTGATAATGAGAACATTTCCGAATATGTAAAAAATGCACTTGTAGCCACCGAAGACTGTAGATTCTATGAGCATAAGGGCTTGGACCTTATGAGTATGGCTCGCGTCTTTTTCAAAAATATATTAATGGGCGACCGCAGTCAGGGCGGTGGCAGTACCATCAGCCAGCAACTGGCCAAAAATCTATACCCAAGGAATTCCGGATGGTTTGCAGGTCTTTTTATTGATAAGATACGTGAGATGTTTATCGCCTATCGTATTGAAAAAGTTTTTTCCAAAGAAGAAATTTTAGGTTTATATCTTAACACTGTTCCTTTTGGGGAAGAAATTTATGGTATTGAAGTAGCAGCCCGCCGTTTCTTTTCCAAACCTTCTTCTGATTTATCTGTTCCTGAATCTGCTACACTTGTAGGCATGCTTGCAGCTAACACTGCATACAATCCGCGTAGAAATCCTGAAATGTCAACGCGCAGGCGAAATCTTGTTATCGACAGGATGGCGACGCAAGGATATTTAAGTTCTGAAGAGGCTGAAGCATTTAAGGAAATGCCTATGGAAACAAATTATTCACGCATTGATTATAATCACGGACCGGCTCCATGGTTTATTGAACAAGTAAGGATGCAGACCGAAAAAATTTTACAAGAAACAGAGGGCGGCTCCTATAATATTTATACCGACGGATTACGGATAACCACTACCCTTGATGCCAACTTACAAGCTTACGCAGTTGAAGCAGTAAAAGATCATATGGCCTACATGCAACAAACCTTTGATCAACATTGGAGCAGGCAGGATCCTTGGCATCAACAGCCCGAGATTTTTTATTCTTCATTACGACGCAGTGAACGATATATTAACATGGAGGAAAAAGGAATTGAAGAAGCTGAAATAATTGAAGAGATGGAAAAGCCTGTTAACACTTCAATTTATCACTACCAAGGAGAAAAAAATGTAAGCATCTCACCTATTGACTCTCTGAAACAAGCTTTACGAACTTTACATAGCGGATTTATTGCCATGGATCCTACTAACGGTCATATATTAGCATGGGTTGGTGGAGTAGATTTCAGATATTTTAAATATGACCATGTAACTGCAAAAAGGCAGGTAGGCTCAACATTTAAACCTATACTATATGGTGCTGCCATAAATAAAGGATTCGACCCCTGTGAATTTATTTCTAATGAGAGAAGAATATATGAAAAATATAATAACTGGTCGCCGTCAAATTTTGATGGAGAGCATAATGGTTATTATTCTATGAAGGGTGGTTTGGTATATTCAATAAATACCATTGCTGCGGAGCTAATAAACAGATTGGGAGTAAAAGAAGCCATTAAAACAGCGCACAAATTAGGAATTACAAGCAATATTCCACCTGTACCTTCCATTGCCCTTGGCACTGCCGAAGTTTCACTTCTTGAAATGGTTACTGCCTATACAGCATTTCCAAATTATGGCTTTGCTATTCCATCACAAATTATATTGAAGATTGAAACCAATAATGGTGAAGTAATTTATGAAGCAGCTAAACAACCATTAATGGGAGAAGCTTTTAATGAGGAAACAGCACGCATCATGATTCAGCTGTTGAAAGAAGTAATAGAAAAGGGAACCGGAGCTGCACTTTATCGGCGATATAATTTACAAAGTGAATATGGTGGCAAAACAGGAACTACACAAAATAATGCAGATGCTTGGTTTATTGGATTTACCCCAACCCTGGTAGCCGGAGCATGGGTAGGAGCTCAAAATCCGGGAATACATTTCCGTCCCGGACCACTTGGGCAAGGAGCACATGCAGCATTACCAATATTTGCCCGCTTTATGCAAAAAATCGAGAAAAACTCCAAATATTCATTTATAAAATCTTCTTCGTTTTATCCCTTACCCGATGATTTGATGGCAAGACTCGATTGTGAGGACTTTATTGAAAGCATGATTATTGAAGATAGAAGGAATTTCTTCCAACGGCTGTTTGGGATCCCACAAACAGTGGAGCCCAAACAGTTGGATCCTGTTGAAAGAAAGGAAGAAGTTATACGCGAAAAAGATCGTAAACTCCTAAGACGTATGCGAGATATTTTCCGTAAAGATTAAAACACTGAAATCCAATTGATAAAATACAGCTTTGTTCTTATTATTTAACAAGCTTTTCACCTATCATATATTCAGCAATTTGAACCGCATTTAAAGCAGCTCCCTTTTTTATCTGATCCGAAACAGACCAGAAGGTAAGCCCCTTTGGATTTGACAGATCTTTCCGTATCCTGCCAACATAAACATCATCATGTCCTTCCTGAAATAAAGGCATGGGATATTCACTCTTAGAAGGATCATCAAGAACTGTAATACCCTTAGTATTTTTGAAAGCTTCTCTTGCTTCTTCCACAGAAAGAGGACGCTCGGTTTCCACCCAAATAGCTTCTGAATGAGCACGCATAACCGGAATACGAACACAGGTAGCACTAACCTCGATATCGCTTCCCATAATTTTGCGAGTTTCATTATACATTTTCATCTCCTCTTTGGTGTATCCATTATCTGTAAATACATCAACCTGCGGAATAATGTTCATGGCAAGCTGATACTGAAACTTACTTACTGTAATAGGCTCACCTTCGACATACTGACGGGTTTGTAATGCCAACTCATCCATGGCAACAGCACCTGCACCACTTGCAGCCTGATAAGTAGATACATGAACACGCTTAATATGTGACAGATCTTCAATAGGCTTTAAGGATACAACCAACTGGGTAGTAGTACAATTTGGATTCGCAATTATTCGACGAGGAATATTTGCACAAGCAGCAGCATTAACTTCAGGCACTACAAGAGGAATCTCATCATCCATTCTGAAAGCACTTGAATTGTCAATCATTACAGCACCATAACGGGTGATGGTTGATGCATACTCCTTAGATGTGGATGCACCGGCCGAGGTAAACGCAATTTTTATATCTTTAAAATCATCATTATGTTGCAATTCCTTTACTGTTATTTCTTTACCCCTGAAAGTGTATTTATTTCCGGCACTCCGTGCTGAACCAAATAATACCAACTCACCAATAGGAAAATCTCTTGTTTCAAGGATACGTAGGAATTCTTGTCCTACTGCTCCACTAACACCTACAATCGCTATTTTCATAGGAAAAAATTTTATTAGAGTTTATTGCTTTGATTTTCAATTAGCTTTACTTTTATTCTAAAATAAATTATCTTAGATAAAAATTATGATTTGTAATATATATCTCGAATTATTTAAATAACAAAAATACGTATTTAATCCTAACCGTCAATGAGAACTAAGTTTTTTTTGTGGCTCCTTTTAAGCCCCTGTGTCAACGCACAGTTTTATTACATGCTTTCTGATGGTGAACTCATCAATAATCCTGAATGGATAGGTCTAACTTCCAACTTCAGAATAGATCCTGAAAATCATGCACTTCAATTATATGCACCCGAGGAACCCGGCTCTTCTTGGATCTTTACCTCTTCTAATACAATCGAGGATGCTCTTTGGTTGTTTTCTTTTAAATTAGGATTTAATCCTTCATCAAATAATTATGCAATAGTGTATCTCGCAAGTGATGCTTGTATCCCTGATGACATCACATCGTCGCTCTATCTCGTTATTGGAGGCACTGCCGATAATATTTCCCTCTGGCAACAAAATAAAGCCGGTAAAAAGCTTTTAATAGAAGGAGAAGCAAAGCGCCTCGATATGAATATCGTGGAAGCCGATGTTAGAGTTAGCAGGGAAAAAGGTGGCCGGCTTGTTCTCGAAATAAATATGGGAGAAGGCTGGATTGAGGAAGGAAGTTATAACAACTCTGAAGCATTTCATTCTGCTTGGTTTGGATTAAGCTGCTATTACACTAAAACAAGGAGTACCCGGTTTTGGTTCAGCAACTTCCAAATTACAGGAAAAGAGTTCAAGGATACAATAGCTCCAATAATTACAAATTTTGAAGTACTTAACAGCCATTCTATAAATCTCGAATTTTCCAAGCCGATAAATCAGCTTATTCCGGAAAACAAGCATTTTGTTGCCAATCCGGGTAATATACAAGCAATGAGGATAGAATCCGGCGAAAACAACTATTCTTTAAAACTTATATTCAAAGACAAAATACCTATTTCAGACCACCCTTATCTGATAATAAGTGAGTTGAAAGATATTTTTAATAATCAAATGCCCGATACCCTAATAAATTATTCTTATGAACCTGCTAAAGTAGCAGAATTTGAAATGACAGCTCAAAACAAAGCTTTGCTTTGTTTTACCCGAGCAATTAATAGTGAAACGCTTATACCCAAAGCTTTTGTCTGGCTTGGTAAAGGCCCTGCAGTACAAGAGATAATTTTAAAAAATGATTTCTGTGCAGAAATAATCTTTACAGAAAACCTGGCTAACTGCGAATTAATGGATATAATGCTCAACTCAATATGCTCTATTAATGGAGATACTATTGCTTCCGGGCCTTATCCTCTTTTTTTCTGTCTTGTAAATAGAAATGATATAGTAATTACCGAGCTTATGACCAAGCCTTCTCCTACAGTATCATTGCCGGATTCGGAATATATTGAATTATATAACAGAGGAAATTCACCTGTAAACCTAAAAGGTTTTTCCCTAATTATTGGTAATCGTAATACTACCTTAAAAAACTATATTCTCTTTCCGGGTGAATATCTTCTTTTGGTACCATCAGCAAAAGAACAACTTTGGACAGGGGTGAACAACAAAATTACGCTGAACCCTTGGCCGACATTAACGATCACTTCAGGAAAAATTGTTTTACGCGACGCTCATGGCCGACTTATTACCGCACTCTCTTATGATAGGGAAATGGGCGATGCCGGGTTCAAAAGAAATGGAGGATGGGCATTGGAACTGATAGACCCTGATAATTTATCTTTTAACTCTGACAACTGGAATTATGCAAAAGATTTAAGGGGAGGTACACCGGGCGAGCCAAATTCCTTGTTGACAAATAATCCCGATTTTATACCACCGGAAATGCAGTCTCTATTTATTTCTTCAGATTCATGCCTAACACTTGAATTTTCAAAAGCTATGGATGAGAAATATTTTTATCCGGAAAATTTTTATACCCAAGCTGAAAATTTATCTATAAAGCTCGTTAAACTTGAAGAGGAGTTTTTAAATCTTTGTGAGCTATGCTTTTCAAAATCAATTCCCACAAAAAAAATTTTCACCATAGGATTTCATGAGACTCCCCTCGATATATCAGGAAATATACTTGAACCACCTTCTGAACTTCGTTTTGGCATACCCGAAAACACTGACAAAGAAGATGTTATTATTAATGAATTATTATTCGACCCTCCAATAAATGGTAAGGATTTCGTTGAATTATTCAATAGAAGCGATAAAATTGCCGACCTTTCAACTTTGTATATTTCAAAAAGTAATAATTTAGGAATCCCCGAGCGACTTATACAGTTAAGCGATAAAAAACGGCCCTTCTTTCCGGGCGATTATTTAGTTTTTACGGCCGACAAAGAATGGTTATTAGAATATTATCAGATCCCCAACAAAAGGGCAGTTATAGAATTAAATACTTTGCCCGATTTTGTTAAAAACAATGGAACAGTTTTCCTAACCGATGTACACGGACAAATAATAGATTGCTTCAGTTATAATACAGATATGCACTTCCCTTTATTGAGTCAAACCCGCGGAGTATCACTTGAAAGAATAGATGCTTATATTTCAGCTCTCGACAAAAATAACTGGCATTCGGCATCTTCATTATCGAATTATGCTACTCCGGGGATGAAAAACTCACAAGAAAAAACAAAGCAAAATTCAAATCAAGAATTTGGCTTTATAATTTCACCTGAAATTTTTACACCAAATCAAGATGGGATCGACGACTTACTAATAATAAATTACAACTTCCCTGAAACAGGAAACTGTTGCACCATTACAATCTACGATAGGGCCGGACAGCCTGTGCGACATCTCGCCAACAACGAAATGGCAGGTCCGGAAGGCTTCTTTACATGGGATGGCACAAATGATAATGGAAGTATCTGTCCTCCCGGAATTTATATATTACTTATACGTTCTTTCAATTTGAAAGGCAAAGTAACAGAATTAAAAAAGATAGCTGTGCTCGGTACAGGCAGCTTATAACAAAGCCATCTGGAATATTAAATTTAAAAATCACGACTTGTAACAAAATATCGCAAAGCCCGGCTACTCCTTATATTTAACTGCTTATAGTGCCGATTAATTCTGCAACAATTTTTGTCATATCAGGTTCTGCCTTTACGGCAACTTCCTGAACCTCTTCGTGTGAGATTTCAACAATCTGACCCGGAACACCTGAATCGGTAATAATGGAAACTCCAAAACAAGTAATTCCCATGTGACGAGCAACAATAACTTCGGGTACTGTTGACATGCCAATTGTATCCCCTCCTATTATGCGGAAATATTTATATTCGGCAGGAGTCTCAAAAGTAGGCCCGGAAGTTCCAACATAAACTCCTTGCTTAACATCAATATTTTCCTTCTTTGCTATCTCTATTGCACGTTTGATCAATGCCTTGTCATAAGGCTGACTCATATCAGGAAAACGCGGCCCCAATCGATTCATATTTTTCCCTATCAAAGGATTTGTCCCAAAAAGGTTAATATGATCATTAATAATCATGATATCCCCTATTTTAAATTCAGGATTGAGCCCGCCACTGGCATTTGAAACAATTAAATGACTAATTCCCATTAAATGCATTACACGTACGGGGAAGGTGATTTCCTGCATGGAATAACCTTCATAAAAATGCAAGCGTCCCTTCATTGCCATAACAGGGCGACTGTTAATGGTTCCAAAAATTAATTCTCCATGATGTCCATCAACAGTTGAAACTTTGAAGTTTGGAATCTCATCATAGGGAATAGTCTTTTCAACTTCTATTGTGTCTGCCAGTCCTCCCAAGCCTGTTCCAAGTATTATTCCTATATAAGGTTTTGTACTTTGCACATCCGCAAGAAATTGAGCTGTTTCTTTAATTTTATCCAACATAATCCTTTATTTTTTGATCAAATATTAATTGCTTCTGAAATAAAAATTTTAATTCTATGGGAATATACCACAAGCGATTTTTAAATTCCTCAGGAAGGGCACTGACAGAGGCTAAACGTACGGCATCTTTTTCTGTTGTTAGAATCAAAGGTGAACATTGTCCCTGTATATGACCGACAGTGCTTATCTTTTTTATATCCCTTAAATTAAATGAATGATGATCAGGGTAAGATAAGGAAATTACCGGCAGCCCAAATTCTTCTGCTGCCTTAAAAAATGGCAGTGGATTTCCTATTCCTGCCAAAGCAACAAGAGAAGTGGCCCTTTTTTGTATCTCCTTGCCAAAGGAAATATTTTTTGACTCTCCACGATTGAAAGATTGAGGTTCTCCATAATGGATAGTGGTAAAAAAAACATGCTGATTATCATTAGGAGACATGCTTTTAGTTATTTCATTTGCTTCAGATTCAGAAAGATCAGCAGGGCATTTATTGACAACAATAATATCGGCACGTTTTTTCCCGCCAAATGATTCACGAAGATTCCCGGCAGGCAAACATCTGTCTTTCCATAAAGGACGAAAATAATCAGCTACCAATATTGAAAGTCCCGCACTTACATATCTATGCTGATAAGCATCATCCATAATTATAAGCTCAGGACGAGGACTCTGTTCCAACAGAGCTTCAATGCCGGCCCTACGCCTTTCAGCAACTGCTACAATTAAATCCTCAAATTTTTGTTGCATTTGCCTTGGCTCATCACCAATTGTTGTGCTGTTTTCCTTTGTACCGGCTATGCGTACCCCCTTACTTTTGCGTCCATAACCACGGCTTAACAAGGCACATCTCTTTATAGGAAGTAACAAACGAATAATATATTCTGTAAGAGGAGTTTTTCCTGTACCTCCAACTGTTATATTCCCTACCGATATCAAGGGCAAGTCATATTCCCTCGATTTAATTATGCCAAAATCAAAAAGACTATTACGTATAGCCGTTATTAAGGCATAAATCCAAGAAAAAGGTAGCAGCACAAATCGTAAACCTGCTAAAAAATTGTTCCCATTCAACTTTAATCAGTTTATATAAATATCATAAGGAATACGTGCCTGAACGGGATAAGAAGTTGTAAGGTCTTCAATAACTCTTAACACTTCATATTCCTTGCTACTGAAAAACAATTTCCCTAAGCGTGCTTTGGCATCTCCTGACATACTTTGCATAAACTGTTCAAAAGGTGATAATATCTCGGGAAGCTCAACAATTCTATATGATTCCAAATCAGCCATACGAGCTGCTACCGCTATGGCATCATCTATACCGCCCAATTTATCAACAAGATCTATACCCAAAGCATTATCCCCACTCCACACACGTCCCTCACCTATCTTATCAATAGTCTCTACAGTAGTGTTACGCCCGTCGGCACAACGCTTTAAAAAAAGTAAATAAGTTCTATCGACATAGCTCTGCATTAATTCCTTTTCATTGCTTGTTAGCGGCCTGTCAAGTGAAGGCATATCAGAAAAAGTATTTGTTTTAACCCTATCGGTTGTAACACCCACCTTTTTTAGTAAATCCTTAGTGTTGGGAATAATACCAAACACACCAATACTGCCCGTTAAAGTGGTGGGATGAGCAATAATTGTATCTGCTGCACAGGCAATATAGTAACCACCCGAAGCAGCAAGATCACCCATAGAAACAACAACAGGTTTGACTTCGCGCGATAATTCAACTTCACGCCAGATATTTTCAGAACCCAATACAGAACCTCCGGGCGAATTAATCCTTAACACCATAGCATGAATAGTGCTGTCACGCCTTGCCTTACGAATAGTTCTTGATAGTTTTTCAGAGTCAATTCCTCCTGAATTCCCATCTATCTCACCCTCAGCATATATAATAGCAATTTTCTCTTTAACAAAGGGCTTTCTCTTTCCGGGTAAATGAACATCCGCGTAATTTCTGACATCAATAGAATTTACATCTTTACTTTCATCAGTGCCGGTAAGGCTTTTTAATTCATCTATAACTTGGTCTTTATAACAAAATGCATCTATTATGCCCAAGGTGATCATAAGACTATCATCCCGAAAGGTTGGGAAGAATTCTGCACTGCTTTTAACCGCTTCGACATCAAGATTTCTTGCGGCAGCTATTTGCAAAGAAAGATGGTCCCACATAGAATTGAGATAAACACGAGTTTGAAGACGGGCTGCATCACTCATAGATTCAAGCATATATGGCTCTACAGCAGATTTGAATTCTCCATACTTAAATATTTGCATGTCAACTCCAAGCTTTTCAAGAGTACCCTTATAAAAAGTGTAAGATGAGCTAAGGCCCTTAAATTCCAACATACCAGTAGGATTGAGATAAACTCTTTCGGCTGCTGAAGCCAAATAATAAGCTCGCTGAGAATAAACAGGCGCATAGCTTATAACGAATTTTCCCGACTCACGGAAATCTAACAAGGCATTACGAATTTCTTCAATAGTGGCATAGCCTGTCGAAATTAAACCGGCATCCAAATAAATACCCATAATCCGCTCATCATCCTTTGCCTTTTTTATTGAAGCCAAAATTTGATTTAAACCCTGAGCAGATTTCTGACCGGAAATTTCTGAGAATAAAACATCAAAAGGATCACTGGAAGAACGTTCTGAAATTTTAGTATTTAAATCCAACACCAATACGGTATTGTCCTTAACAACAATTTCCTTACTGGTGGAGGCAGCTAAAACACCAATAAACATGACGAATCCAATAATAATAAAGAAGGCCGAAACCATGGAGCCAAAAATTACTGCCAAAAAATATTTAAAAAATTTATTCATATGAGTTATTGTTAATAAAAATTATTTGTAACAATTAATATATTGCTAATTTAATAAAATGCACATAACTATTAAATAAGAGACTCAATTTAATTCTTATTTTTGTTGTAACACAGTTTTTTATGAAAGGAAATAGTACGCTGATATTACTTGGAGGAAACAGCCACAAAACAAAGAATATATTTTCTTTAGTTTCAGAAGAAATAAAACAGAATATAGGCTCTATTATCCAAGAATCGTCAATATATGAAAGCAGCCCTTGGGGATTTGAATCGACCCATAATTTTTTAAACCGCGTTGTAGAAATAAATACCAAGCTGACAGCGGAGGATTTGCTTGAAAAACTTCTGAAAATCGAAAAAAAATACGGAAGAATACGAAGTAATATAAAACAATATGAAGATAGAATTATTGATATTGATATATTGCTGTATGGCAATTTAGTTATAAACAGCCCTACCCTAACCATCCCACATCCACGACTGCATTTAAGAAGATTTACCCTGCTGCCCCTATGCGAATACTGGCCGGATATTATTCATCCAAGCTTTAATATTAGTATGAAAGAATTGTTGGAAAATTGCAAAGACGAAGGGAAGGTTTTTCGCATCGTAGGGACATGACATGTCGTGTCCAAAAAATCGTGCGTTTCGGCTTTGCGTGAACTCATCTTTGCGACTTTGCGGCTTTGCGTGAAATGTTCTCTCGCCAAGACGCCAAGACGCTAAGGTGTATTTCTTTGCGACTTCGCGGCTTTGCGTGAAATATTCTCTCGCTAAGACGCCAAGACGCCAAGGTATATGCTTTGCAACTTCGTAGCTTTACGTGAAAATTATTCGTGTAATTAAAAAATTCGTGTTAATTCGTGTAATTCGTGGATAAAAAACTTCGCGGCTTTGCGTGAAATATTCTCTCGCTAAGACGCCAAGACGCTAAAGTGTATGCTTTACAACTTCACGACTTTACGTGAAATATTATAAGTTATTTACAATTCGAGTTATTCCGTCCTTTATCAGCTTTTCGTTAAAGTTGATTAGTAAACCAAGTTTCAACCCTGTAATTTTTAAATAAGTTAGGAGTTGCTTTGGGTGCACTGGAGCAATTACCTCAACGGATTTTAATTCTACAATCACTTTGTTTTCAATGATTAAATCAGCTCTATAACCCAATTCCATTTTCAAATCATCCCAAATCACGGGAATTCCTTTTTGTCTCTCTACTTTCAAACCCTGATTAATCAATTCGTAATGTAATATTTCTTCATAAACCGATTCCAATAAACCGGGACCGAGTTTAAAATGAATATCAAATGCTGTATTAACTATTATTGTTGCTATTTCGTTTTCAGTCATTTTGATCTCGTTTTTATACTCTCGTCAGAAATATTTCTTTGCGACTTTGCGCCTTTGCGTGAACTCATCTTTGCGCTCTTTGCGACTTCGCGGCTTTGCGTGAAATATTCTCTCGCCAAGACGCCAAGACGCTAAGGTGTATTTCTTTGCGACTCCGCGACTTTGCGTGAACCAATCTTTGCGACTTTGCGGCTTTGCGTGAAACAATCTTTGCGACTTTGCGGCTTTGCGTGAAATATTCTCTCGCTAAGACGCTAAGATGCTAAGGTTTATTTCTTTGCGACTTCACGTATCTTTAAAATTTTGTGCGTATAGCAATAATAGCATTGTCTTTCACTTCCAAAACCTTTGTAAAATCTTGCTAAGCTTTCAATTTCTGAACCTTCGAAATCTAAAACTAAAGCTTTGTTCGCATTCTCTTCAATAATTTTATCCATCAGAAAAAACATACTTCGATATTTAAATCCATCTTTTGAAGAGACCCCTGAAAGGAAAATCAGACGCTTAAATCTATTAATAAAAAAAGCTGCCGCTGTAATATCACCCTTTGGATGACGAACAGCTATAATCTGACCAATATTCTTTTCAATTGCTGTCGAAACAATCTCTTTAAGAATATTCCAAGATTTTTCTTTCTGCAGATAATTTGAATGAGCCCTGCTAAATTCAATAAATGTTTCAGGACTTATATCCCTAACTACTATCAAATTACTTTGATAGGCTTTTTTAATATTCCTTTTGCAATTTGAATTATAAGAACTTTTAAGTTGAGAATATTCGGCATGCAAAGGGAGCTCATAATTAGGCCTTAGAGTAAAATTATGAAAACAGCCCATCTTAAACTTATTAAAGGATTGAAAGCTCATAATCGGTCGGGGTAAATGTTTATAAAACAAAGATATAAGTTCCTTGTCGGCCGCTTTATTCGAATAAACACCAAGCTGCTGAGTATAGGGAGCTTGTATTATGTATTGCAACATCAGCTTTTTGCCCACAGTTAGGGGTAAAACTGCACTATAATCACCCAAAACAAGGGCCTTCCATTGAGGAGATACAATATCAAGGTACCAGCTTTCGGCATAAACAGAAGCATTATAAGAAGCTGCTATACATTTATCCCATTTTTGACGGTCGATTTCATGGTTTTTAAGTAGAACCGGATGTTGTTTCATATCGATTATAACTGGCCTTTATCGGAGAAGCTAAAATAACCATTATCCGTAACAATTATATGATCCAACACCGGAATATCCATAATTTTTCCTGCTTCACTTATTTTTCTTGTGATTTTATAATCGGGGGAACTTGGCCGAAGGTTGCCCGAAGGATGATTATGAGCTAAGATCATAGAAGAAGCATGGAGCTCAAGGGCCTTTTTCATTATCAGTCTCACATCGATTATTGTTCCTGTTATTCCTCCCTTACTAACATTATAGCGATGAATAACTTTATTGGCACGATTTAAAAGTATTACCCAGAACTCTTCGTGAGGAAGATCTCCAAGTATGGGAACCATTAATTGATAAACATCTTTGCTGCTTTTAATAACAGGAAATGAGGGAAGCTCTTGGAAATTACGGCGACGACCTAATTCCATGGCAGCCACCAAAGTAATAGCCTTCGCATAACCTATACCAAAAAAATTGTTTTTCAACTCATTAACATTGGCTTTTGCCAATTCATTGAGATTGTTTTGATAAGCTGCCATAATCTTTCTCGCTAATTCAACAGCAGATTCCTTGGAACTACCGGAGCCGATGAGTATTGCAACAAGTTCAGCATCAGATAATGAAGATATTCCCTTTTGTAGAAGTTTTTCACGAGGTCTGTCCTCTGCGGCAAGTTGCTTAATGTTGAGTTTTGAATATTGGGCCATGGCAAAAGTTTAAAATTCTAAAATACAAAAATATTTTAAAATTTTAAAATAAAAAAGCCTCCCCTCTCGGAAAGGCTTAAAGTAGTCCCTAGGGGAATCGAACCCCTGTTTCCAGGATGAAAACCTGGCGTCCTAACCACTAGACGAAGGGACCAAAAAAATATTATTAAAGCTGATTAATATAAAGTGCAAGGCTCGACTTTAAATTTGAAGCCTTATTTTTATGAATTATATTTCTCTTAGCCAGCTTATCAATCATGGATACAACCTTTGGATAAAGCTCATTCGCCGCTTCCTTATCTGTTGTCTCACGCAAAGCTTTAATTGCATTCCTGGTGGTTTTGGCATAATAACGGTTATGCAACCTGCGAGCTGCATCCTGCCTCATCCTTTTTTTAGCTGATTTAAGATTTGCCATATTGTAAAATTATTTGTTTTAAAATGATTTTCCTAAGTAGTCCCTAGGGGAATCGAACCCCTGTTTCCAGGATGAAAACCTGGCGTCCTAACCCCTAGACGAAGGGACCATATCGCTAATTTAAATCGATTCAGGGCATAAATTAGCGGATGCAAAGATATAGGAAATTTATATTCTTACAAATATCTATGCTGAAAAAATATAAAAACCTTGTTGTATTGGATTACTCTGATATAAATCCAACATTATAAGCATATACAGAAGCAGGAATAAAGGTAATTTTCAAATCGTCCAACTCTTTTACACCTTGCTGATCAATTGTTGTAACCAATGTCTTATCAAGTTTGTTCCTATTACAAAAATATATCAGGCTTTTCAAATCTCCGGGTTTGCTAAAATATCTGTTACTCCATTTTATTTCAACAGCCCACAAAGGCTTAAAGTTTTTTTCACTCAATTGAATTAAATCCACCTCTCCTTCTCTCCTTCCTTTACGCCAACGAGCATATTTTAAATCTAGGGTTTCACGGTGCATCCACTGTGCAAGGACAGCAGTTTCCACAATATTACCCATATCATCATCCATTTCTGTAATTGGTGAAAAAAGAGCTGTTCTAAGGGAAGAATTTGTAAGATAAACTTTAAAACTTGTGACACGTTTAAATCTTCCTGCATGTTCATTTACTTTATGCATTACTTTCACTAAGAAGGCAGCTTCTAAATATTCAAGATATTTTTTTAACACCTCTTTTTGTATTGCACTTTCGCATGACATTGTTTCGTATGAGAACTCCTTTCCCGTATGGTAAGCAAGGTAGGTAAAGAATCGATTTAACTCCTGCACATCCTTAATTCCGTACAAACCGGGCAGATCCCGAAGCAAAACCTTATCGACAATATCACTTTTAACGTAACGCCCCATGTCGCTCTGAATCTCTTCAGACAAAACAACTTCGGGATAACCACCAAAATTAAGGTACTTAACAAACTCCTTGTTTAACTCTTTAATGTCGAAAGCCTGTTTATAAGGTATTGTATCTGAACCATAAGTCATTTCACCATCATAAATCAAATGATCTAATTTTTTCAAATAAATGTACTCATGGAAAGTAAGTGGTGGCAGCATAAAATCAGTAAACCTACCAGCCCCACTCTCGGTACTGTGCCATTTTAAAGCAGCAGCAGCTGAACCTGATACAATGAATTTTGTTTCGGGATAAGAATCTACTAAAACCTTCAAATGCCTCTCCCAATCTTTAAGGTATTGTATTTCATCGAAGAAAATATAACAATCATTTAAATTTTCGACATTTAAAGCATTTTTACAAAGCCCTAAAATATCTTCGAGTCCCAGATGTATATAAATGGGATTATCAATACTAACAAAAATCACTTTACGAGACTCAACACCTTCTTTTAAAAGCCTAATAATACTATGATAAAGCATTACTGTTTTACCAACCCTTCTTGGACCCATCAATACTAAGGCACGACGAATACTTCTCTCTTTTACATAAGGATAAAACACCTCAAAATATAAACGGGGAGCCATTTTGCTATACATTTCAGAAACTTGGCGGGTATTCCACCAAGGATTTTCATAACGTAAGCGATCAATAATTTTTTCTGTTGGAATAAGCCCTAATCTCTTCATTATTTTTCTTATTTATGCAAAATTGCACAAATAGACTGAATAATGCAAGCTTATTTTAACAAATCATTCTTTATAGTTCTATTGGATTGCCTTGATAAAAATCTAAAATTTTAAGTCTCAGTAAATAGGAATATTTAGCTTGTATAAGATTTGATTCAGCGTTCATATATTCTGTTTTAGCCACGTTATAGTCAACCGGATTAAGTAATCCAACTTCAAAGCGTTTTTCTGTATATCTGAATGACTCTACGTAGGACTCTACTGCTGCCAGTCCTGCAAGGTATTGCCTGAAAGCAGCTTCCGCATCAGCGTATGCTTGTTGAATGGTTTTCCTCAATATTTGCTTTTGATATTCTAATTCATATTGTGCATTCATCATTCCTATCTGCGCATTATTAATTCCTGTACGTGCTTGCAGACCATTAAAAATTGGAATAGATAGACTAAGACCGTAATATCTTTCTGCCTGATTTTTAAACTGATTGCTAAAAGATGGGTGATCTGCTCCGCTCGCTGTAAAATACCGTGTTCCCCATCCCATATCAAATGAAAGTCGGGGCCATAGTCTGCCTTGAGCTATCATCACATCCATTTCATTACTTTTAAGTTTAAATTTTGATGATTCTATCTGGGGCATATTTTCCACAGCATAATTAAAAATCTCAGAGCTTTCAATCAAAGAAGCTCCATCTAATTCAGGGATTTCAGGAAACTGAACATCAAAATTTGTTACATCTTCCAAATCAAGCGCCTGGGCAAGATCCAGCAAAGAAAGGGCAAGATTGTTTTCAAGCTGTGTTACAGTAAGTGCCTCACGCGTAGCCAAAGAGCGAATTTCAAGAAAATCTCCTTCCGGGGTACTGCCGGCATCCACAAGCTTTCTTGTCCTTTCCATTTGCATTTCAACAACCTCCAATTGCCGATATGCGGCCTCCAACAATTCTTTATCGAATAAAATCTGCAAATAAAAAGCAGTAATATTTAATATCAAATCATTCTCTGCCTTTTCAACATCTTTTAGAGCTGCCTGCCAGCTGTTTTTATTCTTTTCTATAGTATTTCTGCGTGACAAGCCTTCAAACAGTATAGTATTTGACGATACACTCAGTCGGGAGTTATTAGCTGTTTTATCCGAAAAAGTTTCATAATTCCCTTCATCCCTAACACGTCCTTTACTTAGGGTGTGCCCTAAATTGGCATTTAAAGTGGGATAAAGAATATTCCGACTTTGTTCATACTGATTTTCAGCATAGTCGGCATTTAATGATTGCTGCTTTATTCTAAGGTTGTGTTCAACCGCATGGTTTATACATTCTTCAAGGCTCCAGACTACGTCTTGAGCTTTTGCGCCTGCTGAAATTATCAACAGACCAACAATTAATACAGAATTTAAAAATCTCATAATTTAATATTTATTTTTGCTTCCCCTTTTCGGGATAATAACTCTTTTCTCTTTATTGAAAGATAAACTGATCTATATTTATTAGATCAAAAAATATTTTTTTTGATCCTGCAAACTTATCCTTTACTTTTTGTTTTGACAAAATAAGATTTACAAACAGTAATAACAGATTTTATATTCCCGGAATTTTAATTTTATCCTCCAAATTAAGGCCTTCCAATACTTCAGTATTGATGCCATCAGATAAACCAATCTTTATTACACGTTCTTCAAATTCCTGCGGAGCTGTTTCAACTTCTACAAATACTATATCTTCCCTAAATTGCAGAACTTTTTCATTTACTGCCAAAACACTGTCGCGTCTATCAAAAACAATATCTGCATTAGCACTATATCCCGAACGAATAAAAAAATCTTCCTGAAGTGTAACTGCGGCACGTATTTCAAATTGAATGGCACCGCTTTCTTCACGCCCCTTGGGAGAGATATATTCCAAAAGGGCATCGAAAGTATGACCTTGTAGAGCGCCAATAGTAAGGGTTAACAACATACCTTCCCTAACTTTTCCAACTTCCGTTTCATCTACATGCCCTTCAAAAATCATTTCCGACATATCAGCAATAAGAGCAATAGTTGTTCCTTCATTAAAAGCATTACTACGTATAACAGAATTTCCTTCGCGCACCGGAACATCTAATATCATTCCATCTGTTGTTGATCGAATTAAAGTATTTGTTTGAGCCCCCATTTTTCTGGTTACTCCTTCCTGAATTAATTGCAAGTGGTTATCAGCAGCATTTAAATCTTCAAGTCTGGTACGATATTTTAATTCTTCGGCTTCAAATTCTGAACGAGCTATAACCTGTTGTTCAAACAATTCTTTTTTACGTTCAAATTCCACCCTTGCATTTTCATACTCCAATTGAGCCTTGTTGAGTCTGCTCTCTGCAGCATTCACCTCTATCATTTCAGGAATGATCTGTATGCGTGCTATAAGATCACCTTCCTTTACAACATCACCGGGATCAACAAATATTTCACGAATAATACCATTTTCCTGAGGCTTAATGGCAATTTCGCGACGTGGAATAACCGAACCCGTAGCAACAGTTTTATTAATAATATCAATAGTTTGGGCTTGCTCTGTTTCAAATACTACCGGAGAAGTCTTGGTTTTTTTATATAAATAAACAAAGACCCATAAAATAAGTGCGGTAAAAATTATTACAGCAAAAAATTTAAAAAAACGTTTCATTGTTATTGATTTTAATGATATTTATCTATACAAATAAAAGTTTAAAGTGCTATCAATCTGATACTAACAAGTTTAATACTTACTATAATCATCAAGCTTATAATTTCTAATGACAGAAATTAAAACAATTTTTTTATTCATGTCGTAGGGCTTCAATGGGTTTAATTCTTACAGCTCGTTGGGCGGGTACCAAACCGGCAATGAGGCCGGTTATAATTAATATTATCAGTGACACAACAGCAAGAGGCAAACCTATTTCGGGATTCATAAAAAAGGCAGGCTCTTCGCTTGTCGCATGTGTTTGAGCATACGACAGAATCATTCCTATTCCTTCAAGAACTAAAGTTCCAATAGCCAAACCAATAAAGCCTGCCATTGTAGTAAGAAAAACCGATTCGGTTAATATTTGCGATATTATGGTAACAGGTCTTGCTCCTATAGCCCTTTGAATTCCTATTTCTCTTGTTCTTTCCTTTACAACTACAACCATAATATTACTTATCCCAACACCTCCTGCTATCAGAGTTCCTATACCAACTATCCATATTAAAAGATTTATTCCAATAAAAAGGTAAGACATAGATTTCACCATCTCCTGAACATTCACATGACCAATGGCCTCCAAATCATCAGGAGCCACGGAATGGTTTTTCTTTATAACTTCCATTACCTTTTCCGACACATCAGCAACATTATAACCCTCTTTAGCTATAAATCCCAAATAATGAACCCTATCACCATAATTATAAATATGCTGCATTGAAGTGAAAGGAATAAGGATTTGTTCTTTCTTATTGCTTCCAATCTGAATATTTGGATTTAAGGTTTTAAAAACTCCAATCACTTGAAAATATACACCACTAACTTTTAAATATTCACCAACCGGATCTTCACCTTTATCGAACATTACTTCATATACTCTTTCTCCAATAACACAAACTTTCCTTTCCAATCGAATATCCATATCATTAATGAAACGCCCATAGACCATTTCACTTGGATCCATTATATTATAAGCCGGATAATCGCCCATCACCGAAAATGAGCCCCTCTTAAGATCTCTAAAAACATTTTCTCCATTCGATATAGCCCAACCTTCTAAGCGGGGAGCAAGAACTTCAACTTCGGGAACCTGTTCTCGAATTAACTTCATATCTTCATTACTGAAACTCCACCAACGGCCTTTCTTAAATCCTTTATATGGTTTTGTGGTATTAGAACTCCACATAAAGGCACTATTGGTGGCAAAATGTTTCATGCCATCGGTAACACCATTTATTAAGGCATTCCCAAAACCGGTCATTACAACCAACATAAAAATACCCCAGAAAACCCCGAAAGCTGTAAGGGCACTCCTTAACTTATTTTGTTTTATGGCATTCAAAATTTCTTGCCAACGATCCCGGTCGAACACAATATTTTAATTTTAAAATTAACTTAAGGGATAAAAAAAAACTTTTTTATTCATCATACAAAGCATCAACAGGTTTAATTGAAGCTGCCTTACGAGCCGGAATGTAGCCGGCTATAAGTCCTGCTACAACCAATAAAACAACAGCCGACACAGCCACCCCAAAGTCGGCCGTAGGATTATAAAAGAACCTGTTTACATCCGGATTACTCTGGGCTATATTAACAAGAATCATATTAATCAGATTTAAAACACCCATGCCAAAGAGTAAGCCAAAAAATCCTGCAATAGCAGTAATAAACAATGATTCGGATAAAACCAAACGAATAACGCTCCATGGAGATGCACCTATAGCCTTTCTTATTCCTATTTCTTTAGTTCGCTCTTTTACAAGTATTATCATGATATTACTAACTCCTGCAATTCCGGCGATTATGGTCATAACACCAATTATCCAAATAAACATTCTTATACCGGCAAAGACTCCCTGAATCTGGCTGAAACTTTCAAGAGTGTTAAAAATAAACAAAGCATTATCATCACTATCCGCAAAACGATGCTTACGTGCCAGCATGGTTCGGATTTTAGCTTCAATTTGTTTATTTTCTTCTACCAAAGAGGAAGTTGTAGTTAGGGCAATATTTGCAATTTTATTATCGCCTGAGAAAACACCCTGGCCGGTGGAAATTGGAAGAAAAGCCTTACGACTCTCGGGATTACCATAATCCTCAAATATTCCTACAACCTGAAATATCACCCTTCCGGCCTTAACATACTTTCCTAAAGGCTCTTCATCTTTAAAAAGAATTTCAGCAATGGGAGTTGACAAGGTAATAACCTTGCGCCTTTCTTTTATATCGATATCATTTATGAAACGGCCCTTTTTTAAATCAAGTTTTTCTATGCCCATATATGAAGGCATAATAAAGGTTAGCGTAAAAATGCCATATTCATTTTTGTATGAAAGGGGAGCACTACCACGCATATACATCCTACCCGAAATATTGCCGACACCGTCTAACTCCTTTTTTAAGTATTCATAATCCTCATTTGTAAATTGGATGCGACGACCAATTCCCATGCCTTCATAAGCTTCACTTGTTTCGCCACTACTTATCCAGATAGCATTTGTGGAAATGCCTCTGAAATTATTTTCAATTCCCTGTTGTAAACCTTTTCCCGAACCAAGGAGTAATAAAAGCATAAAAATACCCCAGGCAACGCTGAAGCCGGTCATAATGACACGAAGCTTATTTTGCTTTAAAGTGGTAAATATTTCTTCGAAATAGTCAATCATTAATTCAGTATTTTTTATTTGCTACCGGATGCTTCCATTATAAATTTGCAAGCTTTATTGCTGGTGAATGGGACTTGTTAATTGTTCTGTAAATTCACGATTTGTTTGTGAAGAAACAATAAGCCCGTCATGCAGGCGTATTATTCGTTTCGTACGAGAAGCTACCAAAGTTTCATGGGTAACAATTATTATGGTGATACCACTATCGTTTACCTCCTGAAGGATATCCATCATTTCAGATGAAGTTACAGAATCCAATGCACCGGTAGGTTCATCAGCCAAAATAACCTTGGGCTTAGAAATCAAAGAACGCGCAATTGCAACACGCTGCTTTTGACCACCCGACAGCTCCGAAGGTAAATGATGAGCCCAAGCTCGTAAACCCATCTTATCTAAATATTCAAGAGCTATAGCATTACGCCTCCTACGACTAACACTTTGATAATAAAGTGGCAATGCTACATTTTCCAAAGCATTCTTAAAAGAAATAAGATTAAAAGATTGAAAAACAAAACCTATATAGCTGTTCCTGAATTTTGCAGCCTGAGTTTCATTCATATCTGTAATATGAATACCATCCAAATAATATTTTCCCTCATCGTAATTATCCAAAATACCAAGCACATTGAGCAAGGTAGATTTTCCTGATCCCGAAGAACCCATTATACTCACCATTTCACCTTGGGAAATATCGAGATCTATACCCTTTAATACATGAAGGGGATTGCTGCCGGTAAAATATGACTTATGAAGGGCTTCTACCCTTATGATACTTTTACTCATAGTATCGTTTTTTCAAATTAAATTTTAATACCAATACTTTAACAATCATCAAGCCAAGTTTGTTAAAACACAAATAATCAAAAAGTTATGACATACACACTCAAAATTAAAAACTTATTAAATGTTTGATTATGAACAGTGAGTGTACGCCAACGAACATAAAACAATGCAAGTTAAAACTTTTAAAAATTGATAATCAAATGTTTAACCTTCATTTTTAAAAATATATGATTTTTTAAGTATATTTACATATCCCTTTTTTACAGTCACCTTAATTTAATATTAAAATCCACCTTATGCCGGACCAGCCCAGATTAATAAAACTGCTAAAAATGATAATGCTGCTGTCAAGTGGCATTAAGTACAGTATTGACCAAATCTGTGACCGCTTAGAGCTAAGCGAACGTACTGCACGACGCTATATTAGAACAATCCGTGATGCTGGATTTATACTACCTCGTCCGGTGGATGGACTTTACTATATAGATAAACAATCTCCCTATTTTAAAGAATTGAGTCAGCTGATACATTTTTCACGTGAAGAAGCTCAAATCTTATATCAAGCAATACATGCAATATCTTCCGAAAATGTAATCAAACAAAATCTTGTTCAAAAACTTTATGCTCTATATAAAGTTCCTGCTGTAGCACGCGTACTTGTCAACCGGCAACATTCACAAAACATCAACCTACTTATAAAAGCAATTGAGCAAAAACGAAAAGTCATACTTAAAGGCTATCAGTCGGCTAATAGTAATAAACAATCCGACAGACTTGTTGAACCTTACAAATTTAACACAAATTACATCTCTGTATGGGCCTTTGATATTGAAGATCAGAGAAATAAAATCTTCAAAAATTCACGCATTTCATATGTGTATCTGCTAAACGAAAAATGGAGTTTCCAAAATAAACATAAAGAAGCAGAGTTAGACCATTTTAGAATGAGCAGCAATAAAAAAATTAAAGTGAAACTAATATTATCACTCAGAGCATGTGAACTACTAAAAGAAGAATATCCTCTGGCAAAACCTTTTATTAAGAAAATTGATTCCACAAAATATCAATACGAAGCAAAAGTGTACAGCTTTGATGGCGTAGGACGATTTATAACAGGATTGTGCGATGAAATTATAATTCAAGAACCGGAAGAACTTAAAATTTTTGTGAAAGGAAAAATGACTGACTCCATAAATAAAATAAAATTTAAAAAGACAGTAGATGGCAATTTGATATTTTAAATTTAAAACTCCAAAGGCATATTAAAATCTCAAATTAATTACAATTACCCTAAAACAAAAACAAATGAGATTCAATTTAACATTCAAAAAAACAGGCAAGTATAAGATGCTGCCAATGGATTATCAATATTATATAAGTGCCTGGATATATAAAGTTTTAAAACAAGCTGATGCTGATTTTGCAGATTTCCTACATAAAAAAGGTTATGGAACTTCAATAAATAAACTTTATAAACTATTTACATTTTCAAGACTCAACTTCGGAAAGCCAATTCTTCATAAGGAAAGGAAACTCTTTGAAATTAATAACCAAAACATTTACCTAAAAGTGGCTTTTGATGTAAATGACATTGCAAGCAATTTTATGAAAGGCCTATTTAAACAGCAGGAACTGTATTTAGGAGATAAATTTAATGGCATTGAATTAATGGTTACAAGTGTTGAAACACTATCCGAGCCCGAATTTAAACCACTAATGAAATATAAATTACATAGCCCATGGGTTGTTAGCGTTAAAAATGAGAATGACAAATATGCAACATATTTAAGCCCAAATAATCCTAATTTTAAATCCTTGGCAATAAAACATATTAGTGAAAAATATGAAAGCACTCACAACAAAAAAGCCAAAGAAATTATTCTAAATATAACAACAGAAAGTAAAAGGGCAGGCTTTCTCATTAAACCGGGAACAAAAGAAGAATCAAGAATAATTGGAAACCTTTTTGAATTTGAATTAAATGCACAAATTAAAATCCACCAAATGATATGGAACGCAGGAATTAGTGAAAAAAGCGCCATCGGATTTGGATGGATAGAAGTAGCGTGAAGAAATACTAATCTAGAATTTTAAAAAACGCCATAATGAAACAATAAAATATCGTAAAGCATATCGTAATCTTAGTTAGAAAAAATGATTAAAATCGAAATGCTATAAATTAAATAAACATCTGTTGAATATTGAAAAATATAAACCATTTAAAATGTGGTAATATTTATATAATTCTAAAGATGTTGCAACTATTGATGCTAAAAAACAACATTTAAAAATTCGCATTTATGAATAAAGAAAAGCTATTATTAATTAAAGGTGATGTAACAGCAATACAGCGCTATATTTTTTCTGTAAAAAACAAAGATGCTGCTCAAATTATAAAACTTCATTCTCAACATATAGATAAGACCACTAATGAAATTAGTGAAAAACTTAAAGATGAATTAAAAGGCTCCACATTAATTTCTGAAGGAGGTTACTTTTTACTCAAAGTACCCATGCCACCTAACTTAAATGAAATATGGCCTGAACTTCGCAAAACATATGAAAAGAAAGAAAGAATTGGAAAACTAAATCTGGTACTTTCTTATATTAAAGTGCCGGATGAAAAAGAATTGGAATCAAATTTTGCATATTACCGCGGTTTACTTGAAGAACAAGCTGGACGGGACAAACTGCAACAAGGAAGATCAATCTCCGGATTTTTCGATCCTTATCCTTCTCATCTGCCTCAAAATAAAAAGTTAAAAGATCAAACTCCAAAGGATATACCTATTTGGGAAAATTGCAACGAAAAACTTGTTGATAATAACGTTGTTAAAAAAGGAATCATCACTTTTGATTCTCTTGCCTCATTTGCCAAACAACGTACAGGAAGTGATTTACTTGCTTCTTTAAAAATCGATATTGATGATCTTGGAAATTGTTTCAAAAATTTAAAGACAAAAGAGGCAGCAGATAAACTTTCAAATAAACTTACAGACTTTTTTGGAAATGAATTAAAAAATATTCGTAGAAACGAAAAATTTCAATTTAATGAAATTGAATATGAATTTAAGGATAACATTTATCTCGTTTTTGCCGGAGGTGATGACAGTTTTCTCCTTGGAGGATATGATGCAGTATTAGAGTTTGCAAAATTTATTCATGCAAAATTCCGGAAGTTTGCAAAAAAGACACTAAAGGAAAAAGACCTCCAACTTAAAAAGGAAATCACATGTTCAGCTTCCATTATATTATTCAAACCAACTTTTCCCCTATTAAAACTAGCTACTAAAGCTGAAGAAGACTTAGCACGAGCTAAGAATGCTTCAAAAAATAAAAATCGCATTTCTGTTTTAGGAGAAATATTTACCTGGAATGAGTTTTATCACTTACTTAAAATTACTGCAAAGCTTGTTGATTTAATTAAAAAAGGAAAAGAAAGCAAAGCCTTAATCTCAAGAATAAGAGATAGCAGCAAAGGTTTTGCTGCAGCCTTGCAACATTCACACAAAGGACGCATGGACATTCCTCGTGTATGGCGTTTATACTACTATCTGCGAAATGTAAAACGCGGAAACAAAAAAGAAATTGAAGAATTGATAAAAGAATATGAAGAGCTGATTTTAAACGCCTTTATGAATAAAGAAAAAGGAAATCCAATGATATTCCCCGTTGCAGCACGCTTAGCCGAATATGAACTTAAAAATTACAAATCATGAACAAAACACAAGAAAAACACAAGTATTCAAATAGTCGAAATAAGGATGAATTGATAAGGGTTTTAAATGAACTTAACAAAATCAAAGAAGGTTATCCCGATAAACTTCTTCAGTTTGCCAAATTGAATGATCCTGAAGAAGCGAAAAACGCAGTTGATTTTCTTAAAAAATTTGTCATCAAATTTGCTGTAGATATAAGTACTTCACAAATACGTAATCTATATGATAAGGTAAGATTGGCATCAAATGAAACCGAATTACAATTACTACGTCCTCAAATCACATATTTGTTGGCCCGTCAACAAAACCCCAATAAAGTAAAAGGTTTTTTTATAACATTAGACTACCTGATCAGCAAAAATATCTTGCTAACAGATTTTCAGAAAGTATTTGAAGCTATTGTTGCTTATCATAAATATTATGGCAAAAAAAAATAATCAACTAAAATTTAATAAAAATGAAATTAACAGGAAAAATAATAATAAATGGTGACATAGAACTTATCACAGGGCTACATATTGGGGGGTCATCCTCAGTTAGCGATATAGGTGGAATAGATAATAATGTTATCAAAACAGTTCCCTTAAAATCTAATTATGAAGGTGTACCTTATATACCGGGTAGTTCATTAAAAGGGAAGCTGAGAAGTTTGCTTGCCAAAGTATATAAATTTAAAAGTGTAGAGCAAGATGTAGAACCTGTTTCTACCATTTTCGGTAGTAGTACTACCGGTGAAATATCACGTATCATTGTTTCAGATGCCACGCTTAATACAAGCAAATTTAAAGACACTTTCAACCAAGAATACATGGAAATGCAATGGACCGAAAGTAAATGGGAAAACCGCATTGAGCGAACAAAGGGAGCTGCTAAAGATCCCAGGCAAATGGAACGGGTTCCTGCAGGTGCTATTTTTCAATTCTGTATAATTTACGATTTGTATGACGATAATAAGAAAGATTCACATCTTGCTGAAATCACAAAAGCCCTTCAACTGCTTGAAGATGACTATCTCGGGGGTAGTGGAACGAGAGGTTATGGTCGCCTAAAATTTAAAAACATTGTGATAAAGAAACGAACCATTGCTGATTATTATTCCCAAAAGGAAAACCGGCATGAAGATTTTATTACAGATAAATATTGGAGAAAACAATGATGAAAATAGTAGAACTCATAGCAACACCGGGAAGTCAATATCATTTTGGTGAAATTTTGCCTGAAGGTGAGTTGCAAAACATGAATGCAGTTATCAAATACCCTCCTTCTGATCTAATATTTTCAGCATTAATAAATATATGGTCCAAAGTTTTTGGTGATGCATCCGGATTAATTTCAAAATTCAAAAATGATGAAATTCAATTATCCTCAGCTTTTTACTTTTTCAAACATAAAGAAAAAACCATACGATTTTTGCCTAAACCAATCGTTGCAAATCTGTATAAAACTGAAGAACACAAAAAAATCAAAAAAATAAATTTTGTTTCCGAATCTATTGTAGGACAAGGCATTTTACCTGAAAAGTGGTTAAATCCAGAAAAATGCACTTTAATTAATGATGAATTACTTTGTTTAAATTCAGAACTTTCAAAAAAGGATTTAGCAAGTATTCCAGTCATTAAGGAAATAACTGTACAAAAAGTTAAAGTACACACAACCGAGGAAGAACATCGTTTATACAATCAAAGCAATATATTGTTTTCATTTCCTGAAAACTCTGATTTTGAAGCAGGTTACTATTTTTACCTGAATGAAGATTTACCGCCTGATGAGAAAGAAAAACTAAAAACCGTATTAAATCTCTTACCCGATGAAGGGTTAGGGGGCGACCGTTCATCAGGCTGTGGCTTATTCGAAAAAATCCGGTTTCACAACCACAAATCATTTGTTGATGATCCAACCTGGCCTTATCTTTCTGCTTCAATTGCTAACCCTGCTGAAAACGAAAATGATGCTTTTGAATTTTATCAAATTACAACTAGAGGTGGACGTAGAACAACCAACAACGGTCGATTGAAATTTGTTAATATGATATCTGATGGAGCTATTGTTACATACCCAGTAACAGGTAGAATTGTAGACATCTCACCTAATGACAATGGTAGCTACTTACGTTATGGCAAGATTTTTCTAATACCCTTGCATTCAAACTTTAAAACATTATGGCAAAAAAACCAAGATATATGAATATTGAAACCTATACGCCGGTATCAATAGGAACAGGTGAAACATTATCGCCTATAAGCGATTTTTTTATTAAGGATAAACAACTATTTAGAATTGATCCTGAAAAATTTCAAAATCTATTATTAACTAAAAACAAGATCGCCTTTTTCTCCGAATATGTATCAAAATCTATTAATAAATCTAAAACAGGTACATCCGTAGATTTACAAAATTTTATTAAAAATGTACTGAATGAATCTCCTGAGAATATCGCAAAAAAGGTGATACCTTATCCAAATAGGGAAACAGGCAATGAACAAATACTATGTTGTTATACCTCAAATGGGCTACCTGTCATACCCGGTTCATCTATTAAAGGAGCTATAAAAACTGCCTTGTTTTACAATTGGTTAATTGACACAACTGATGGCAGGTCAACTCTTAACGATTATATTGATAAAGTAATATCAGAACAACACAATAATAAAAATCGTCTTAACCAATTCACCAGAGATTTCCTTGGTAAATTTGAAGAATGCTATAAAAGACATTATTTAGATTTAAGCATTGGAGATTCAAAACCATTTTCCTCTAACGCACTTGTGATTTATAAAACCGAACGTTTACACTTAACAAAACCACGAAGCAATAATGTACCACAGGTGAAAACCTGTATCAAAAAAGGCTTTTCTTCAGACATAGATATAAAATTGCCACAAATAAATCAGGAAAATCCCATTAGTCAAATAAACGTCTTTGCTTATAACTCTTTAGTCACAGAATATGATATTCTGGAAAAGGAATCCATAAATTTACCTGAAAAAATTAAAATCAAACTGAATAACTTTTACGATAAAACAATAAAAGAAATCAAACAAGCATATGAAACCAATAAAGCCACATTTTTTATCAGGATAGGATCAGGAAAAAGCTTTTTTGATAACAGCATTGCCATGGCTATTTATGAAAAAGACAAGGACAGTTTTAAAGTTTTTTGCGAGAAATATGAGTTAGGGAAACCGCCAAAAGGACAGAGAAGCAAAAAAACAGAAATATTCCCTGTTACACGCTCTATTATTTCCAACATTTATGAACCTATGGGATGGGTAAAAATAACTTTAAAATAAAATATTGTGAAAAGAAAAATATTAATTAGTTTTTTAGGTATAGGAAAATACGAATCCTGTGTATATCACATAAATAATAAAGAAAGCAAAGTTGTAACCTACGTCCAGTCTGCAATAATAGAATTATTGGCCAACAACTTTGATAAATATTTAATATTCTGTACAAAAGAAGCTCTAAAAAACAATTTTAACAATTTAAAAAAGGAATCTGGTAAGGATTTAAAACACATTTTAATACCTGTGGGTAGTAGTGAAGATGAAATATGGGAAATTTTTAAAATAATAAATGAATGTTTAAAACAAGGTGATGAAGTTATATACGATATAACACATAGTTTTCGATCATTACCTATGTTAGGTATGACTCTTTTAAATTATGCAAAATTTATTAAAGGAATAAAGGTGTTAGGAATTTATTATGGGGCTTTTGAAAATCTTGGAAATAAAAACGAAATAAAAGCGAAGTATCCTTGTCCGGAACCAAGGAAAGCACCAATATTAAACCTTACAAGTTTCTCACTATTACATGACTGGACAATAGCAGGCAATAATTTTCTGAAACTCGGAAATTCGGAAATGCTTAAAAAGCTAACAATTGACCAACTCACTCCTATTTTAAAAGATACAAAAGGTAAAAATAAAGATGCAAATCGCCTCCGAAACATTATGAAAATGTTGGAAAACATTTCACTAAATTTCCGTACTAATAGAGGTAAAGAAATTCTAGCAGGTGATTTGCATGTTAAAGCATATGAACAAATTAATGAAATAGAAGGAGTTCTTATTAAACCATTTAAGCCAATTTTAAAAAAGGTCAACCTTGAATTAGAACCTTTTGAAAAAAACAATTATTGTAACTTATTGGAAGGTGTTAATTGGTGTATTAATAAAGGGTTAATTCAAGAAGGAATTACCCAATTGCAGGAGGCTATTATTACTATAATTTGTATTAAAATTGATCAAAATTATAATGGAAAAAATGTTCGTGAAATCATTTCAAAACTCTTAAATACAAAATATGCAAAGTCAAAAGTTAAAGAAGGAACAGAAGATAACAACAAACAAAATAATGAAATAAAAGATGAACTTGAAAATGAAATAGAAGAGAAACTTGAAAAAATTAATAATCTGGTGGAAGTTTCAGGAATATATTGTAGTCTTACTACAAAACGAAATGATATTAACCATGGCGGATTTACTCAAAGTGTGGAATCAGATAAATTTGAGTCCTCTTTAATAGAAAATTATAAAAAGCTAAAAGAAATCTTATGTTGATTAATATTTCTAATCATCCCTTAAACGAGTGGGGTGCCAGCCAACTTCGATTAGCCAAACAAAAATATGGAAAAATAGTTGATGAACCTTTCCCCTTTATTCCTCCCGAAGCCAGTAGTATTGAAGTGGATATTTTAGCTCGCAATTTAGTAAAGAATATTTGTTTAAAATTCAATGGTAATAATATTGTTATCCATATCATGGGAGAACAAACCTTTGTATATAAGACTGTATTACTTTTCAAAAAACAACAAATACCCTGTGTTGCTTCAACATCCCAAAGAGAAGTTCAATTAATGAGTAATGGTAAAAAGTTATCGAAATTCACTTTTATAAACTTTAGAGAATATTAAAAACATACATGTTGTTTTGATTTATAGTGCTGACATTAATTGCATTGCTAAAACCTTGTCGTAAATATCTCAATTGGACATAAACTCAATTTTTGAAAATGAAATAACAGAAGTGAAATTAGCTGAACTCAATTTTAAAGCATCAAAAATAATGAATCTAAAAACTGATAACCTAATAATATTTAAAGCACGGAAATACGGAAAGAAATCTAGCTTGAAAAAGAAGTAATAAGAATGAAACGCACCGGGATTGACAATTTTATATAATATTTAATCGTCGATCACCAAAATTTTAAGTGTTAATTAGCCCCTTTGAATATTAAAACAACAAATAAAGCTCTTTGACATATTGAAATTCAGACATTTGCCTTTTGTCGTCGCAGCCCCATGGTTTTTCAACTATTAAGCATCGACAACTTTTGATTTGAAAAATCATGATAAAAAACTATCTTTAGCTCAATAAATACGTTGTTTTTTTAATTAAAAACAACGGCTTTTAATCGTACCATAGTGGAATTGAAAT